>JBHEKR010000382.1:0-36411 GCA_041859365.1 Candidatus Hydrogenedentales bacterium
GGCGAACATCCCACGGAGGCCAATCGGCCCCATTTGACGATCGGGTTCCTTGCTCCATTGGGAGGCGAGGGTGAAGGCGAGGGCGAGGGTGAAGGCGAGGGTGAAGGCGAGGGTGAAGGCGAGGGCGAGGGCGAGGGCGAGGGTGAAGGCGAAGGTGAAGGTGAAGGCGAAGGTGAAGGTGAAGGTGAAGGTGAAGGTGAAGGTGAAGGTGAAGTTGAAGGTGAAGGCGAAGGCGAAGGCGAAGGCGAAGGCGAAGGTGAAGGTGAATTACAACTGCGTGCGGACTTTCACGCCCCGGTAACGTCGGGGGTGGCACCGCTCACTGTATTTTTTGAGGATACCTCCGAAGGTGGGGACGCGGGAGTTCGTTCCTGGTTCTGGTCCTTTGGAGACGGTTCCTTTGGTAGCGAGAGAAATCCACAGCATACCTACACCACATCCGGCGTGTACTCCGTGACGTTGAGCATTATTGGCAACAACGATGCCGGTGACGTGGAGACGCGAGTGGATTATATAGAGGTATTCGACACTGGTGAGGGAGAAGGCGAGGGTGAAGGCGAAGGTGAGGGTGAGGGTGAGGGTGAGGATTGTGTCCAGGGTTGCGGCGCCGACACCACCGATGGCGATGGCGATGGCCTCTCACCCTGTATCGAAGCCTGCATCGGAACCAGCGATGGCGCCATCGACTCCGATGGCGACGGCATGGCCGATAACTTCGAGTTCAAGTACAAGTTGAATCCCCGCCGCTTCGACAGCGACGAGGACAAAGACGGTGATGACTTGAGCAACCTGAATGAGTTCCTCGCCAACAGCGACCCGACGAATCCTTTCTCGCCGGACCGCACCTACTTCGTCGGCAAGACCGGCAACGACGAAACGGGCGACGGCAGTCGCGCGAATCCCATGCGTACCATCAGCCGCGCCCTGACCCTTCCCCGCCCGCTCAGCTACCAGGATGCGCGCATCGTGGTGGGTGACGGCGTCTACGAAGAAGACATCACCCTGCAACCGCGATTCATCGTGGTTGCCGAGACGGGCGCCGAGGTCATCATCGTTGGCCAGGTCACGGGCGCCCAGCGCTCCGCCTTGCGCCGAGTGACAATTATGGCCGCGGAGGGCGACGACTACCTCTTTGATATGAACGATGTCGCCATGGAACTCACCGAAGTGAATATGGTGGGCTCGGAGGCCCGAGACATGACCGGCATGCTGGTCGACGGAAGCCGACCGGCGGCTTCCATCGTTGACCTGTGCCGCTTTTCCAGCCTTGGCGTAGGCATCGATATCGGCGAGGCTATCCCGATAATTCGCCGCTGTACCTTCGCCGATATACCCGAGACCTTCGGCAATCCGCCGCAACCCGGCGCGGCCATCATTCTGCGCGCATTGGATGGCAAGCAGGCCGGTGTCGAGACCCAGTCCCTCGGCGACTCCACCAACCCGGAAACCGGCTGGAACGATTTCCTCTTGAGCGTGGAAGGGCTCGCCGTTATCAACGAGCGGGAAGATGAAATCCTCATGCAGGACAACTACTGGGGCACCACCAATCCCGAAGAGTTCAGCGAGCGCGTGGAGGGCCCGGCAGTGCTGGAACCCGTGCTGGCGCGAAGCTCCGCCGTGCTCGCGGCCTCCATCTTCTGCACCGTATGGAGCGATACGGAGCAGAAGCGCATCGGCACTGCGGAAATCGATCTGAATATCAGCTCCTTCAAATCGGTAACCAACAACAACGATGGTGTGTACGCATTTCCGGCCATCTCGGAAGGCACCTACGACATCGTGGTTAACGCGGACGGCTTCCGACAGGAGTCGGTGGCTGTGGATGTCGCCGGCGGCGAACTCAAGTCCGTGACCATCGCCCTGCGCTCCATCCTGCCCGGAGAGGGGGAAGGCGAGGGCGAAGGTTGTCCGGAACCCGCCGGAGCCCGCAAGGCCGTCGCGGAATATGCCAGCGACCTCTTCCTTGGCGGGCTGACCCTGCTGGCCATGGCCGTGATGGGCCTGCGCTATCGGCGACGGGTGGAATAGCCGCGATCAAAAATCACGCACTTCGGAAGATCACCGCGCGGGGGCGGCCCTGGCCGCTCCCGCGTTTCCCTTACGGTGCATCGCCTGGGCGAACCCCATAGGGTCAATGCGTCTGGATCAGTCCCCGTACCGCCGTCAGGAGCGCGTCGCGGCCATAAGGCTTCTTGAGTATATCGGCCCGCGGGCCTGTGCTCCAGACACCCGGCTTGGCATAGCCCGAGGTCAGCAGGACACCCTTTCCGGGGAAGCGCTCCTGAAACTGCTGGGCCAGTTCTGGACCCAGAACGCCGCCCGGCAGCATGATGTCGCTGAAAAGCAATTCGAGCGGTGTCCCCCCGTTCATCAGGGCAACCGCCTCCGCGCCATCGGCTGCGGAGTATACCCGATACCCGTTCGACTCCAGCACCCGAGTGGCAAATGCGCGCAATGCGGGCTCGTCCTCGACAAGCAGAATGGCCTCGCCATTTCCGGGACGGACGGCGGCCACGGCGGCCACCGCCGACTCTTCGTCCAGTCGGACGGAGGCATTGACTGCCGGAATTAATATGGAAACGGTCGTACCGCTGCCGGGCGCGCTGTTCAGGCGAATGCATCCCTTGGACTGGCGCGCAAAGCCGTCCACCATGCTCAATCCCAGCCCCGTGCCTCTGCCCGGCTCTTTGGTGGTGAAGAAGGGTTCAAGAACCCGCTCCAACACCTCGGGGCTCATGCCACTACCCGAATCGCGCACATCGATGCGGATGTACCGCCCCGGGGAAATATCGTCGGCCGTGGAATCGCGCTCATCCACGTCCTCCGGCGAGGTGGAGATCGTCAGCTCCCCGCCGACGGCCATGGCGTCTCGCGCATTGATGGCCAGATTGAGGATCGCGCTCTCGAGCTGCACCGGATCGAGCAGGGCGAAGAGGGGCTCCCGATAAAGGGCATACTTAATCGTGACGGCTTCGCCCAGACTCCGGGCGATCAGGGTGTTCATTTCACGAATCGCCTTGTTCACTTCCACTTCCTGAACCAGCAGAATCTGGTTCCGCGCAAAGGAAAGCAGTCGATCGATGAGGCCAGCCGCCTGGAAAGAGGCCCTGCTGCCCTCGCGCGCGAGATTGACCCGCTCTTCGTCCGTCACCCCATCGGCCTGAAGTAGTTGAAGACAACCAATAATAACGGTGAGGTGATTGTTAAAGTCGTGCGCAATGCCCCCGGTGAGGCGCCCCAGGGCATTCAGGCGCTCGGTCCGCTGGAGCTTCTCCTCCAGTGCAACGAGCTCGGTGATGTCGGTGGAGATACCGCAGACCGCCAGCACGTCTCCCTGGGCGCCCGACACCGGGAACTTGACTGAAATATAGGTGTGCGAAGTGCCATCCAGATGGGGAACCAATTCGTGGAAATTCATCGTTGTGCACGATTCGAGCACTTCGAGATCGTTCTTTCGGAAGAGGTCCGCCGTATCCAACGGGAAAATATCATAGTCCGACTTCCCCACGAGTTCGTCGGGTGACCTCTGGAAAAGATCGCAGAATCGTGGATTCGCGGAGATGAAGCGGCCCGCCGGGTCCTTGAGATACATGACGGCGGGTGAATTCTCCAGAACCGCATTGAGAAACGAGCGCTGCTCCCGGAGCGCCTTCTCCGCGTGCTCGATCTTATTGAGCTCGCGCAACATAAGAATGTAAATGACAACCGAACTCAGGGTAACAAAAGCCCAGCCCTTGATGCTCTGGACCGACGTGATCAGGCCGGGGTCGTCGAAGGCCAGATACACCGCCTGATCGGAAAATAGGATCCAGAGGCTGGAGAGGAAAGCGTAGCGTAACGCCACCCGACACGCCGCCCGTCTTATCACATTAAATCTGAACACGAACCGAACTCCCCCGCTGGTTTTACCCTGGGCCTCCGAGAACCACCCCAAGCCATGGGCGGCCGGATTGCCGGCCGGCGGAGACCTCTCCCGCCACCTGTGCCATTATAGTCGTGCAGGAACCGTATTGACCAGCCCCGATTTTCGCCACCGCCAGCGGGCTGCTACTGGGCCAGCTCCCGCCGCTGCACCGCAATCTCCCGTCGGTAACGGGCCACCGCCGCCTCGTGATCCTTCAGGTTGGAGCTAAAGGTGTGGGTCTTGCCATCGGCGTTGGACACGAAGTAGAGGTAGTTCACTTGAGCGGGGGCCATGGCCGCGCGGATGCTGGCGGCGCCGGGACTGGAAATCGGCCCCGGCGGGAGCCCCTTGTACTTGTACGTATTGTAGCGCGAGTCCACTTCCTTGTCCTCGTTCAACATGCGCTGACCATATTTGCCCAGCGCATACTGCAGGGTGGAATCCATCTGGAGGGGCATGCCGAGTTCAATGCGATTGTAGAGCACCGCTGCGATGATGGGGCGCTCTTCTTCCACACGACCCTCCTCCTCCACCAGGGAAGCGATGGTCAGGATCATATTCCGATCCAGAGCTTCGCTGCCGGGAATTTCTTTCAGCAGCGCACTGTAGACTTGCTCGAAATGATCCACCTGCCGCAGGACGAGGGCGTCGGCGTCGGGTTCCTTGTCGAAGAAGTAGGTGTCGGGCATGAGATAGCCCTCCAGGGAATCGGACGCCACACCGAGGCGGGCCAACAGGTCGGGATTTGCGGCCGCGCGCACGTAAGCCTCGCCGTCGGGTCGCATTTCCGCGATTTGGGCAATGGCCAGACCTTCCGGGATGGTAACTTTGACTTGATCCGCTTCCAGTGGCTTCGTGGGGCCCTCCTGCAACTGCCGGAGCAGCTCCATCGCCGAAAGCCCCTGGTTGAGCGCGTAGTTGCCGTGCTGGATCTGCTTTCCCGATCTGTCCAGTTGAAGGGCGAGGCGAAAAAAGCCCTCGTACTCCACCAGCCCCGCATCGGCCAGAAGTTTGCCCACATCGCGCCCCGTGGAACCCTTCGGCACGGCCACTTCCATGGCAGGCCCTTTGACCCCAGGCGCGGTGACGTGGTCGTAAAGCATGTAGCCCACGCCCGCCGCCCCCGCCACGATGACCACAGCCCCGGCGATGCCATAGAGCACCAGAGCAATCATCCACCGCCAGAAGCGAAACTTTTTCCGCTCGTTCTTGCGCGCGGACGCTATCAGGTCTTCACTCGACATCGCTCACTTCACGGCCGCGCGCCGACCTCCCGACGCTCCAGGTAACTGCTCAATATCTGCGCCGCCGCAATCTTGTCGATCACTTCCTTGCGCTTCCGTCCTTTGCCGCCCCGCGCGTGAAATACATCGTCGGCGGCGAGGGTGGAATAACGTTCGTCCTCAAATACCACCGGCACATCGGTGCGCTCGGCCAGCAAGGCCATGAAATTACGGACCCGGCGGGCCTGGGGACCTTCGTCGCCATTTTCCAGCAGGGGAAGGCCCGAAACGATCAGGATCGGATCGAGCGCGCTCACCAACCCCAGAATCTCGGCGATGGCTTTATCCCGTGACGGCTGCTGAACCACCGCATGGGGCGAAACGATCGTCTGGCTCGGATCGGTCACGGCCACGCCCGTGCGGGCATCGCCCACATCCAGCGCCATGATCCGGCCCGGTAATTCCATCGTCTCGCTCACTCCAAATTCGTCAACCGGGACACGCGGGCAGGGGGCTCAATCCCTCTTACTGCGCGGACTCATCTCTGAGGCACTTACCGATAAGACCCATTTTACCCACGGACACGCAAGGTCACTGCACGGTGGCTCGTGCGGCACGCCGCGCACGGCGCATCACCCGCCAAACCACGACCGCGCCCAGCAGTGCGACCAGCAGCGGACTCTTCATCCACAGCGCCACCAAGGCCAGAACAGGAAGCAAGGCCACACGCACGGCCAGGGCCAGCGCCGGACTGTCCGCCACGACATCGGCCACGGGAGGGCTGACGCGATAATACGCATCCACCAACGCGGTGCCGGCACTCGTCGTCAGGAGCCATTCATCACGGAAGTCCCGAAGCAGCGTCACGGCGCCCGACAGGGGCGTACCCGACGCGGCTGTGGCGATAAAGCAGGGTCCGCCGATGCCACTCTCGCCGTCTTGAAGCAGAAAGATACTCAACAGCGCAAAGAATCCGGAAAGATCATCGACATTCGGATCCTGGAGCGTATACACATCCACCAGAATCACCGACGTGCTCTGGCTCGCTACCCCCGTCACCGAAATGCGCGCCCGGCCCTCGGCCACGCCCGTCATGACTCCGCGGCTCGTCACCGTCACCACGGAAGTGTCGTCCGACGTGAACGTGAAGGAGGTATCGCCCGGGTGGACCGATCGCACCTGAATAGCACGGTTCTGTCCCACCGGCAGGAAAATGTGACGCGGCGCACCGGTAAGGACCACGCCATCGGTGGTAAATTCGCTGTCGTCGGCGAGCGTCGTGTTCTGGCTCTGGTCAACGGCGCGTATGACGAAGGAATAGTTCGTACCCTTGGCCAGATTCGTCAGAAGCACGGCATGGCTCGTGGCCAGGCCGGACGTGGCCTGGATCAGCTCGTAGTCGCCCGCATCAAAGCCCACGGCGATATCGCCGCTGGAAAGTTCGTCCGTTTCCCAGCTCACGAGCACCGTGTTCTCGTTGATCTCGCTGACAACTGGCTCCACGATAAATTCGGGGCCATCTTCATCGGGATCGTCAACCGTCGCAACTTCCAGGATCTCGCTGTCGTCCGTGCTGTTGCCCGCCAGGTCGGTGGACCGGATCGAAAGCTCGAAGGAAGACTCGGCCTCCAGGCCGCGAATGGTGGCCAGGTGCTCCGTAGTCAGGGCGCCATCGTGGTAAAACAATTCCAGTGCTTCACCCGCCGGACCATACTGCACGAGTGAATCCGAAGGCTCATCGGTGGTCCACATCACCGTAAAGCCCGCATCAGTCTGACCCACCACCACCGGACCTTCGACGATGACCGGCGGCGTCATATCAGCCGTCGCGTCGGTTGTAAAGAACTGGCCGGCGGCGTCCGCCTCCCCGCGAAGTCCATCCAGATCGGTGGAGGTACAGGTAAATCCATAGGTCGTACCGGGGATCAGCCCGGTCAAGGTAACCTGATGGCGCACCACCAGCGCCGCGGAACCCGCGCTCGAAGCGCGGCTCGCGCCAACACCAAAAGTCACAAAAGAATCCGACGGCTCATTGGTCTCCCAATAGACGGTCGCCGTCGTGTCGCTCAACCCAATCACCTGGGGCGCCACGGAAAAGCTCGGCGTGGAGGCAACCGGCTCCTCCAGAGGCGTCAGCAGGAAGGTCTCCGTATCATCCGGACCGTTTCCAATCCAGTCGCGGGAATCGATCTGCATGCCGTGTACCGTGCCGGACTCGAGACCGGCGAGGACGAGATGATGCTCCAGGCGAAGCCCGGGAAGGGTATGATGAAACTCAAAAGCCTGGGTTTCACCGAACTTCATCGCCGTGGTCGCGGGCTTGCTCGTGCGCCAGCGAACGTGGATCGTGGTGTCGGTAACGTGCTCCACAATCAAGCCGTCCACGATGACCGGATCCGTCGTGTCCTCATCCGCCAGCGTCGTTGCTTCGAGGGAGGCCGAGCTCCGGTTGCCCGAGGTATCGGTGGCGCTCACCAGCAAAGTATAGGCGGTGGACGGGTCCAGATCTTCAATCACGATCGTGTGGGACTGGGCGGGAATCTCCTCCACCACCTGCGCCACGCCGAACTCATCGCTCACCACGATCTCTGCTTCGGCGGCTTCATCCGTCAACCAGCTTACCAGCAGCGACGTGTCATTGACGCCGTCTACGGCAGGCGCGTTGATGAACACCGGGGCAACCGTGTCCGCACTGGTGGGCGTGGTAAAGCTGAAGACACGGCTTTCACTTTTCAAGGTGCTGCTCGGAACAGCGGTTTCAACCTGCACGAAGTACGCCGTGCCGGGTTCCAGATCAGTCAGTGAAATCTGCTGCACACCATCGGCGCCCTCGGTTACTTCCGTCTCCTCCAACGCATCTTCCGCAACCCCATAGCTCACCGTGCCCGTCGCATTCAGGGCGGTCTTCCAAGAAATGAGCGCACTGGTGGGCGTCAGACCCTCGGCCAGCGGGCCTTCGATGATCACGGGTTCGGTTGGATCGCCTTCTTCACTTTCATCTTCTCCTTCTCCTTCTCCTTCTCCTTCTCCTTCACCCTCGCCTTCACCAGCGGGAACCAGCGCCTGTAGATCGGCTTCGGACACCTCGCCGTCGCTGTCACCATCCAGGATATCGAACTGCTGTTCGGTCACGGTCGCATCAGCGGCCTGAATCTCTTCCAGACTCAGGCGCTGATCGTTATCGGTGTCCACCGTGTCGAAGTTGTCCAGCAGCGCCACCGCGAGGGCGGCCAGACCCGACGTTCCCTTGGGGGAAGCGGCCTGGGCCGATCCGGCCACGCCAGCGACGACCAGCGCCAGCACAACGCCCACCACCCAGGTCCGTTCGACGGACGAGAAACCAAGGCCCCGGCGCGTTACCCGACCGGCGAACGAAAAAAATCCCAGCATAACCGTTCCTTCACAGTGACATACAGGCCCTGCGGCCCACTTCCCCGCAAGCCCGGGGTAGGGCATGACACGCGCGCGGTGGAAGCCGCCGCGGCAATAATTTGTGCGATATGGAGAATAACACGGGACGTGACTCCACGTTACAGGAGCACTCCCGACCGATGTTGTACACAATTTACCACGATATCGGAGCCCAGTAAAACGTTTCTCTGCAATCTTTCGCCGCTCCCACCCCCCGGCCAACCGGGCAAAAGGTGCGCATCCGCCCGCCTATTTGCTAAAGTAAGCACTTCCCTTGCCCGCACATTGAATGGAGAAATACCGTGAAAAGCGATGAAATCCGCGCGAAATACCTCGAGTTCTTCAAGGAGCGCGGCCACGTTATTGAGCGCAGCGACACCATCGTCCCCAGCAACGACCCCACCCTCCTCTTCACGAGCGCGGGCATGGTGCAGTTCAAGCCCTATTATACCGGTGAAGTCCCCGTCCCCTATCGCCGCGCCGCCACCTCCCAGAAGTGCCTCCGCGCGGGCGGCAAGGCCAACGATCTGGACGAAGTGGGCAAGACCTCGCGCCACCTCACCTTCTTTGAAATGCTGGGCAATTTCTCTTTTGGCGACTATTTCAAGCGGGAGGCCATCCAGTGGGCCTGGGAATTCTCCACGGAAGTACTCAAATTTAAGCCCGAATCCATCATCGCCACGGTCTACCGCGACGACGACGAGGCCTACGCCATCTGGAACAAGGAAATCGGTATCCCTGAGAGCCGCCTGTTCCGCCTGGGCGAAAAAGACAATTTCTGGGGCCCGGCGGGCGACTCTGGCGCGTGCGGCCCTTGCTCCGAACTCCTTTTCGACAAGGGCGCCCACATCGACCCCAATGCGGACCCGGAAAATGACCCGAAAGAGCGCTTTCTCGAGTTCTGGAACCTCGTGTTCCCTCAATTCGACCACCAGCTCGACGGCAGCCGCCCGCCGCTGAAGAATCGCGGCATCGACACGGGCATGGGCCTGGAACGCCTCGCGGCGCTGCTCCAGGAAAAAGAAACCGTCTTCGACACGGACGGCATCTTCCCCATCATCCAGGCGACGGAAGCCATCACCAGCGTGGCCTACAAGGACAATCCCGTGCCCTACCGCGTTATCGCGGACCATATCCGGGCGCTGTCGTTCATGATTGCCGATGGCATCCTCCCGAGCAACGAAGGTCGGGGCTATGTGGAGCGACGTCTCCTTCGCCGGGCCGCGCGCTTTGGCCGGGAGCTGGGCCTGGAGCAGCCTTTCCTCTACAAAATTGCGCCGACCCTGGTGGACATCATGGGCCACCACTATCCCGAGCTGATTGAAAAGCGCGTGCAGATCGAAAAGCTCATCAAGACCGAAGAAGAGCGCTTTGGCAGCACCCTGGCGCGGGGCATGTCCCTGCTGGACGACATTTTCGCCGAAATGGAGAAAAGCGGCCTGAAAGAAACGCCGGGCGAAGAGCTTTTCAAGCTCCACGACACGTGCGGGTTCCCGCTCGATCTCGCCACGGACATCGCGGAAGATCGCGGCTACACCGTGGATCGCGAGGGCTTCAAGACCGCCATGGCACGCCAGAAAGACATGGCCCGCAGCGCCTGGGCCGGCAGCGGACAGGACGCCATCGCGCCGGTCTTCAACCACGTGCGCGAAGAGCAGGGCGACACAGAGTTCAAGGGCTATGAGGTCACCACCTGCGACGCCGTAATCAAGGCGATCATCGTGGACAAGCAGTCCGTCACGGAACTTACCACAGGGCAGAGCGGCGACATCATCCTGAACCAGACCCCTTTCTATGCCGAGTCCGGCGGCCAGGTGGGCGACACCGGTGTGCTCGACAGTGTGAATGGTAATGCGTCGGTTACAGAAGTGAAGAAAATCGCGGGCAAGATGTTCTGCCACAAAGTCATGGTGAACAGCGGCGCCTTGAAAGTAGGCGACAAGGTCGAAGCCATCGTCGATGCGGCGAGCCGGAAACAGACCGAGAGCCATCATAGCGCGACCCACCTGCTTCAGGCCGCCCTGCAGAACGTCATCGGCGATCACGTGCACCAGGCGGGTTCGCTGGTAACGCCTGAGCGTCTGCGCTTCGACTTTACCCACTTCGAAGGCATCGAGCCCGAGCGACTGGAAGACATCGAGCGCCTGGTGAACGACTACATCCGCCGCGACGAGCCCGTCTCCATCGAGAGCAAATCCCTCGAAGAGGCCCGCGCCGCCGGCGCCATTGCCCTCTTCGGCGAGAAGTACGAAGACGTGGTCCGCGTGGTAAGCATGGGCGATTTTTCCATGGAACTTTGCGGCGGCACCCACGTACCCCGCACCGGCGTGATTGGCTATTGTAAGATTCTGTCCGAAGCGTCGATTGCTTCCGGCGTGCGCCGCATTGAAGCGGTCTGCGGCGAGCCTTGCGTGACCACGCTCCAGGCCCGGGAGCGACAGCTCAATCACACGGCCCAGTTGCTCCACACGAGCCTGGACAGTGTGGAAGATCGTGTGCGCATCCTGCTGGAAGAAAACCGGAAGCTCAATAAAGAAGTCGAAAAGTGGAAGGCGGCCGCCGCGGCGGGGAACATCGCCGAGCTGCTCGAACAGGCTCAGGACATCACCGGCGTGAAACTCATCGCCGCAAGTGTGGACGGCCAGGACGGCAAGGGCCTGAAGACCCTCCTGGAAAAAATGCGCGACAAGATCGGCTCCGGCGTGATCGTCCTCGGCAGCATTGCTGACGACAAAGTATCGCTGGGCGTCTGCGTGACCAACGATCTCACCGGCCGCATAAAGGCGGGCGACATCGTGAAGCTGGTCGCCCCGATTGTGGGCGGCGGCGGCGGCGGCAAGCCCGATATGGCCCAGGCCGGCGGCAAGATGCCCGAGAAGCTTCCCGAGGCCCTGGCGAAGACGCCCGAGATTGTGAAGGGGCTGCTGGGCTGATCGAAGGGACCAGAAGGACAGAAAGGACCCAGGGGACGTGAACTACCGCGCCACACTATCGATGAACGAAATAGCTCATCGTGGCACCTGCCGTCGCAAGGTGTTTGCGCCTGTTCCGTCATGCATGACCTTCGTCCTTGGGCTCCTTCTCGTTACCGCATCACTCCCGGCGCCCGCCCAGATCTGCGCCCATCGCGGCGACGTGTCCGCGGCCCCGGAAAACACCCTGCCGGCCTTTGAATCGGCCGTGAAGAAGGGCGCCCAGCAAATCGAGCTCGACGTCGACCTCACGAAAGACGGCGAGCTCGTGATCATGCACGACGCCACCGTGGACCGCACGACCGACGGCAAAGGCAAGGTCACCGAACTGACCTTCGCCGAGATCCGCGCGCTGGACGCGGGTGCGAAGTTCTCCGAGGCTTACAGGGGCACGCGCGTGCCGACACTCCGCGAGGCCCTGGCGCTCATCCCACCGCACATCCTGTGCAATGTTCACCTGAAGGGCAACACCGAGCTCGCCCGGAAGTCCGCCCTGCTCATTCAGGAAATGGGCCGACTGGAGCAATGCTTCCTCGCCTGCGAGCTGGAAAGCGTGAAAGCCGCCCGCGAGGTCGTGCCCGCGATCAAAACCTGCAACATGAGCCGCCAGGCGGGCAACCGCGCCGGATACATCGACGCCACCATCGCAAACAAGTGCGAATTTATCCAGCTCCACCAACGCGACGGCCATGAGAACCTGGAAGCGGAAGTGAAGCGACTTCACGACGCGGGGGTGACCGTCAACTGGTTCGGCGCAAACGACGCCCCCCTGATCGAACGGCTCCACCGCGCGGGTGTAGACTATATATTGACGGATGCGCTCGACCTGGCCCTCGCGACCGTGAGGAAATCCGCCGACGCGCGCTAGCGCCCTTCGCGCCCTTTTTACCCATACGACCTTTTGATTTTTCGCCACGAAAGCCCAACACCATGCCTTACGCCCAGTTCAACCGACACGCCCTCCACATCAAGCCCCTGAGCGAACGCAAAGACAAGGTCTACATCGATCGGGACCATGTCGCACCGGATACAGCCCCGCGCCCCTTCGACGAGAAGGGCCAGAAGCTGATCAACGAGACGGTGGACCGCATCATCGCCGCGCGTGAGGCGGGCAAGTCGCGCATGCTGACCTTCGGCGCGCACTCGATCAAGAACGGCCTCGCTCCCGTGTTCATCAAGCTGATCGAAGAGGGCTGGGTCACCCACCTGGCCACCAACGGCGCGGGCATCATCCACGACTGGGAATTCGCCTTCCAGGGCCATAGCAGTGAAGACGTGCGGGCCAATGTGGATCGGGGTGAATTCGGCGTCTGGCAGGAGACCGGCTTCTACCTGAACCTCGCCATCGTCGTAGGGGCTTACGAAGGCCTGGGCTACGGCGAGTCCGTGGGCGCCATGGTGCAGAATGAAGGCCTGAAGATTCCCTCCCTCGATGCGCTGACCAAGGAAATTCAGAAAGCCGCCGATCAGGATTACGCCGAGCACGCGGCCGCCGCGTGCGACCTCATCAATGTCATCAAGAAGTTCAAGCTCGAACCCGGCTTCATGGCGATCAAGCACCCCTTCAAGCAATTCGGCATCCAGGGCGCGGCCTATCGCCTCGGCGTGCCTTTCACCAGCCACCCCATGATCGGCCATGACATCATCTACGTCCACCCGATGAATCAGGGCGCAAGCATCGGCCGCACGGCCGAGCGCGACTTCCTTACCTTCGCCGACGGCGTCTCCAACCTCGATGGCGGCGTGTACATGAGCATCGGCTCCGCCGTCATGTCCCCCATGGTCTTCGAGAAATCGCTGTCCATGTCGCAGAACCTGGCGATTCAGAAGGGCGAGCACATCGACAATCACTACATGATCATCGTCGACCTGCAGGAATCCCACTGGGACTGGACCCAGTGCGAGCCCCCGGCGGACAACCCCGACTACTACCTCCGCTACAACAAGAGCTTCAACCGCATGGGAGGCTCCATGCGCTACCTCACCGCCGACAACCGGGATTTCCTGCTGGCGATCGCCCAGGGGCTGGATCAGCGGAAGTAGAAAACTATCTCAAGAACCTGGCGAACAACCCGGGTGCCACCTCAATCCCGTCTCAGCGGGTTTGGGTGCCAAGAGGGCAGGGGCCACAGGCAAGCAGATAGAATCCAATCCGGCTTGTTTGCCCGAACTCGTCTTGACGGTTCTACAAAGAGGCCCAATTGGGTCACCATCACGAATCGGTGCTCTCGACGATGATGGCACCCAAACGAGCGTTGCTCGATTGAGGTGGCACCCGGGGTTGGTCTTGCACCGTTTAAATTCACCGTCCTGGTCCCAGCCCTACACTCATCCTGCATCTTCACCTGAAGTCATCCGCAAGCTGAGCCAACGTTCAAACCTCCTCAGGCAGAACTCACCATAAAGCACGACGGGGCTGAAAATGACCATGCCGATCGGTTGCCCGTACAGCCGCCTGGATTCATAGTTTGCTTCGTCCGTGTATGTTCCATTCAAAGCGTACCAGAGCATCCAGAGAAAGTAGTACACTGCGATCACAAGCGCCATGCGGAGCCTATTTTCCTTTGAGGTTCTTATGCCTTCACAAAGGTTTACCAGAGGCACAAACAGCCAAAACACTGTTATCACGATCAGGGACTCATTGCTCAACGGGGTGCCATTGTATTTCGACTTTAGAAGAGCGTTGAATCTCACCTCGCCATACAAGTTCACGAAACACAAACTTGCAAGGGCGATGGTTATGAGAATAAGGAGGTACTTGCGCTTCCTCACCCCACCGGCATTTGGTGCGCCTCCGTCACCGCGTTTGAGATATCCCAGATAGTTTAACAGCGGGAGCAAGAGCCAAACAGCCGATACCATGGCCAGTGCCTGGAACGCTGAAAAGAGATCCGTTTCATTCCCCATGCTTGAAAAGCACAGAATGACCAGAGCAAGGGTAATAAACGAAAGTATGAAATAGACCCACTTAGTGCCAACCGTCATCTGCAGTTCCCTCTCCGATCCTGGGCTCGCATCGCACGAGAGCTTAGACACTCTTGCCTCCTTATCCACTCCCTAACTGAATCTCGTTTCGCCTTCGAAGCCACGTTGCGATTCTGCGTTCGCAAAATTCAGCATAGATCACGACGGGACAAAGCATCGCCATCACAAACGGTGCAAAGAGCTGATACAGGTAGTTCGCATCTTCTCTGTCCTGTGGATTGCCGTTCAAAGCATAAGGCAGTATCCAGGATAGGTAGTACACGGCAATCGCGATCGACATCCGCACGGTCTTCCCATTCGTGGTCGTCATGCCCAGAAAAAAATTCACCATGGGCAGCGACAACCAGAGGGCCAGGAATAGGCCCCACCAACTTACGTCTGCCCCCGGGGATGCCCCAGCGAAATCCACCGCACAAAGAGCCACCAGGCCGACGGATAAAACCGAAAGCACCAATTTTCGCCTCGTTATCCCCCGTGCGCCATGAATACTTTCATCGGTGCGTTTGAGATACTCGAGGAAATCTACAAAAGGAACAAACAGCCAGACGGAGAAGGTTTTGGCCACCAAAAGAAGCGCTTCGATTTCTATTCCTTGCTCCATGGACGAAAAGGCCAGGACCACCAAGCCGATAGTGGCCACTGAAAGGACTCCTGAGATTGTCTTAGTTGCATTGAGCATTGCTTATCGCTCCTCCAGGAGCAAGGTCGTTGAAAACTTCGATAGATAGCACTTTACACTATAAATTACTCAAAGCCAACTCTTGCGTGAGTGCTTTCGAGTCAGCACGACTCACCAAGAGCCACACGGTCTCTATTGTCCCGTTCAGAAAAAATCTCCCCCCAACACAAACACAGCGCCCGCTCGGCGGTATCAGGCTCGGATCCATACAATCCAGCACTTTTACCAGGCAATCAATCACGGACAATTTGTGCAATAATTGTGAACGCTACGGCGGCCTACCCCCGCCCCCAAGACCATTACACCCGGGAGTACACACCATGCTGGAATCGTTGCGCGCCCACGACCCCAATACCATCGAACTGCCCTGCGGTAAAGGGAGCATCCTCCTGCCACCCTCGCTGGCCGGTCGCATTTTCTGCCAGTGGGACGGCGAACTGATTCATCGCCTGGACGCGGCCTCCCTCGGCGCGCCCGCGGGCGGCGACTACATCAATTTTGGCGGCAACTCGCTCTGGCCCGCACCCGAGGGCGGCGAGTATGCCTTCAACTATGCCGAGAACAGCGATGCCTGGCTGGTGCAGGATGGCATCGCCACGGCCCCCGTCTCCGTCTCACTCAGCGGTGACAGCGCTGTCTTACAGAAACAAATCACCCTGAATAATCGCAAGGGCAAATCGCTCGACCTGACTTACTACCGCGCCGTTTCCGCCGAAGTCGCCCTCGCCGCTGGATACACCCTGGAAGGCATGCGGTATCACACGGAAGATCGCTTCGACGCCGCAGCGGATCAGGATGCCACTGACGTTCTCCTCGCGCCATGGTCCCTTGAGCAGTTCCCCGGCGCCGAGGGGATCGTTGCTTTTGGCACGCTGGGTGAACCTTCCCAGCCCCTAAACCTCGATTTCTACGGCGACCCCGGCGAGCGGCTCGTCCGCACGGCGGGCCAGTTCACTTTCCACCTCGGCGGTGTGGACAGGCACCAGATCGGCATTCCCGTGGCCGCCCGCCCGGCGCTCATCGGTGCGCTCGATTTGAATCGCTCCCTGCTCTTCGTGCGCTGGACAGCCCCCCAGCCCGGCCGCTATTTCAACATCGCCGACAACGAACAGACCGCAGGTCCCTGGTCCGCCGCGGATCTCTTCAGCATCTTCAACGGCGGTGAACTCGGCTTCTTCGAACTGGAGACCATCGGCGCCATGAATGTGAACGGCGAAAGACTGGGAAAGAGCAGCCTCCACTCTGAAACGCTCATTTTGAAGGGCAGCAAGGACGAGTTGCTGCGCTACAGCGCGGAGGTGCTCGGCGTGCACCTGGAGAAGGCCGCAGCGATCGGCGCCTGACACTCTGCCGGTCGAAATTCGCAGTGTCGCAGGGACAGCGTCGCCCGGTGATTGCGGCGCGGGGACAAACGCCACGTGTCAATCGTGGCACGTCAGTGGGAGAGGTTCACTCCAACCGGCGAGGCTGTCCTGCTGTTTGGCGTCGCGATTTGGCGTATTCGAATTCAGACTCGAGTTTGCGATAAGACCTGCCTGACAGGCTCTGCCGCAATACGCGGTCAATGCCGAAAGTTCGAGCTAACCTCGCTGACAACAGGACATCCTCGCCCGTTGAATTGAACCTCGCTACCTCCAGGCAGAACAGCGGACCCGTGGCGCTCTTCGGTAGTTCCAGACACGGGGCGACGCTGTCCCTGCGGCGCGGCGAACCGCTACAGCTTCCCTTTGCGCACCCCGTCTCCCGCTCCCGTATAACGGTGGCGGTAGGCAATCGGCGTGATGCCCTGATGCTTCTTGAACATATTGGTGAAGTGGGCCGAATCGCAGAAGCCCAGGTCGTGGGCGATCACCGTGAGCGATCGGCTTAAATCCAACAGATGATTACACGCGTGCTGGATGCGGCGGCGCTGATAGTAGGTGCTCGGGCTGAACCCGGTCGCCTCGCGGAATATGGTGCTGAGGTGATCGGAGCAATAGCCCAGATCCTCCGCGAGCTGGCTCACATTGAAGGGTGCGCTCCGCAGGATGGCCTCTTCGATATGCTCCAGCGCATCCACGATCTCTTCGCGAAACCCCAGCCCTACTTCCACCGGACTCTGGCGCGTGTAGGACCGGCTCAGCAGTATCAACGCCTTCAACAGGCTCGACCGCAGGAACGTGAGTGACGGCTGAGGCAGCATCGTTTCCCGGCCGATGTCCGCCAGTTCCCGATCGAGTGCGGCCATCTCTCCGTCGCTGAGCTTGAACTGAACCACCGGGCCATTCTTCGGACGGCGAAAGAGCGCCGCCGCGAGAAACAAGGGCACCAGCCCCGCCTCCCGCCAGTGGGCCATCAGGTCATCGGCCAGCCACTCAGTCAGGTAATAGAGATTGGTCTGGTGCAGCCCCTCCAGCCCGAAGATGGCATGGGTCATGCCCGGCGCCAGCACGATCACCGTGCCGGGCAACAATTCCTCCGTGCCGAAGACCGTCCGGTGCATGGCCCGCCCTTCGCGGATGATCGAAATCTCAAAATGGGCATGGGTGTGGGGCCGGCGGTCCTGTAATTCGGGCACATAAACCGGATTCCCATAGTGCGCGCCGGGGTAGTCCGGATGGCTCGGCAGCAGGCTGCGAAAGGGCCCCTCGCCCGCGACCCACGATCCCACCCGAACCGGACGATGGGCCGAAACGCCCACCGCGTCGAGCGTGGAGGTGTAATGGGGGACGAAGTCGTCTGTATCGGGCATGGCGCGAGCCGGCATCAAGGTCTCCCTTTTCGCTGGCCATTCTACCAGAAGGGCGACGAGCCACACCTAACTCCGTCGCCAATTTACAATGCAAGCCTTCCCGCAATTAAACACGGATTCCCACATGCAGGAAAACCTGGAAAGAATATTTTCACCACGAAGGCACGAAGAGCACGAAGAAAGGGAGATTGTGGTGCGGCAAGACTTCGGCGATCACTCGGTCACCCGTGGCAATCCTCCAGGCCCACTTCACGCAAAGGCGCGAAAGCGCAAACATCGCTGGCATACACGTTCAATTTGGTCTCGCCCGGGTTGCAGGGGAATCTTAGGTATACAACAGTTCTTTCCCTTTTCCCTCTCTCTTCTTCGTGCTCTTCGTGCTCTTCGTGGTGAAACAATCCTACCGCCCGTACAACTTCCGCCAAATTCCATTCAATCCCCACTGGCTCGAATCTGCAAAAATAAGGTATCCTAGCGGCTGGCACTACCATCCAGGAGTCAACAATATGAGCGCATTGAAAGTCGTCCTCGGCTTCGACATGGAAACCGATATCGGAAGTTGGACCACAGGCTACGAGGGACTCGTCCACGGCACGCCGCACATTCTCGATATCCTCGCGCGCAACAACGTCGCAGCCACCTTCTTTTTCACGGGCGACAGCGTCAAGGCCCACCCGGAAGTGGCCGAAAGCGTGAAGGCCGCGGGCCATGAAATCGCCGCCCACACCCTTTTCCACGAAACCATCGGTGACTCGCTCTTTGAAATTCCCGGCATGCTTCCCGTGCTCCCGGAGGAAGTGCCCAACCGACTGCGCCTCTGCACCGAGCTCATCGAATCCGTCACGGGCGAACGCCCCGTGTCCTTTCGCTGCCCCCGCCTCTTCGGCTCTACCGCCGTGGTGAATGCCCTGGAAGATCTGGGCTATGTGGCCGATGCCACCTACCCCATGTATTACTTCCGCGAGCAGTTGTCCCCTTATCATCCCAGCCGGGAAGACTGGACCAAGCTCGGCGACCTGCGCATCGTGGAGCTGCCCAATTTCGCCGACCTTTCCATGACCTCCACCGACGCCTACGGGCGTGATATGGATCAGTGGCCCCTCTTTCGCACCCAGAGCGCCGCGGCCATGCTGGAGCACCTTGATCGCTTCATCGCCTATGCCGAGTCGAAGAACATCGAGCCTTTCCTCTGCTTCTATTTCCATCCCTGGGAGTTCCACCCCATGCCCCAGGGCGAAATCCGCTCCAGCGAGGGCAGCGTGCGTCCCGACCCCTTCATCACCCTGAACTGCGGCGACTACGCCGTTGAGCAGTTGGACCTCCTCGTCCAGGGGCTCCAGGCGCGCGGCGCGGAGTTCCTCGAAGCGCACGAGGCCGCCGCACGTTGCTGATCCGAGATTACGCAGCGGAAAGCGCGCACCCATGTTGTTAAGACCCCACCACCGCATGTATGCGGCGGCGTTCCTGCTGGATTTTTCCGTCGCCATCGCGCTCACCGCCCTGCCCTTCTTCATCTTCGAGCGCCTCGGCGGCGGCCCCGCCATGTCCGGCGCCGTGGGGGCATTCCAGATGGCGATCTACGCCGCCGGGTGTCTCCTGTCGGCGCGCTTTGTCTCGGGTGCGCGCAGCGGCCTCTACCTGGCCATTGTCGGCGTCGCGGCCTTCGCCCTACCCTTCACGCTCATCCCCTGGATGACTTCCCCACTCCTCTGCAGCGTTGCCACGTCTCTCCCCTTCTTCGGCCTGGCCCTCGCCTGGCCCGCCATGCAGTCCTGGCTCGGCGGCGAGCCCGACCCCGAGGCCCGCGCACGGCACCTCACCGGCTTCAATACCGCCACGGCCTTCGGCTTCACCTTCAGCCCCCTCTTCGCCGGACCGCTCTACGATTTCGACTATCGCCTCCCCTTCTTTCTGCTGTTTATCGTCGGCCTGGTCGTGGTCCTGCTCCTGCGTTCTCTGCCCAAAGAGGTCAGGGCCATGGACGACGACAGCGACGGAGAATCCAACGAACCGGGCACGGTGTTTTCGCCCGGCCTGCTCTATGCCTCTTGGGGCGCCACACTGTCCGCCAACAGCCTCTTCGCCGCACTTCGCTCGGTCTACCCCAGCCGTGTGGAGACCCTGGTAGCCGAAAAAAACCTCGACCTCTGGAACGGGTGGCAGCCCGCGTGGCTACTGTCCGTAGGACCGGCCACGGCCTTCTCCTGGCTTGCCTTCATCCTCCCCCTCGCCACGGTGGCCAGCTTCACCGTGCTCGGGCGTACGAAAGCGTGGCGGGGGCGATTCGACTATATGGTCGCGGGGCAGCTCATCGCGGCGGCCTCCCTCATCGCCCTCGCCCACACCCAGAGCGTCGGGGTGATGCTGCTCTGCTTCATCGCGGTCGGCGCGAACTACGGGCTCTGCTTTTTCTCCAGCCTGTACTACAGCCTCGCGGTGGCCAGCCAGAAGCACCGCCGCGCCGCCATCAACGAGGGACTCCTCGGCGTGGGGGCGGTACTCGGCGGCATCGGCACGGGCTACGCCGCCGGCGCATTCGGACTCACCACCGCGTTTCAATGGACGCCCGTCGCTGTGATCGTGGTCGTCGCTGTGCAGGTGTGGCTACTGCGCAGGGACAGCGGCGCCACACGATTGAACTGATCGCAACCCACGCACCGTAGCTTGAAGGCCCCCTGAAGAACCACGAGGTCGCCAACCGGCGCGGCTGTCCTGTTGTGTAAGGTCGCGATGGGATGCAGCAACGGGCGTAAAGAAAGCGAGACGTGACTTCTTCAGTCACGCCTCGCTACTCAAAATGGAACCGAGAATCCGAGTTCACCACCCGAACAACAGGACAGCCGCGCCAGTTGAGGCAATCATCCCAAACAACGGGCGCCTTCGATCACGAAAAAAAAGCTCACCCGATTCCGTCGCGCGGCGCCGCTGTCCCTACGTCGTCAGCAATTTATCCATCTTCGGGCTGAAGGGTACCGCGCCATCTTCCGTGATTTCGTAGCCCGTCTCGATGCGCGCGCCGTGCCACTCGGGATGACCGAAGAAGCTCACGTCGATGCACACCGCCATACCCGGCTTGAGCACGTCGGAGCTGTGGGGACCAAAGAAAGGCGCTTCCGCTTCGTGGAGCCCGATCGTGTGCGCGAATGGGCACACGAGATATTTCAACAGGCCGTGCTCTTGATAATAGGCGCGGCCGGGGGCATCAATCTCGCTACCCTTCACGCCGGGCCGCAACTGAGCCTTTGTCAGGCGGAACACTTCCTTCAGGTGGTCCAGGCATTCCTGCTGCGAGGCCGTGTAGGCTCCCGAAACCGGCAGCGTATGGCCCACCACGCCCGCGTAACCGTTGCACTTCGGCGCGATGCCGATCATCACCACTTCGCCATTCTCCAGCACCTTCTTCGTGGCCGTCGGCACCACCGCGTTGGAGCGATCGCCAGAACCCACGATGGCGCTGAAGCCGAAGCCCGTGGCGCCCCGACTGCGCGCGGCGTATTCACCGGCGGCGGCCACTTCAATCTCCATCTTGCCCGCCGTGATCGACGCGGCCATGGCGTCGTAGCAGTGATCCGCCAGGCCGAAGGCCGCACGGATCTGCTCCAATTCCCAACCCGACTTGTCAAAGCGAAGGGAGACATAGTCGTCCGTGATATCGATCAACTCCACGCCGCTGAAGCCCTCATTGATCTGTCGGTAGCAGTCGGCGGGCATACGTCCCGCCCCCACGAGTCCACCGCGGCGAATCGAGCCCGCGCGCCCCTTCAGTTCTTCAAACAGCGCCTCGAAACTCGTGATCGTGGCATTGGGATATTCCTCATCCGGCACCATGAAGACGGGGAAATTGCGCGTCTCCGTGATGGCGCTGTCCAGCTTCGCAAAGGGTTCGCTCTCGGGACCGCCGAGCAGCATGGGGTCGCCCTCGCGGAGCACCAGCACGGCACCGCTCTCAAACTGGGGACACCACCCGGTCAGGTACCAGCCATTGCCGATATTGAACTCGTCATAATAGACCAGAGCCAGATCGAGGTCCTTTTCCTGCATGATCCTGCGCACATTCGCCAGGCGCGCGTCCCGCTCGCTTGTTCCGAGGTATCCCATGACTTACGGTTCTCCGTGGATTTATGTGAATGACATTTGACCAGGCCACCGAGGGCCGACCATTGGAGGGTATCATTGCACAACCGTCCAAAACGAACTTGTGCAATTTCCCATTGGCTTTGTACATATCCGGCGCGCAGGGACGTACCGCCGCAAGTACACCAGCCGGTATTGAGGATGCTCAATCCCCGGAGTTCGCTGCCAGGATCAGAGCCCGCCTAAAAGCGGCGGCATGTCCCTGGGGATGTAAGGCCACTACCCGAACACCAGACACACGCCGCCCCCAAAGTCCCCCCTCTCTCCCAGTCAACCCACCCATCCACGGGGACAGGCCCACGCATCGTACACGTGAAGCTCATCGAAGCTTGTCTTGCGGTTTCGAGCGCCTGATTTAATGCGACATCACCTGGGCGCGGGTCCGTCCCCTCATCGCCACCACCGAATCACCACATTGAGCAGCACCGTCAACACCACACTCACGATGATGCACGTCACCACGGGAAAGTGAAAGGAGCTCCGTTCCCCTTCGACATGGATATCGCCCGGAAGGTTGCCGAGGTTAATGCCCAGCTTCCCCAGCAGCAGCATCGCGCCGCCCACGAGTACGAGCACCGCCCCCGCGCCGATGATGTATCTGGCCATATCATTCATGGCCAGCCTTGCTCCCCTGCGGCCGCACGCCGCTGCCGCATCCGCCGATAACGCCATACGTAGGCCGCAATGGCCAGTGCCGTGCTTGCGACCGCGAAGATCGCCAACTCGTTCGCCGTACAAATCGGATCATACACGATCACATAGCTGCGCTCCGGCGTGAAGTAGGTCTCCGCCACGCGCTTCAAGTCCGCCGCCGTCACCGCGTTGATCGCCGCGTCGAAATCCGGGATCGGGGTCGCGCCGCCACCGGGCAGGTGGGTGTATTCGATCAGGGCGAAGGCGTGGGCGTAGTTGCTCTCCATGGCCAAGGCATGTCGCCCAATGATCGTCTTCTGCGCTTCGGCCACTTCCGCAGCGTCCGCATTGCCCGCCTTGATGCCGTCGAGCTCGGCCGCGATTAATTGCTCCACCCGGGGCAGGTGCTCCCGCTTGGCCCGGGCCGCGATGCGGAAGTCGCCCACGTCGCTGAAGAGTTGCTGCGATGCGCCGACGGAATAAACCAGCCCCTCCTGAATGCGGAGCTTCTGGAAGAGCCGCTCCTGAAGCACGTGGCCCAGCACTTGAAAGACCCAGCGGTCATCATTCGCCACGCCCTCGGTCCGGGCCCCCATCCACACGGCCCCTTCGTCCTGGATGTCCATTCCCCGCTGGGTGATTCGGATTGGTCCGGTTTCCGGCTGCGTCAGCGAGGCGGGCCAGGGCACGTCCTCGCCCCTTGCCCAGCCCCCGAAGTAGCGCTTCGCGGCCTCCTCCACAACGGGCGTCTCGATATTCCCCACCACGAGCAGCAGGGCATTGTTCGGAACATAGTGCGCCTTGTAGTAGGCGGTGAGCGCTGCATGATCCATGGCATTGAGGGACTCGTTCGTACCGATGATCGGAAGATTCATCGTAGAAGCGGGAAAGAGCCGACCGTAGAGTTCTTCCTGGGTAGGTCCGCCGTAGCCAATCTTGTTGCACCAGTCCACGAACCAACTATTGGGTCCGCCGTTTTCGCGAAAGATGATCCGGCGCTCTTTCTCGATATGCTCCGGAGCCATCTTCGAGTGCAGCACCACCTCGGCGATCCAGTCCATGGCCGGCTCGAAATATTCGGGCGCGGCGATGTTGTACCAGGTCGTGCGCTCCGCCTCCGTCGTGGCGTTGTTCACGCCGCCCAGGCGGTTCATCACCTGAAAGACCTCGCCCTCTTTCCATCGCTCCGTCTCAGTGAACAGAAAATGCTCCAGGAAATGGGAGACACCGTTGTTCTGTTCGCTTTCGTAGCGCCCGCCCGCGCGCACCACGAGGAAGATGGCCACCGACGGGCTCTCGTGTCGTGGCAGATGCCACACGCGCAGACCGTTGTCCAGCGTGAACTGGTGCAGCGGGGCCCCTTGAAAAAACGCCGACTCGCCGCGGCTCGAAAGCGCGGCGAGGCCGACGCACAGGATAAGAAAAACTCGCATCCCCATCTATCTCATAGCTCCAGCGGAATTCAGGCCGCACCGAAAGCGTAGTGGAAAGTGGGCGTGTCAGGCAAGCGTACATCAAGGAACATCTTGCGCTAATCCTGATCCTTTTCGTCCAGCTTTTCAACGCCGGGCAGTGGCACCTTGTTGCCCACCCGCTCCCGCACTTTCCGGAGCAGCTTGCGCGCCCAGAGGAACTCGGAAGAAAGTATGACCAGCCCGCCCAGGATAGCGGGAATGCCGGGTCCCGGAATGACGAGCATGATGGCGCCCAAAAGGATGAGGGTGGTCCCGAATAGGATCGCGGCAATGCGTCGCGCCTGGCGCCAGTCCAGCGTGGCCATGCTCCGGGGTTCGCCTTCCAGCGGCGAGGCGAGGGCTTCGGGATCCTTTGACGCCCCGATGATGGACGCCGCGATACCCACAATGAGGATGCCGCCAATAACGCCCAGCGTCACGGGAATCGGAATCGGGTAGTGGTGCACCAGGAGCATTTTCACCGCAACGTAGGCCAGAATGAAGACCAGGCTGATCTTGAGGTAGCGAAATTTATCCATGAGACCGGCGAGCGCGAAGTAAAGGGAGCGCAGGCCGAGGATTGCAAAGACATTGGAGGTGAAGACGATGAAGGGATCCTGGGTCACGGCGAACACGGCGGGAATGGAATCCACCGCGAAGAGCAGGTCCGTCGTCTCGACCATCAGCAGCACCAGGAAAAGCGGCGTAATATGGGTCACCCCGTCGATTCTTGTCAGGAAATGTCCCCCGGTCATGTCGGAAGTCGCCGGCATGAAACGGCGCGCCAGGCGGATGAGCCAGTTGTGCTCCGGATCGAAATTGTCATCCCGCTGCAACAGCATTTTTACGGCAGTGATGAGCAGGATGGCCCCGAAAACATAGGTGACCCAACTGAACTCGTGGATCAGCGCGGCGCCCAGGGCGATCATGATGCCCCGCATGACCAGCGCGCCCAGAATCCCCCAGAAGAGCACCCGATGCTGATAAATCGCCGGGATCTTGAAGAATCCAAAAATCATGGCGATAACAAATATATTGTCGAGGCTCAGCGACTTTTCGAGCAGGTAGGCCGCAAAAAATTCCAAGGCCGCCTCTTGCCCCCCAAGGGAGAAGTCCATGCCAGGCGCAAATCCCCAGCCGGCCCTGTCATAAAAGATATAGAGGAATACATTAAAGGCGAGGGCGAGAGCCACCCAGAACCCGGTCCAGGCCAGCGCCTCTTTCGGATGGATAACGTGAGCCTTACGGTTCAGGACCCCAAGATCCAGGGCCAGAAGGGCAACGATGAGCAACAAAAAAAGGGACCAGATCAGCATGCTTCAAAAAACTCCGCATTGAAGTATGTTGTGCGTTCGGGCGCGCCGCGGGGCACGGTGATTCCTCCCGGAGAAACCGGGATTCACGTGTGCACTACAACCTTCGTTTCGAATTTATTCACGGACGCGCCAGATTATTTCCCGTCTCCGACCAGGTCAGTCCTCGTGGTGGCGCACGGTGATATCTTCTTCGGGCAGAGGCGATTCGAGGGGCGCGGTGTCTTTTCCGGCACCAAAAATGGATGCCAGGATGCCGACGCTCAGGATTCCGCCGATTACACCCAAGGTCACGGGAATCGGGATGGGATGGTGGTGGGCCAGCAGCATCTTGACACCCACATAGGCGAGGATGAATACGAGGCTCATCTTCAGGTATTGGAACTTGCTCATGAGCCCCGCCAGGGCGAAATAGAGGGACCGGAGGCCCAGAATGGCAAAGACGTTGGACGTGAAGACGATAAAGGGGTCATGGGTCACGGCGAATACCGCGGGCACGGAGTCGATGGCGAAAAGCAGGTCCGTTGTCTCCACCATGAGCAGCACGAGGAACAGGGGTGTCACATAGGTCACACCCTCCTTGCGCAGCAGAAATTTGCCCTCGGACATCTCGTTCGTGGTGGGCATGCAGCGCCGCGCGAGGCGGATCAGCCAGTTGTGCTCTGGGTCGATGTTGTCATGCCGCTGGATCAACATTTTCACCGCGGTGATGATGAGAATCGCGCCGAAGATGTAGGTCACCCAGGTGAAACGCTCGATGAGCGTCGCCCCCAGCGCGATCATCGCCCCGCGCATGATCAACGCGCCGAGAATGCCCCAAAACAGTACCCGGTGCTGGTATTTTCCGGGAATCTTGAAGTACGCAAAAATCATCGCGATCACGAACATATTGTCCATGCTGAGCGACTCTTCCAGGAGGTAGGCGGCGAAGAACTCCAATGCGGCGTCTTTTCCGCCCACGGTGAACACTTTTCCCGCCGCCCAGCCCCAGCCCTGATTCTCGTAGAAAAAGTACACAAAGACATTAAAGGCCAGGGCCAGCGCGACCCAGAAGGCGGTCCACATCAGGGCCTCTTTCGCATGGACCACGTGGGCCTTGCGGTTCAGGACGCCCAGATCAAGGGCCAGCAGGGCAAGAATGAGCCCGATGAACAGGATCCAGATCAGCATGAGACTACAAACTCCGATGTTTTGGATTTTTCAAAGGGAAACGGTGTGCTGGCCGGGCAAATTAGAAGAGCCGAAGGATTGGGAGGATGGCGACAACACCGGGAGCTTTCTGCGGAGAGCCCCGGGCGAATTGGGCGAGCTTCGCTGAGTAGCCGGCTGCAAACTCAGGCAACAGCGGCGCGCATTTTGCTCGGGACAGCGCCCGACAGTCAAATTCTTCCCACGTCAGTCCCGCCGCCAGAAGCTGGGAAGCAATAAGACCAGAAAGGTGACCATCTCCAGACGGCCAACCAGCATGTTCACCGTCAGAAAGATCGTGCCCACCGTGTTGATGTCGCTGAAGTCCGTGGTCGGCCCCACCACACCAAGACCGGGCCCGCAGTTGTTCATCGTGGCGACAACCGAAGTCACGGCGCCCTCGAAGGGCAGGCCCGCGAAGGACATGAAGAAGATGCCAAAGGTCATCCAAACCACATAGAGACCGAGAAAGAACATGACCCGATTCGCCACGTCGGCTTCGATCACCGTCTTGTTCACCCGCACGGTCGTGACCAGTTTCGGGTGGCAGGAGCGCTCCAGCCAGTTGTAAATCACGTGGTAGAGCACCACCAGCCGCAGAATCTTGAAGCCGCCCGCCGTGGAGCCGACACAGCCGCCGGTCATCGTCACGAGGAAAAGCATGAGCTGAGAAAAGACCGGCCATTCATCATAGTTCACGAGGACGAATCCGCAGTCGGTCATCATGGTGGAAACTTCGAAGGAGGCATGGCGAAGTGCCGTGACCACGTCATAGGTGACGGTAGCGGTCTCGGCACCAGCCATCTGCAATTGCGCGCCACACAAGTTCGCCGTGATCAGCAAGGTCGCGCCTACAAAAATACCCAGAAATACGCGCAACTCCGTATCATACAATGGCCCACCCCACTGCCGCAGAACAAGTTTGTAGTACATCAGGAAGTTGATTCCTCCGGCAAGCTGTACGGCGATGGTCACCAGCTCGACGGGATAGCTTTCAAAGGATGCGATGCTGTTGTAACGCGTCGAGAAGCCCCCCGTGGAGATCGCGCTGAATGCGTGGTTGATCGCCTCATAGAAATTCAGACCGACCACCATATAGGCCACAATTCCGATCACCGTCAGTCCAACGTATATCAGAAAAAGGAGCATGGCCGTGTCTTGAGCCTTGGGCTCGATACCCTTGGGGGTCGGGCCGGTCGATTCCCGCAACATCAGGAGCTTCCCCCCCACGCCAAGCTGCGGCAAAACCGCTATCAGCAGCAGGATAATTCCCATACCCCCGAGCCAGTGGGTCACGCTGCGCCACATCGCCAGCGAGCGGGGAATGCTGTCGAGCTGGCGCATCACGCTGGAGCCCGTCGTGGTGAATCCGGAAACACTCTCGAAAACCGCGTCCACGAAACCCAGTTGGCTGGCAAACATGAAGGGCAAGGCGCCCAGGAGCGAAGCGAGCACCCAGCCCGAGGCCACCACAAAAATCGCGTCGCGTGTGCTTATGTTCCGGGGGGGCTTGCGACCCGCGAGCCCGCAGGTCAGCGCGAAACCCAGGCAGACGAGTATGGACAGCATGAAATCGCGGAACATGCCCCACTCGCCCATCAATACGGACGAAATGGACGTTACGGCAAGGCTCAAGGCAATGCCGAGGCTCAGGGCCCCCCATATTCGGGCGATTACACTGATATTGCGCGGCAGCATGGCTGATTCCCGGAACTGCGAGATTAAGTCGGGGCGCCACATTGTGGGGGACCCGGACGACCGTTCCCGGGCGACGCGTCGCGCTCCGGGGTATGCGAGGTGATTCGGGGCGGGAGTATAGCACACCAGCTTCGATTCAATGTCCCGCCGCGCGACGGATAAAAAAAGCGGGGCCCGACTCAGGAGCCGGACCCCGCTGAGGAAGCTATTCCCGGTTGCTACGGGTGGGCGTGACCGTGACTTGCCTCGTGCAGCAGCAAGCCACCTTCGTTCAGCGGAAACTCCCCGTCGACACCCTGGTATTTTACAAAGCTGACGTGACCGTCCATGTAGAGGATGTTCGAACCGCCGGGAATGTGATTAAAGTGCTCAGCCTCATCCGCAACGGCGTCGTGCATCACCACAATCTGCGACTGGGCTTTGCTGCTGGCTCCCGGGTTGTTGATATCCGTGATAAAGAAGCGCTCGATACCTTCGCGAATCCGGAGAACGGACGTGTAACCGTTCACCGGTACGGTAACACCACCGTCGTCGCGCATGGGCCAGTCGCGTTCAACCGCTTCTACGTCGCCCGCTTCGATAATCTCGCCCCAGGACTCAATGGCCATCTCGAAGTTCAGGAAGTCCTGCTCGATCTGGAAAAGCTGATCGAACAGCGCGTAGCCGTAGTAGTAATAGGGCTCCGCCGTCAGCTCGCACGCCTCTATGATGCCATTGTTGCTGAAGCCGGGCACTTCCTCCCAGGCCGGGCTCGGCGTGTTGCCTTCGTCCCAGTGCTCAAGCGCCGTGGCCCCGGCCGCATTGCTCGGGCAAATCAGTGTGTTCCAGTCCGTCAGGTATTCGGGATATATCAACGAAGGCTCGAAGACCGCGTTCCACGGTTGAATTTCCGCATCGCAGTTGAGCACCTTCATCTTGGGAAACTTCTGCCCCGAGGACTCATTGGCGTACATTTTAAAGACGAGGCCCAGTTGCTTCAGATTGTTCTGGCAACTGGCGCGACGGGCCGCCTCGCGGGCACGGGCCAGCGCGGGAAGAAGGATGGCGGCGAGGATACCGATAATGGCAATAACGACAAGCAACTCAATTAAGGTAAAACCAGTGCGACGCATGGCTTGAAACTCCACATAAAATTCCGGTTAGTTGAAGAGAAACGCAGGGAATTTTTGCGAAGAGTCACACCCGCACGACCAACATCTCGGGCGGCGGGTAATGACGGGGGGCTGCTGCTCGGGCGAAATTGCCTGTGTCAACGCAACAAACCTGTTTCCGGGTGCCCTCCTGTCTGGGGAAGGACCAGAAACGGTGTCCGCTCTGGAAAGTGACTCTACGCGATGGAGCGCAGCGGAGGACCGCGGCGATGACGAACCATCCAGAGAAACCAGGAAAGCGCCGCAGGGCCGTCGGAGCAGAGCGGGAGCGCACTGAGCGCAACCGCAAAGAATATCCCAAACAGGGGAAGTACGGCGACCGATGCCGTCGTGCAGAACCAGCACCCCCCCAGAGCATCGTCATGATGATCATGATGATGCAGACTCCCCATCAGAGGGAGGAGGGCGATGACGAACACCATGCTCAGGAAGAGCAGGGTGCGCTGTGGCTTGGTCAACTTCATGCTGCAGAGGGCCTATGATTGAGAACTTAATATCAAGAATAGCGCCGGGATGCCAGATTGTCAAGGCCAAAGGTGAAAAAAAGTCCGCGGGACCTGGCCTGGTGGCCAAGTCCCGCGTGCGGTGATCGGCTACGGGCCGCTCACACTCTGATCCAGGGCTAGTGGATTATTGTCCGGCCGCGGCGAGATCCAGCCCGGCCTGATTCAGGGGGAAGTCGCCATCAACCCCTGCATATTTTACGAAGGTGACGTGTCCGTCCATGTAGAGGACATTGGAACCACCGGGGATGTGGTTGAAGTTGGTGGAATCTTCGGCAATGGCGTCGTACATCACGGTAATGACCGACTGGGCCTTGGCGCTGGCGCCGGGATTGTTGATGTCGGTGATGAAGAAGCGCTCGATGCCTTCCCGGAGACGAAGGACCGAGTCGAAGCCGTTGATGGGCACCGGATTGGCGCTTATGTCTTCAAGGTACCAGTCTTCCTCAACGAGACCAACGTCGCCACCGATGAGCAGCGCGTCGTAGCCCTCAATCGCAAGTTGGAAGTTGGTGAAATCCGCCGCCGTCACAAACATCTGGTCGGTGAAGGCATAGCCGAGGTAGTAATAGGGCTGGGCGGTAAGCTCGCAGGCTTCCACGATTTCGTTGTTGGAATATCCGGGGACATCCACCCACTGAACAGCGTTCGTCTGGCCTTTGTCCCAGAGGGCTTCCGCCGTGCTGCCCGCGCCATTGCTCGGGCACACCAGGCTGTCCCACTCCGTCAGGTATTCGGGGTGGACCTTCTCCCCGTCAAAGATGGCGTTGAAGGTGTGGATCGCATCCGCACAGTCATAGACCTTCATCGGGGGGAATTTCTGGCCCTGGGATTCGTTCGCGTACATTTTAAAAACGAGTCCAAGCTGCTTGAGATTGTTCTTGCAGCTCGCGCGGCGCGCGGCTTCCCGGGCGCGGGCCAGGGCCGGCAGCAGGATCGCCGCCAGGATGCCGATGATGGCAATTACGACCAAGAGTTCAATGAGGGTGAAACCTTTGTTCCGCATGCTACTTCTCCTGTTTGTTAATCGACTACACAACCATAACCAGGGGGCTTGCGAAATCCACCGGGCGGTACCCGGACGCTTTGGATTTCGCGTCTATGTTTAAACTGTCCTTCATCGCCCCGCCCTCATGACCGGGGTAAACCGCGCCCTCCCTGCGTCCAGCGGCGTTTGCCGCGTTCCGCGTGCCCATAAGCACGGCTTTCTTAATTAGGCAGTGTTGAATTCGACTGTTCCTCGAACCCGCCTTCTCCGCCAAACCTTACATTGCCAATATACAACGGATTCGCGTATTTGTCAAACCATTTTTACGTTTTTACGATCCGCTCACGTAAAACCTGGCCCAGAGATGCGCGGACGCCCCTGAAATCGCTATACTTAACTACGATATCCCCCTGAAAACTGATAAAGGATTGCCCTCATGTCCGCCCTCTCCCCCCTTGAACAGGATGTACTCCACGGCCTCACGACCCGTCGCCCCGACCTCGCGGGTTGCCAGGAGGCCCTCCTCGCACTACACGATGCCCTGGTCCGTTGCTATGAAGGCGGTGGCACGCTTTTCACCTGCGGCAATGGCGGCTCCAACGCCGACGCCCTCCACATCGTGGGCGAATTGAACAAGAGCTTCGAGCGCCTGCGCCCCCTGACTCCTGAACTCAAGGCGAAGTTTGAAGGCCTGCCTTTTGGTGAAGAACTCGCCAACAATCTGGAAGCGGGCCTCTCGTCCCACGCGCTGGGATTCAACGGCGCCCTGAAAACGGCGGTGGAAAATGACAACCCCATCCGCGATATCGCCTTCGCCCAGGAATTGAACGCGCTGGTCCGTCCCGGCGATGTGCTCCTGGCCATTTCCACCTCCGGCAATGCCAACAACTGCCTCATGGCCATGTCCACCGCCAAGGCCTATGGGGCCACCGCCGTCTCCCTCACCGGCCCCAAAGGCGGGAAGATGGCGGAATTCGCCGACATCGCCATCAAAGCCCCCGGCGACTCCACGAAAATCATCCAAGAGGGCCACATTGCTTTGTGGCACACGATGTGCCTCCTTATTGAAGTGCACTATTTCCCCGACATGCGGGTGTGATTCGTATTTCCGGCGCCCCTTGATTAGACTACAGGGACGGCAGAGACTACGGGGATATCAGGCTTCTATTCTCCTGCCGTCTCTGCTGTCCCTGCCGTCCCTGAGCGCTATCAAACCAACCACAAGCCCCGCGAGATCACATGCTCTTTAACTCCATGCACTTCTGCGTCTATTTCCCCCTGGTGGTCGGGCTGTATTTCCTGATCCCGAAGCGGGCGCGCTGGGCATGGCTATTGGCCGCGAGCTATTATTTCTACATGGCGTGGGAGCCCGGGTATGTGGTGCTGCTGTGGTTCTCCACCCTGATCGACTATACCGCGGCGTTGCAGATCGGAAAAGCGGCGACATCGCGGGTGCGAAAAAGCTGGCTGGCGGTGACCCTCGGGGCGAATCTCAGCCTCCTCTTCTTCTTCAAGTACTATAATTTCTTCAGCGATTCCCTTGGGGCCATCGCGGATCGAATCGGCTTCTCCATCGAGTTGCCCCACTCCGAATTCCTCCTGCCGATTGGCATCTCCTTCTACACCTTTCAGACCATGAGCTACACGATTGACGTGTATCGCGGCGTGATACCACCCGAGCGCCACCTGGGCCGATTCGCACTTTACATCTGCTTCTTTCCCCAGCTCGTTGCCGGCCCCATCGAACGCGCGAGGGAACTCCTGCCCCAGATGAAGCTGGAGCGCGACTTCGACTACACCCGGGCCACCGACGGCCTGCGTCTCATGGCCTGGGGCTTCTTCAAAAAAATGGTCATCGCCGATCGCCTGGCGATGGTCGTGGAGCACGTCTATCGCGATCCGTCCAGCCAGAGCGGCCCGGCCCTCGCTGTCGCCACGCTCTGCTTCGCCTATCAGATCTACTGCGATTTCTCAGGCTACAGCGATATCGCCATCGGCGCCGCGCGCGTCCTTGGCGTGCGCCTCTCCACGAACTTCAACCGGCCCTACGCCGCCGCGTCCATCGCCGAGTTCTGGCGGCGCTGGCATATCTCCCTCTCCACCTGGTTCCGCGACTACGTCTACCTGCCTCTGGGCGGCAACCGTGTCGAAACCCTTCGCTGGGTGATGAATATTCTCGCCGTTTTTGCCATCAGCGGCCTCTGGCATGGAGCCCACTGGAAGTTTCTGATCTGGGGCCTGATCCATGGCGTTTGCCTGCTCGCGGAACATGCCCTCGCCCGCAGGATACCCGCCACGACGCGCCTGCCCCGCCCCCTCAAGATCGCCATGACCTTTGCAATCGCGAACTTTGCCTGGATTTTCTTTCGCGCCGATTCTCTGGCGGACGCGTGCGCCACCATCGCGCGCCTGCCCCGTGGCTGGGGCGTGGCCCTCGCCCCCGAATTCTGGACGCGCTCCATCAAGACGCTGGGACTGCCCCCGGCGGAGCTGCTCTTCGTCCTCGCGGCCGTGCTCATTTGTGAACTCGTACAGTACGCCCATTCGCGTACGCCTCTCCAACCCTGGCTCCGCGCGCGTCCGGTCGCCCTGCGTTGGGCCATCTACGTGGTAATTTTCTGGACCCTCTTCCTCGGCGGCATCTTCCGCCAGACGGAGTTCATTTACTTCGAGTTTTAGAGACAGACGCCGACCCCAACGATGAGACGGATAAGTCGGATAGGACGGATGACACGAAACGCTGCGATCGATCTCATTCTCTATCAGTCCTATCCGACCTATCCGTCCTGAACGCCCTCCCCCCCTTACCCCCGTCCCCCAGGTACCAATTCACCACTTCCATGTAGTAAAATGCCCGTGCGCAATCACGCCCGGCTTCGCGCCGCGCCGCGTGCCCAAGTCGGGGACGCACGCCGCACCCTCAACGCGGCGGACACCACCCGGGAGCGCCCCCGTTAAGTAACCCCATACCCGTGTCCCGCACACGAAGGAGAACCACCATGTCCGTCGGAAAGAAATTCAAAATCGCATCTATCGGCGCCGGTAACGTGGGCGCTACCGCCGCTCAGTACTGCCTGGAGCTCGAACTGGGCGACGTGGTGTTGACCGATATCGCGGAAGGCGTGCCCCAGGGCAAGGCCCTCGACCTGACCGAAGCGGGCCCGATCCGCGGTTACAGCAGCCAGTGCACCGGCTCCAACGACTATGCGGCCATCGAAGGCGCCGACGTCGTCATCGTCACCGCCGGCCTGCCCCGCAAGCCCGGAATGAGCCGGCAGGATCTGCTGGCCACGAACGGTGGTATCATCACCCAGGTCTGCGAAGGCATCAAGACCTACGCCCCGAACTCTACCGTCATCATCGTCACCAACCCCCTCGACGTGATGGTCTACCTCGCCTACAAGAAGCTCGGCTTCCCGGCGGAACGGGTTATCGGCATGGCCGGCTGCCTCGACAGCTCCCGCATGCGCTCCTTCGTGGCGATGGAACTCGGCGTCAGCATGAAGAATGTGGACACCATGGTGCTTGGCTCCCATGGCGACGACATGGTTCCCCTGCCCCACTACACCACCGTTTCCGGCATCCCGATCACCAAGCTTCTGCCCCAGGACCGCATCGACGCGATCGTGGAGCGCACCCGCAAGGGCGGCGGCGAGATCGTGGCCCTGCTCAAGACCGGCAGCGCCTACTACGCCCCCGCCGCGAGCGCCGTCCGCATGGCCCAAAGCATCATCCGTGATGAGAAGCAGCTCCTCCCCTGCGCCGCGCTCCTGACCGGCCAGTACGGCCTCGACGACATCTACATGGGCGTGCCCTGCATCCTCGGTAAGAATGGTGTCGAGCAGATTCTTGAGCTGGAGATCTCCGACGCGGATCGCGCATCCCTGCACAAGTCGGCCGAAGAAGTCCGCACGGGCATTCAGGAACTCAAGAACGCCGGCGTGCTCTAATTCTGAAAAGCATCATCGCGGCCTGCCGCAGTTTCTCCGAAACTGTTGCAGGCCGTTTTTCGTGGCGTATAATAGAGGTCTGGCTGGCTGTCCCGTTCACAGGGACGGCTGCGACAACAGGGACAGCAGGGTTGCTATGCTGCCGTCCCTACAGTCCCTGAAGTCCCTGCAACAGAGTGACACTGGCTCAACACCTGGTCGCCGATGCCAAAATGGAGTTTGACCACCATGCCCATGTACACCTACCAGATCATCCACGACGACGGCACCGAGGGTGAGATCTTTGAATATGTCCACAGCATGAGCGAGCCCGCCCTTTCCGAGCATCCCGAGACCGGGGAAAAGGTCGTCCGCGTGTTCAACGCGCCCCATATCGCCGGGTCCGGCAACGAGCGTATCCAGAAACAGAACACGAGTGACAAAAACCTGGAGCGCCTCGGCTTCACCAAGTATGTGAAGAATGGCAAGGGCCACTATGAGAAGCATGTGGGCAAAGGACCGGACCACCTGAGTCCGGGCGATTGATGCGGGCTTGATCTATCCCGTAAATTGACTCGATTTACCCCCCTTTCCTATACTGGAGACCGCCCCGAACCGCGTGGGCTCCCGGCTACAACCCCCTGCGTGCCCGTCGCGTTTTCAGAAGATGCCCATGACCTATAAGAATCGTATTTCCCTGATCCTGACCATCGTCGCCGTCAGCGTGGTCCTCGATCAAGCCACCAAACGCATGGCTATCGCCTGGCTGATGAGTTCTCCGCCCCACATCTTCCTCGGTGATTTTTTCCGCCTCCAGTATGCCGAAAACACAGGCGCCTTTCTGGGCCTTTTCGGGCAGATGTCGGAGACGCTGAGGCAGATTCTCCTCGTGGGCTTCAATTCTGTGATACTCGCGGTGGTTTCCGGCTTTCTATTCTTCTCCAGGGATATGGCGCGGCTCGTGACCGTCGCCCTCGCCCTCATACTCTCCGGCGGCATCGGAAACCTCATCGATCGCGTGGCCTACAGCGGTATCGTGGTCGACTTTATGAACATGGGACTGCCCTGGATCAGCATTCGCGGTTGGGAGCCCCGCACGGGTATCTTCAACGTGGCGGATCTGGCTATCGTGGGCGGTCTGGTGCTCATGGTCATCGCGGAGTTCTTCAAGACCACAGCGTCGGAAAGCGCGCCAGCCGCGGAAGACTAAGTCCAAGCTAATCCACCGGCTCTGCCGGTGAGAATTCACTAGGCTCTGTCGTTCCGTCGTTGTAAATATTGTTGCGTGCACGAATAGCAGAAGGTACTTGGGAGCTATTTCTGTATTAGCCACGTAGTGGCGGCATATCGTAGCCCAGGGCGAAGCGAGGTACGAGCGGAGCCCTGGGTATTGTCGAACAAAAACCCTAAGCCCCAGCGGGGCGGCATAGGAGAACAAGAGTGGAAATTCTCGGTCTCCTATGCCACCCCTGAGGGGTTTGAGAATGTTGGGCCAGTTGACCCAGGGCTCGCTCG
>JBHEKR010000445.1:0-21400 GCA_041859365.1 Candidatus Hydrogenedentales bacterium
TCGCCTTCGCCCGCGCAGCTTTCGGTCGCAATAGCGAGTTCAGAAAGACTACTCGTACCGCACGCGCCCACGGATGCTACGGACAACGCCCCACCGTTGGCGGCAAAATCCACCACGATATTGGAAGTCCCACCACCTGAGACGATCGACGCGCCTGCGGGGACGGTCCAGAGGTAGGAATCCGCACCCGAGACGGGGACAATCGAATAGACGACACCGGTTTCGTTCTCGCAGACCAGGTTGTCGCCGGTTATAGCGCCCGGCGCGTCCGGAATGGGCGTCACGGAAACCGTGGCACTTGAGGGAAGCCCCGATCCACAGGTTTTTACGGCGACAACGGCCACGTCGCCACTGGTATCGCCAAAATCAACCGTGATCGCCGTCGTGCCCTGACCACTGACCACGGATGCGCCCGTGGGCACCGTCCAGAGGTAGCTGTCAGCGCCGTCGACCACGTCGATACTGAAGTCTACGCCGGTTTCATTCTCGCAGACTACGGCTGAGCCGGTGATGTTGCCTGGTTGACCCGGAGCCTCGTCTAGAGCAACCGCCAAATTGGCCGTGGCGCTGGCGCCACAGGAATTCTCCGCTGTCACGGCGACCAATCCGGCGGTGGCGCCGAAGTCCACCGTGATGGCGGTGCTTCCCTGGCCGCTGGCTATGGTCGCACCAGCGGGCACGGTCCACACGTAGTTCGTTGCGTGATTCACGGCCGCAATGGAGTAGGAGACGCCCGTCGCGTTTTCGCAGGCGGTGGTCAGTCCAGTGATGGCCGCCGGATCCGCTACGTTCTGGGTCAGGTCGATGGCGAGCTCGCTGGGTTCTCCGTCGCCGCATTGGTTACTCGCAAATACAGCGATCGCGCCCGACTGCGTACCGAACTCGACCGAAATAGCGGTGGTGCCCTGGCCGCTCAAAATGGTTGCGCCGGGTGGCACGGTCCAGGAGTAGCCCGTGGCGCCGGAAACCGCCGAGATGCTGTAGCTCTCGGTTTCGCCCTCACAGAGCACTGTGTCACCGGAGATCGTATCCGGCTGGGCTGGGATGGACGAGACAGACACCGATGTTTCCGAAGGGGCACTCGTCGCGCATGGGTTTGAGGCCGTAACGCTCACATTACCGCTGGTACTGCCCCACAATACTGTCGCGTTTGTGGTTCCCTGACCGGAAAGGACCGTTGCACCGGTTGGCACGATCCACGTGTAAGTTGTCGCGCTCGCAACAGCGGATATACTGTAGGGCTCGCTGTCCCCTTCGCATACCGCCATCGCGCCGGAGATCGCGCCGGGCTGCGCCGGAATGGTATAGACGGCAACCGGCGTTTCAGCAGCGGCACTGGCGCCACACGAATTTTCGGCGACAACGGAAATGTTCCCCGAAGTCGAGTCGAAGTCCACGGTAATACTGTTGGTGCCCTGGCCACTGGCCACGGTCGATCCCGCCGGCACGGTCCATATGTAATTGGTGGCGCCCGCGATTGCGGAGATACTGTAGGCGACTCCAAGGTCTCCTGAACATACGGAAGTGTTCCCTGAGATAGCGCCCGGTGTGGTGGGAATGGACGTGACGGTTACCGCCGTGGTGGCCGCGGCGCCTACGCATCCATTGATTTCCGCAGCCACGGTAACATTGCCCGAATTCGCTCCCATATCCACCAGAATACTGGTCGTGCCCTGGCCGCTCGTCACCACGGCACCGGTCGGGACGGACCAGTTGTAGCCCGTCGCGTCTGGGACGGCGCCGATGCTGTAGGCCACGTTGGTGTCGCCCGCACACACCGCAGTACTTCCTGTAATGGCGCCCGGCTGGTCCGGCACATCGTTCATGGCAATGCTCAATGTGCGGGATGCTCCCGTGGCGCACCCATTGACCGCGCTGACCGTAATGTCACCGGGCGTCAAACCGAAATTTACTGTGATGGAATTGGTGCCCTCGCCTTCCGCGATAGAGGAGCCAGCCGGAAGCGTCCAGAGATAGCCCGAAGCGCCTGTAACTTTGGCAACGCTGTACGTTTCGCCCGCAGCGCCCTCGCACACGGTGGCGTTGCCCGTTATCCCACCGGGCTGCGCGGGCGTATCCGCCGTCACCTGGATGCGGGTTCGGAAAAACAGGTCGGCGCCGCTGATGGGACCGTCCGCATTACCCGCGGTTCCCAGACCATAGGGATTGCTGTTCTCATAGTCGACTTGAACCGCAACCATGCTGTCACGGACCAGCTCCCAGGTATATACCTGGCCCCGAACCACGGGAATAGGAGCCGTCAAGACATGCTCGTTTTCGGATGAGTTCAAGTTGACGGACTGATCGGTGTTCAATTGGGTTCCGGCGGTGCCGGTTCCCTCGTAGATTTTCAAGGTCCAGCCGAGGGTGGAGCCGATCGATGTATCGATCTGGTAGAGGTCGCCGGTCAGGCCCGCGGTAAAGGACTGCCAGTGGCTGACACTGTTGTTACCCGTTGCGTTGGCCAGCTCCTGAATCTGGTCTGGAAGAATACCACTGATGACATGGGTCTGAAAGTACATGTCCGACCCGGGTATCGATCCACCTGCGTTCCCGTAGGTACCTCCCGCGTAGGGGTTGGTGGTATGCACGGGTATCTGGCCAACGACGTTGCTGTCGCGGCGCATTTCGAAGGTGTACATGTTGCCCGCCGTGACGGTTATGGTATCGCTCAGCACGTGTTGATTTACGCCGGCGACCACGGTCACGGATTGGGGAGTGTTGAGCAGGGTGCCGGCGACGCCGTCCCCGTCGTAGACATACAGGGTCCAGGCGCCGGTCAACTGGAGGCGGGTATCGATCTGGTACAGTGTGCCGGTGTCGCCCGCCGTGAAACTCTGCCAGTGACGAATCTGGCTCGACGAATTGGCATTCGTGAAGACTTGCGACTGATCAATTACGGGAACATTCGGCTCGCAGACGCCGTCGAAATAGGTATCGTCGGACTTCATGCCGGGGGAAGCAATGCGCAGGGCTCCCGCTATCGACGTGAAGTGCGTTGCGAACGTCGTACCGGTCACATCCGGATCCCGCGCAACCGACTCTCCGCCATCGACCGTTCCGGCTTCGAGGGTGTAGCTGTCCACCAGGGTAGACGCGCCATTGCGCAGTTCGAGGAGGTCACCGGATTCGGTAAGGTCGAGGGTGCCCGTGCTCGCTACCTGGACGATAGAACCGCCGAAGAGACCGGTCGGACTTCCCCCGCCGAATACCACAATGGCGGTACCGGGCGGCAGGATGGTGCCACTGGGAAAGGTGTGTCGCACGGTGGTGTTGTCGCTCAGCGTCCAGCCGGATATATCGACCGTATCGAGTCCCGAACTGTTCACCAGTTCGACAAACTCATCCTGCGAAGCCACGGCGCTGTAGTCACGATTTGTATCACCGCACAACGACGCCCCCACGGGCTCGCCGAAGGCGGCGCACTCACCATCTGTGGGAATATCGGCCAGTACTTCATTGATGACAACGGTCGCCTGGGCCCCCCAGCAGGCGAGGATGGCGACCCCCAATAACGTCAGATACCGACCCATTCAAGCACGTCCTTTCGATCCGGCCCGTCTTCGCCCCCCTGAAATGCTTCATGCGCAAATCGTACCCATGTACGACCATACGCACCGCCTCGCGAAGTTGGACGCTTATACTACATGATACCACTTTTCATATTACGACGGATACGGTCAAATATTTCGATCAGAGCCCTATGGGAGCCTGAAGCAGGTCCAAAATGGAGCACATTGACGGAGTGACGGCAAGGGGGTACCGCTGCAAACCTTTAAAAAACTTCTTGCATGTTTTAGGTAGCATCTATTACATTTTGTGATATACTTCCAGTTGTAAAGAGATTACCCAAACGCGCCGGAGACGGGCATGACCAACGAAGAAGCCAAAGAGCTCTATGTAAATGCGGTGAAGGCCTTTGACGCCAAAGACTTTGAGCGCGCACTTTCCATGTTTGATACGCTGGATGCCGAGCGCCCGAACAGCCGCCACGTGACCTATCACCGCTGTGTCTGTCTGGGCCATCTGGGTCGCCAGGCGGAGGCGCGTGAACAGTTTGCCAAGATAGAAGGCAAACTCGAACGGGAAAAGCTGGTCGAAATCCGCGCGCTGCTGGGGCCCGCACCCGGGGCGGCCCATGGGTCCCGTGCCGCGGATATGCCGGTGGCGGCGCCGGTCTCGGACGCCCCAGAGCTTACCGGTGACAACGTACTCGTGATTGAATCGGCTTTCCCGAAATCGACGACTGAGACTACCATAACGGGCCATATCCGTTCGGGCACTTTTCGCACCGGTGACTCCCTGACGCTCATCACCGAGAGCGGAATGCCACTGGTGGCTCCGATTGTGCGTATTGGCACTGCGGAAACGCCCTTGAAGATGGCGCGCGCGGGACAGAAAGCAATCATGTTGCTTCAGGTCGAGCCTCACCACGTGGTTCCGGGTTCGACGGCGACGTGCGTATCGCAGGAAGAGTCCTACGCGGAAACAATGGTCGTGGGTATCCATGATGAAGCGGCGGCGGCGTCGACGGCATCGCAGATGGGCGGTGCGCTGCTGGAGCTGGACCGCAAGATAAAGGGGGGCGACTTCGGCGGCGCGCTGGAGAAGCTTCAGGCCTTTCTGGCGGGCGACCCCAAGAGTTGTGCGGGCCACCGCCTGATGGCCAAGATCTGTCTTGAGGGAGGGGACGGTTACCGGGACCCGAAGAAAGCGCTGGAACACATCCGGCGGTCTTACGAACTGGGTGGCGCGGAAGATCCGATTGTGGTGGACACGCTGGCCCAGGCTATGGCCGCGAACGGCGAGGCCGAGCACGGCCTTCGCTTTCTGGAGCGGCTCTACACAACGACCCGCGAGTTTGAAGCCAAGGGCGCGCTGGGCCAGCGAATCGTCGATTTTCGTTCTCGCCACCAGCTCGGCCATGTCTGGGAATTTGCGGATAATTATGGCGATGTGATTTTCGAATCGGGGGACATCATCGAGATCATCAAGGCCTTCAAATCCAACACGGTTCCGAAGACGTCGCTGTGCAAGAAGGATCGGGTGGGGGAATGGCGTAAGGTTGAGGAGACCATTGCCATTGAGCATCCGGAGATCGGCTCACTGTTCAAGGTGGAGACGCCCAAGCGCAATCCGGTCATGATTTACGTAATCATCGCCTTGCTTGTCGCGCTCATCGTGGCCGCCATAATTATCTTCTAGTAGCGGCGGGTCGCCTTTCCGGCATTTTGACTGCGGGGAGGCTACCGAAAACAGGCGAGAGGAGCACCGGGACCGGTTTGGGTTCCGCGAACCACCTTCATGCACTTGACCCAAAAGCAGGAATCTCTCATCTCCCAGTTCTTGCGCGATTTGAGCCGCCGCCTGGACCCCGGCCTGCCGGAAAAAGTCCGGGAGCGCAGCTTGCGCCAGGTGCAAACGCGGATCTATCACGAACTGGAGCGGCTCAACAATCCGTCGATCGGCGATGACGACGTGCTTCGGGTGCTGCGCAACGCGGCGAGCACCGGGGAAGCCTCGTCGGCACCGGCCCGCGAGACGCCGGAACGGTCGACACCAGCGGCCGCGGTGACCGCCCCGGCGCCACCATCGACGCCCCAGCACCCCAAAGCCATCTGGCTCGGCGTGTGTGTTCACAATGGGGAGCGCCTGGGCATCGAAACATGGATGCTTCGTGCGGGCCTAGTGGTGCTTGGCCTGTTCACGGGGCCCCTGGCGTTGCTGGCGTACATCGCAGGTTTTATCGAGTACTACCTGGGGCTGGCCGAGCGGGATCGTCCGGTGATCGACTGGCCGAGGATTGCCCTTCGGGGCGTGGTGGCCCTGGTCACCCTCATCGCGCTGCGTTGGGGGGCCAACCAGGCGCTCGTGCTGATCGGGTATGGACACGAACAGATCTTCAAAGAACCCATGCCCGCGCTGGGGGACTGGGACTGGTTCCGCTTTCGTGAAGGGGTCTATTTCTTCCTTGCCCTGTTCACCGTGCTTCCGCTAGCAGTCCTCAGCGGACTGCCTCTGGCGAACGCCTGGGGGCACAGTTTGAAGCGGCTCGCGCAGGCCCTTGGGGCGCTCTACGCCGTGGCGCTGTGCTTCGGGGTGGCTTCGGTCATCGCGGGGCTGATATTGGATCGCGTGCAGGCGTACCTGCAATAACCGATCAGGGGGCGGCGGGAATGCTCTGGGACAGCACCACGACGGAGCGAGGGACGACATCCATCACCCCCGCCATCATGGGGGCTCCCGCCTCATTGAAAAAGATATCTTCGGGGGCGTTTCGCCCCGTGTTGATCCGCATGGACCAGGCGCCTGGGGGCAGCCGAAAGGTCTGAGCCAGTTCGCTGTTGTTAAAGATGAGGTAGAGGGCCGTGCCATTGTTGGACCGGGGCTGGATCTTGTACGACAGCAGCGTGGACGAGCTCTCCCAATCGATAGGCTGCCCGTTCTCGTCGAGCCACAGCACCTCGGCCAGGGTCTCGTCCGACGTGTGGGGAAAATAGGTCTTGCGCGTAAAGGCGGGATTCGATTTCCTGAAGGCGATCAGTTCGCGGCAGAAACGATGGAGCGGGCTGTATTCGCCCAGCAGATTCCAGTTTATCCAGGATATTTCGTTGTCCTGGCAGTAGGCATTATTATTGCCGGACTGGGTGCGCCCGAACTCGTCGCCGCCGAGGAGCATGGGCACGCCGAGGGAGAGGAACAGGGTGGCGAGGTAGTTCTTCTGCATGCGCAGACGCAGCTCTTTGACCCACGCGATGGCGGTCTCCCCTTCCACGCCGCAATTCATGCTGATGTTGTCGTCGCTGCCGTCCCGGTTGCCCTCGCCATTGTCCCAGTTGTGCTTTCGGGTGTAGGACACCAGATCGCGCAGGGTGAATCCATCGTGGCACGTCACGAAATTAATGCTGTGCTCCGGGTTGCGACCGGCCCACTCGTACACATCGGCGCTGCCCATGACCCGGGAAGCGAAAGCGCCGCGGCTGTGGGGATCGCCACGCCAGTAACGCCGGACATCGTCGCGATAGCGTCCGTTCCACTCGCACCATCGATGATCTCCGAAGGAGCCGACCTGGTAGGCGCAGCCGGCGTCCCAAGCTTCGGCGATGAGCTTCGTGTCGCGGAGTACCGCATCTTCGGCGATACGTTCGACCAGGGGCGCGTTCTGCACGACTTCGCCGTTGCGATCACGCCCGAGTATGGAGGCGAGGTCGAAGCGGAAGCCGTCGATGTGCATGACCGAGACCCAGTAACGCAGGCAATCGAGGATGAAATCGCGCACCAAGGGGTGATTGCAGTTGACCGTGTTGCCGCAGCCGGAATAGTTCAGGTAGCGGCCGCGCTCATCCAGCATATAGAAGATGGAATTGGTCATCCCTCGAAAGCAGAGCGAGGGGCCCATTTCGTTGCCTTCGGAGGTGTGGTTGAAGACGACATCCAGGATAATCTCCATACCGGCCGCGTGAATGGCCTCCACCATCTCCCGGAATTCGATGAGATGCTCCCAGCCTTCCGCGCTGCACGCATGCAATCCCGTGGGGGCAAAAAAGCCGATACTGCTGTAGCCCCAGTAGTTGATGAGTTCGCCGCGCCCATCGAGGCTGCAGCGCCCAAGACGGGTCTCCCCCGCCTCCTGGATGGGAAGAAGCTCGATGGCCGTGACGCCCAATTCCTTGAGGTACGGCAGCTTCTCAATCAGGCCGCGGTAGGTGCCGGGATGGGCAACGCCCGAGGAGGGATCTTTCGTAAATCCGCGCACATGAGCTTCGTAGATGATAGTCTCACCAAAGGGAATACGCGGGCGAAAATCCCGGGAGTGCCAGTGGGACTCCTCAACGGTGACGCACTTGATGGTGCCATCGTGCACGTTTCCCGCGAAGGCCTTGGCATAGGGATCGAGCAGATAGACCCGGCTGTCGAAATAGTGCCCGGCGCTGATCTCGTACGGCCCGTCCATCCGATACTTGTAGAGGACGGCCTTGGGCAAATTCTCCACGAAGATGGTCCAGACGTCCCCGGTCCGGTCGGTTCTGGGATCGAACTCGTATTCCCAGACGGGCACGGTGTCGCCGACGGTATCGAAGACACAGAGCCATACGCGGGTCGCGAAACGGCTGACCACGGAAAAGCGGACGCCCTTGTCAAAAACCGAAGTGCCCTGTCGATAAGGACGACCGGCCACAACGTTAAAGGTTTTGACCAGCTCGGCTGGCAGCCGCGCGGGAGTATAATCAGCAGGGGACAACATTTTCATGGTTTGGAGTTCCGATTAACGACGGCGGAAGTGTAGCAATTCCCGCCTCGGGGGCGTTAATGCGCGGACTATCCATCTTCCCGCTGCTGGCGCTTCCAGGAATCGGCATCGTCGAGAATGCGGTCCCAGTCAAAGGCCTCCGGTCCCTCCTCCGCCTCTTCCCTTTCCCATCCGCGCATGATGCGGCGGTTACGCCACCAGCGCGAGATCCCGGTGACCAGGCAGAGCGCCGCGATGAGCCCCCAGAAAGATCCGGTACGCAGGGTCGTCATGATGGATAGCCCCCAGAGGCCCCCATTGAAATCGTCCCAGAACTGATCGAGGGTGATGCCTCCTTTATCGGCGAGGGCCTGCGCGAAGGGCTCTGTGCGGAGCGCCACGACCACATCCCAGAAGGCTTTTTCCCCCACTTCGTTATACAGGGCACGGGTCATGGTCAGCGCCTGGGAATAGGCATCGCCAAACTGGCGATCGCTGCCGGGCTGCTTGAAGGCACGCTCCAGCGCATCGATGGACATAATCTGCCCCGTCAGGTGCATGCGCGTGACTTCGATGGTGCTTTCCCAGCGGATCTCATTGGCCAGCATCATGCAGATGCCCTCATTGAGCCAGCGCGGCAGTTGTTTCGTGTCCGTGTTGCGGTGGAGCAAGACGTGGATCAACTCGTGGCGCACGGTCCCGCGAAAGTCGTCGCCGATGGAACGGAGCCGGGGAGATTTGACCACAATGGAGCTCTGGTCCGCTCGGGTTACGCCGCTGACGCCCACATGGGCGTACATGCCGCTCAGCCCCAGAAACTCATTCATGTTGTGAGCGATGCGCATGGTGACGGGCTCTTCGCCCAGCGGGAGATGTACGGCGAACTCGTCGCGCGCTGCGATCAGGTCACGGAGACCCTTTTCCGCAACAGCGCGGTCATCGGGATGAAAATTGATGACGAAGGGCCCCTCCCGGAGGGTATCGGCCGCAACCCAGGGCGCCATTAAAAGGAACAGGAGGCACCATCCCGCGTATAGAAGCTTCATAACCGGATTGTACCCTATTCTGCCCGGTGCAATGCACGTTGGCGCGTCCCCGCTTTTGATACCCCGAGGGAGCCTGTGCTAGCATTATGGGACGAATCTACCCCCCTGAAGGCACCTTTTTCCATGCTCCTCCCCGCTCAAAACGGCGAACCAGCAGCCCATTCCGCCCCGAAACCGAAAGGCTCCGCCTGGACGGTCTACCGGCGCTTGCTGGCCTATACGTGGCAGTATAAGTACCGTCTGATTGTTTCTCTTCTTTTTGCCATGTTTATCGCCGCTTCATTTACGGCCATGTTGATCACCGTGCGGGAAGTAGTGAACTTGACCTACTTCGTACCGGAACCCGGGCCGGACGGCGCGCTGAAGCACGAGGACCCTCGGGACAGACACCTCCAGAGTATCCGGGACATGAACACGTGGATAAAGGACTCCATCGAGTCCGCCCCCGGCACGTCCCTGGAGCGCTACGTTGGCCCGCCTGTTTGGATCGAAAGCGAGTTCGACGGCCTGGTGACCTCCATGCGGGCCGAAAAGACGGACGCGGTTAAGTACACCTGCCTGCTCCTGATCATTTTTGCCTTTGTGACGGGCGTGGCGCGCTTTATTCAGGAGTACTACTCCGGCGCGATTGGGGCGTACATTTCCACGGATATGGCGCGGCAGATGTATGACAACCTCATGGCCCAGTCGGTGGGTTATTTTGAGACGCGCACGACAGGCGACACCCTGGCCCGCTTTACGAACGACATCTTCATGGTGAATCGGGGCCTGGAGGGCGTGCTGGTCAAACTGATGCGCGAACCCTTCAAGGCCATCGGCTTCTTCGGGTTTGCACTTTGGACCGATCCCCTGCTCACCCTGGTGGGGGTATGCGGCATGCCGCCGGTGATTCTCGTGCTGACCAAGATCGGCATGAAAATGCGCAAGAGCGCCCGCCGCTCCCTGGAGAAAATCTCCACCATGGCCTCCGTCGTCAACGAGACCGTGAACGGCATCAGCATCGTGAAGGTCTTCACCATGGAGCGGTACGAGATCGAGCGCGTGCGCACCGAGATCTCGCGGCTGCGCCGTTTTCTCCTCCAGATGGTGCGCCTTCATGCGACGACTGGGCCGGTGACGGAGTTTATCCTCGTGCTGGGGGTGACGGTGTTTCTGCTCTACGCGGCGAAACGCATGGAGACCGGCGAGCTCAAACTGGGCGAACTCACGACGCTGCTCATCGCCCTGGCGATGCTGCTCGACCCGCTGCGCAAGATGTCAGCGGTCAACAACATGATCCAGACCAGTATCGCAAGCGCCGAGCGCGTTTTTGAATTCATCGACATGACCCCGGAAATCGACGAGCGGGAAGGGGCCCCCTCGCTGCCGCCGATGGCGCAGGGCATACGCTTCGACAAAGTAACCTTCGGCTACAGCCCTGAAGTGCCGGTACTGCAGAATTTTTCGCTGGACGTGCGCAAGGGTGAAACGGTGGCGCTGGTGGGTCCCAGCGGTTCGGGCAAGAGCACGATTATCAAATTGATTCCACGCTTCTACGACATACAGGGCGGGGCTATCCTGATAGATGGTCATAACATCAGCGAAGTTTCGGCCCACAGTCTTCGGGAGCAGATCAGCTTGGTGACCCAGAACACGATCCTCTTTGCGGAGACGATCCGAGAGAACATTGCCGCGGGTCAGTCGCACTATACGCAGGAAGACATTGAGCGGGCGGCGAAGGCGGCGCACGCGGTGGAATTCATCGAGAAATTGCCGAAGGGTTACGACACCCGGCTGGACGAAGCAGGCACGACGCTTTCCGGTGGCCAGCGCCAGCGCCTCGCCATCGCGCGGGCCTTTATCAAGGATCCGAGCATTTTGATATTGGACGAGGCGACCTCCAGTCTGGACTCGGAGAGCGAGCGCCTGATCCAGGACGCGCTCGATCACTTTCTGGATGGGCGGACCGCGTTTATCATCGCTCACCGCCTTTCGACGATTCAGCGCGCGGACCGCATCCTGCTGATTCAGGAGGGCCACATTGTGGAAGAGGGAAGCCACAGCGAATTGCTTGCCCGGAACGGTGCCTACGCCCGACTTTACCGCACTCAGTTTGACACCCAGGAGTCACCCGCATGAGAAGGTTGAGCCTTGCCCTCATCGTAAGTTTCGTCGCGGCGGGCTGTGGCGATCCCGCGAAACCCACCGACGCGCCCGCACCACCTCCGCCCGCACCAGTATCCCCCGCGCCCTCCGAAGCGAAGCCCGCACCCGCGCCGGAAAACGCCGCCGCGACCACAGCCCCCGAAAGCGAGACGGGGTTTATCCATGCAAACGTGCAGGTGGTGGATCTTGCCGGCAATCCTCTTATGGGTATGGCCCCGATCGTGACGCACCAACCCAACGCCTTTGACAAGCCGGTGGCCATGGGCAATCCCACGGATCAGGCGGGCATGGGCACGATCCGCTTTGAGAACAAGGAACACCTTTATCTCCGCGCGTGGGACCCGACGCTGGGTTACTTCCCGAACAACTTCTACGAGGTGCTGCCCGGCGGCTCCGCAGTTGAAGAGACGCTCACGATCCAGATGGTGGGCGCATCGGGATTGGAAGCCCAACTGTTCCTGCCCGACGGCCAGCCCGCGGCGAACCAGACCGTGGCGCTCATGTTGTCCCACGCAACGCGAGGCCCGTGGTGGCCGGCCCAGTCGACGACCGATGCGGAAGGTGTGGTTCGTTTTCCCAATCTGCCGGCGGGCGAGTTCGTCTTGAGCTTCAAGGTGACGGCCGGCGCGCAATTGGAAATACGGGAGACGCCCCTGCCCCCCGCCTCGACGGTAAACCTCGGCGCGGTGAAACTGCAGTAGGCGACCGTGACCGGTTGTCCGCTACCGAACGACGCGGCGGCGCAGGTTTTCGAGATCGACGTCGGGTGCCACCCTCAAACGGGGCGGCTCCGCCGCGGGAAGTTTGTGGGTGTGGGGACTTCAATCGACCAAAACCCACTCAATACCCCTTCACGATTCCCCGCATGCTGAACCTTGCAACCCGAGAAAGAAACCGCGAAATATGGAAGTGGTGTTTTCCTGGGGGGGGCAGACCATTGAGGATCTTTGATCGGTAATAAGTGTACTTTGCCAGGTTGAAGTCTCATCACCCACAAACTCCGTCGCAGGCTCCTCCGTGTGTGGGTGGCACCCGTGGTTTCTCTATCTTATCAAGACAGTCCTTAAGTATGTGCCCTTCAGGACCTTGGCCGGTTGGCCCTGTCGAATAGCGCGGAGCCCCGCCGTCCGGCCAATCGGAAACTGTACCCATGAGAAACGTGGTGTGACTTTGGGCGATACATCTACAACGATTTTGGGGGGCACGGTCCGCCTGCGGCGGATCTTCGGCCTTCTGCCGCCCCCCCCGGACTCTGCGACACCCATCGCGGGCCAGGGGAGGCCGTCCTCGAAAACTTTATTCCGCCCGAAAAACATGCTACTATCGCTGCGGTTTTGTTGGGGCTTGCACCGATGCGCGGGGCGGGCTCAAATCGGATTATCGCCACGTTCCCAGGAGGAGGCGCCATGCAGTCATCGCTGATCATTGAATCCAATGGTTCAAACAAAGACAAACTTGACCAGATGCTCAAGGACGGCTGGACCGTTGTATCGATCACGGCGAACCACGGCAAGAGCTACAACGATTTTCTGGTAATCGTGGAAAAGTAGCTTCCGCATTCGCAGCTTGAGTAAGACGCTTCGCCGGCTTCAAACCCGAATGGGTTTGGAGCCGGTTTTGTATTGCTTCCGCGCGGGGCCACGAAGGGAGCAATTCATCGGTGAGTTTCCGTGTAATCCGTGGTCAGGAAATTCTCGTTTCCACCGCGAATTGCAGGGGAATTCACGAATGGGAAGAGCGAATCCTTATGCGACTGGTCAGATGGGATCGCCCTCTTTCCATTCGAAGATTAGTTCGGGGTTGTCAAAGTAGCGCTTGATGTGCTTGCCAAAGGGGAAGGCTTCGCCCGCGTCGAAGGCGCGGTGATCCATGGAGCCGGTCATGGTGATGGTGTAGCGGGGAACGACCTGGCCGTCCACGACCCAGGGGGCCAGCTTCAAGTCGCCGATGCCGAACATCATCACTTCGGGCGGGACAATCACAGTGACGGTCTGGTTGCCGGAGATCATCATGCCGATATTGGCCACGGTGCAGGTCGCGCCGAGAATATCTTCCACTTGGAGCTTGTCCGAATCAGGAATTTTGTCGTAGCCCGGCTCGGGGACGGGGCGCTGCCAAAGCATGCCGCGCAGGGTAATCCAGAGGGCGCCGGCGGCTTTGAGGTCCAGTTCCTTGAGGCCAACTTTGGCGTAGATGCCGGCGGCCTGAAAATAGAGCTGCTCGGGATCCGTGCGGCGGGCGCGGCGGACGAGGTCGCGCATTTCGGAGGCCACCTGCTCCAGGGACTTGAGGTGGGGATTGCGCAGCACGGGCCGCACCACGCCGTGTTTAGTGTGGGCGGTAAAGCTGAGATTTATATCTTCGGCTCGGTAAAGCGTACCGCCGTTGAGGAAGGGGGCATAGTCGATGAAGGCATTCATGCACGGCGTATGGTGCAGCGCGTGGGCGATGGCTTTGAGGAAGAAGGCCGAAAAGTTCTTATGAATGGCCCGGCGAAAAAGGGACTTCTCGTCCATAGCTTCGGCAGCCTGGGCAATCTCGCCCTCTTTCGCCTGGCCATATTCCACAAGCCGGGTGACGTCGTACTGAGCGACCATGGCGGCGTGGGGCGTCTTCCGGGCCGATTCGGACAGGAAATAGGCGACCATCTGCCGCAAAAAGGAGAAACGCTGAGCGTCCTTAACCTTGACGTGCTTGCGCAGATAGGCAACCCGAAAATCTTGAAACATGGCAACTCTCCCGCTGTGACTCACTTGGGGGGAGTATACTGAAAGCCAAAAGGGTTAGTACAGTTGATAGTTTTGGGTGATTCTCCAGAGGCGGAACCGCAACCTGTCGAAGGTCGCATTTGCGGGGTTGACGCGGGAGCGGGTATGATACCCGCTTTGAGTTTCGCAGCCCGCTCTGGCGGAGTTCTGGCGCAGTCTTGTAAACGCGTTGAGTTTTAAGGAGAGAGTTGCCGTGAAGCGTAATTTGATTACATTGTTCGGGGTTGTCATCGTCATTGCGGGGATCGTGGGGGTCCGGACGGCGTTCCAGCAGACGATCAAGACCGAATCTGAGCTGGCGGAGGCGGCGGAGACGGAGAAGAAGCTGGCCGAGGCCGCGGAGCTTTCGAGGAAGGAAGCGGCGAAGGCAGAAAAGGCACAGGCTGGTGCGGAGACGGAAACCGCTGCTCCGGCAATCGACGGGGCGGCAGTCAAGCCCACGCCACAGCCCACGAACCTGGAAGGTTATGAAGTGATTCCGTGGACGGAGACGGCACCGGAGATCTTCCGCGTGAAGTTTGACACCACGGCGGGCCCCTTTGTCGTGGAGTGCAGCACGAAGTGGTCTGAAGAAGGCACCAAACGCTTTTTCGAGTTGTGCAAGATGGGCTTCTTCAATAATTCGGGCTTCTTCCGCGTGGTGCCCGGTTTTGTCGTGCAGTTTGGTCTGGCGGCCGACCCCAAAATGACGGCGCAATTCACCAATAAGAACCTGCGTGACGAACCGAAGCGCGCGAGCAATACGAAGGGCAAGATCACCTTCGCCACTTCGGGCCCGAACACCCGCACGACCCAGTTGTTTATCAACTATGGGGACAATTCCAATCTCGACGACATGGGCTTCACGCCGTTTGGCGAGGTGGTCTACGGCATGGAGAATGTGGAGAAGATCACCGCTGAATATGGGGAGCAGCCGGATCAGTCCATGATCAAACACGAGGGGACAGCCTATCTGAATCGGGACTTTCCGAACCTCGACATGATTACCACGGTTTCGATGGTTAAGTAACCGGCCCGATTCCGAGACGCCCTGAAAATACAACCCCCCGGAGAATAGAATGTCGGTCAAAGTAAAGTTTGAGTGCACCTGTGGCGACTTCACGATTGAAATCCACGACGACTGGGCACCCCGCGGCGCAGCCCGCTTTCTGGGCCTGGTCGAAGAGGGATTCTTCACGGATGTGCGCTTCTTTCGCGTCGTGACGAAGCCCCGCCCCTTCATCGTCCAGTTTGGCATCCATGGCGACCCCAAGGTCTCGGAGAAGTGGCGCAAGGAACGGATGCAGGACGACCCGGTCAAGCAAAGCAACCGCAAGGGCACGCTGACCTTTGCCACGGCCGGTCCGGGCACGCGCACGACCCAGTTGTTCATTAACTACGGGGACAACACCTTCCTTGACGGCCAGGGCTTCTCCCCCATCGGTGAAGTTATCGAGAATATGGATGTCGTGGAAGCCATCAACGACGAGTATGGCGAATCCCCCGATCAGGGCCGTATCCAGGAGCAGGGCAATGCCTATCTCGAGAAGGCGCACCCGAACCTCGACTACATCAAAAAAGCCTACGTGGTTAGTTGATAGTTGATAGTTGATAGTTGATAGTTGATAGTTGACAGTTGACAGCGGAAGAAAAGTTTTGGCCAGCGCCTATGGTGCTGGCCTTTTTTTATGGGTGACAGAACGGATTGGACCGATAGGACGGATATGCTCGGTGGGCTGGAGAAGCTATCGCAACACCAATACAGTAGCGCGCTGTCAACGGTCAACTGCCCCCGCGCTTGAGCTTTTCCACCTTGGCCATGCGGCATTTGGTGACGAATCGAATGAGGAGGCGGGCGGTGCGGGGAAAGTGGCGGTTGAGAAAAGTGACGAGGACGCCATGGCCGGTGAAGGTGAATTCAGGGGTACGGCGGTGGATGGCGCGAACCATTTTCCGGGCGGCGACGTCGTTGGGCATGACGAGATATTTCGGGGCGGGGTCCTTGCGACCGGTGTGCTCGCCACGGTTGTTGAGGGTGCGAATTTCGCTGGAGACGACGCCGGGATTGATGCAGGTGACGCTGACGCCGATTTCGGCCAGATCGTAGTAGATGGACTCGGCGAAACCGACCATGGCGAATTTGCTGGCGCAATAGGGCGCGGACGCGGGCAGACCGACCCGCCCCATAACGGAGCTGACAATGGCAAGGCGCCCTTTGCTGGCCTGGAGGTGGGGTAATGTGGCGTGAACGGTGTCGATGACACCGAAGACGTTGGTGTCGAACTGGCGGCGGTAGTCTTCAGTTTTCAGTTTCACGGCGGTGCCGCTCACGCCGAATCCGGCGTTGGCCAGCACTACGTCGATGCGCCCGAAGACAGCGACCGTCTCGGCGACGGCGGCATCGATACTGGCGCGGTCGGTCACGTCGCAGGCCAGGGCCAGGGCCGTTCCGCCGATGGCTTCGATGTCCGCCTTGACCGAGTCCAGGCGATCAGCGCGCCGGGCGGCCAAGGCGACTTTGGCCCCTTCTCGGGCGAATTCGAGCGCGGTGGCCGCGCCGATGCCGGAGGAGGCGCCGGTGATGAAAATGACTTTGTCTTGAAAACGCGGCATAAGAAAGCTCCTCAATACTCGGCGTTCCGTGGCGTTTACAGGGGAGGAATTAACCACAAAGAACGCAAAGAACACAAAGAATGGGTGCTCCTTTGTGCTCTTTGCGTTCTTTGTGGTTTGCCGAAATTATTTTTTCTCCACAATCCAGATATTGCGGTACTGCACGTGATTGCGGTGGGCCTGAAGCTGGAAATGGCCCGGACCTTTGGGGTGGGGCGCGATCCGGTCCTTGTAGGAGTTGGTGGGCACGAGGGGAATCTCCTCGTCATTGTGGATGAGTTTTCCGTTGTGGTTTACCGTGATCCGCGGGTTGGCGATCTGCTTGCCGCGCTCATCGAATTTCGGCGCGGTAAACTCGATGTCGTAGCTCTGCCATTCGTTGGGTGGGCGGCACATGTTGATGTGAGGCGGCGACACCTTGTAGAGCGCGCCACACTCCTGGTAGTAGCCGGGGAGTCCGTAGGAATCGAGAACCTGCACTTCGTATTCGCCGAGGAAAAACACGCCGCCGTTGCCCCGCTCCTGGCCGGACTTCTCGGGGAGGTAGGGCAGGCGGAATTCGACGTGTGCGATTACATCGTTAAAGGTCTGCTTCGATACAAGGGCCTTGCCTTCGGGATGGACGGACATAAGCACGCCGTCATGAATGCCCCAGGGCCCTGCGGGATCGTTTTCCCAGGCATCCAGACTGGTGCCGTCGAAGAGCACCACGGCCCCCTCCGGCGCCGGCTTGCCGAGATTGGGCGACGGGCGTACGGTTCGCTTGAGACTGAACGTCGCGTTTTTCGCGGGATCTTCCTCGATGCGCCCCCCGGTGAACTCGTCCGGGGTAACGGTTCCGTAGTATTTTCCGCTCTTGAAGTTGAGCTGGCCGTCCTTCAGCTTGACCGTGGTCTGCACATAGGGCTCGCCCCGATTATCGAGCTGGGGCACGAGGTTGATCTGATAGGTGTCATTGCCCCGGGCGATGATCTGGGCGCCGAGAAAGGGGTCTTTTTCTTCTTCCTCGGACCACTTTCCTTCCCAGTCCCCCATGAATGGACCGGTCGATTCGGGGTAGATCACGGCCATGACCGCATCAAGGTCGAAAGCCTCTTCCGCAAAGGCCGGCGCCAGAGCGACAATCGCGGTGATTGCCGCTGAGAAGTATAGTCGTTTCATAGTTTCTCTCCTGCGTCCACTGCCATGGATCAAGCGTTCACGGTGCGAAAGCCGCGCCTGTCGGCGCGCGATCGCAACCGGGACGGCTGTGCCACATTCCAATCTAATCGGCTCTGACTATAGTAACCGCTTGATGACGGCATCGGCAAAAGCCTGGGTACCGGCGGTTCCACCGAGATCACGGGTCATCTCGGCGGGGTTTCCCTCGGCGAGAAGGGCGTCATAGGCGGCACGGATTCGGGTGGCCTGGACATCTTCCCCCAGATGACGCAACATCATGACTCCGCTCATGATTACGGCGAGGGGGTTGGCGATGTCCTTGCCGGCGATGTCGGGCGCGCTGCCATGGACGGCTTCAAAGACCGCCGCATCGTCGCCGTAGTTTGCGCCTGGAACCACGCCCAGCCCGCCAACAAGCCCGGCGCAAAGGTCGCTGATGATATCGCCGAAGAGATTTTCCAGAAGGAGCACGTCGAAACGGCTGGGGTCGCGGACCATCTGCATGCAGGCGTTGTCGATGATGAGCTCTTCGTATTCGATTTCGGGGGCGATGGCCTGATGGACTTCGCGTACACAATCGAGGAAGAGCCCGTCGGACTTTTTCATGATATTGGCTTTATGGAAGACCGAGACTTTCTTGCGACCGCGCTCTTTGCAGTAGGTGAAGGCGGCGCGGGCGATGCGCTCACTGGCTTTGCGGGTGACGACTTTGAGGCTGGTGACGACGCCCTCAACGATCTCGTTTTCCAGGCCGGAGTAGAGGCCCTCGGTGTTTTCGCGGAATACAACGAGGTCCACGCCTTCGTAGCGGGTCTTGACGCCCTCGATGCTGCGGACAGGCCGGATGGCGGAGTAGAGGTTCAGGCGCATGCGGAGCTGGACGTTGACGCTCTTGAAGCCTTTGCCGATGGGGGTGGTGACCGGGCCTTTTAGAGCGACTTTGTGGAGATCGATCTGGTCGATGGTATGGGTGGGCAGTACTTTGCCGTACGCCTCAACGGCCCCGGCCCCCGCGGGTAGATCAATCCAGTCGATCTTGACGCCCGCGGCCTCTATCACGCGCTGTGCCGCCTCGGTCACTTCGGGGCCTATACCGTCTCCGCGAATCAAACAAACTGTGTGTGCCATGCCATGCTCCTTCTGTAAAAGCGTGTTTCATCTGGGGTTGCCCGGCAGAAAAGCCTGCGCGAGGTGGGCCGCCGTAACCCCGACGTAACGTGGCACCGAAAAGTGATGGGTATGATAACAGTTGATAGTTGATAGTTGATAGTTGACAGTTGACAGTTTACAGGACTTCATCCTTCCTTGACTTCCATGCGGGCGCTTTGCTCCAATTGTGGGATCGGGCCTGCTTTGACCCGCTCCCATTTTACCGAATTCTGGAGGTTTCGAGTGTCAGCTCCTTCACCCGCGCGCGATTTATGGCGCTGGCCCGCGTTGCTGCTTTGGTGCCTCTATTTCATGCTGGGCCTCTGGCCGGAGCTGACCTTCAACCTGCTTCGGGAAGCGGGGTATGTTTTCAGCCAGAATGCGGTTATTAACTCCTTTCATTTTATTTCCTGGTGCCTGACGGGTTTTCTTGCGCATTTTGTTTATCACCGATGTGTGGAAGCAGGTTTACCCACCCTGGAGGCCCTGGGCAAGGCGTTTCAGATTGGTGTGTTGGCCTTCGTGGCTTTCATTGACCTCCCGATCGAGCAAATTGTCCATATCCGGGATGCCATCGATCGAGCGCTGGTGCTGGGAACGATTGGCCTCAAGGTGTTGGTGTGGATGTATTTGTACATTCTGATCGCCCGCTATTACTGGGCCCGGGATCCCGAGATCATCTCGGATTCCCTGCCGTGGCTCGCCTTGCGCCCGGCGGAGACGCCCCGTCCCACGCCGAAGGCCCAATCGCCCGCCGCGACGGACAGCGAGGTCCGGGCATCGGTGGAGAATTCGGGGGAGTGAAGGCGGAGTTTGTGTGGCCTGCCTTTCGGGTGTCAACGGTTAGCGCTGGACTTCGTTAACTCAGGAGAGCATTGGGTGCCCCGCCCCACACCGCTCCACGATGAATCGACGGCGAGAAGAGCGACCCGCGAAGGGCGCAACCTCATGGAGAGCAGGATCTGAACCGACCGACCGCGAAAAGCGATTGCACGACGACGTGGCGCCGCACCCGCCTGATGCTGACTGCATCCATCCTGCTCCTTCCGATATTGGCTTCTCATGGAGGAACGCTGACCATTGGGCGTCCCGTGATCCAAGACAATCAATACACGTTTCCGGTGAACCTTCAAGGGAACGCCGAGGGGGTGGCCGCGCTGGATTTCCGTCTGGCCTATGACCCGGCGGTGTTCAGCCCAGTCTCCGCGCAAACCGGCACCTCCGCCGCAACGGCCCAGAAGCAAGTCAGTTCCAATGTGGCTGAACCGGGCGAGTTTATTGTGGTGATGATGGGCTTCAACCAGAATGTGGTGGAGCCGGGCACGGTGGTGCAGGTGGTGCTGGAGAAAATCGGCGAGCCGGCCAATGGCCAATCGGAGCTGCTTATCAACGAGCCCACCATGGCGACCTACGAAGGCGTGGAGATCGATTCGAACGGCGAGGCCCGCGTGGTGAAGTTCGGCGACGAAACACCCGAGGACAAGGGGGCGGAAGAGCCCCCGGCGGCGGATACGGATAAGGACGCGGATAGCCCGGAGCTGCCCGCCGAGGCCGATGCTGAACCGGGCGCCCAACCGACCGGAAGCTTCAAATTTATCGTGGCCGAACCAACGGAAAACAAGGCGAAAGCCACGAAGGCGTCCACCCCGGCGGGGAAGTCCACGGGTAATCCCCAGGCGCCGACAGCCTCCCCCCTGGGCGACGGAAATGGTGGCAATGGAGCCGCCGGGACGACGGAACTGCCGCCGGGAAGCGGGACGGGCGAGTCAACGGACAACGGCAATGAATCCCTGGTGTTGGCGGGAAAGACCTCGTCCTTGAATGCTGGGAACGGCGCCGAGGTTGGCGAGACCTCCGCGGCATTGGTCCCTTCCGCGGATGCGGTTCCCACGCCCGAGACCACTGCGCTGGTTGAGGAAAGTGGAAACCGAGGCGTACTATTTGTTACACTGCTGGCGGTGGTCATCGCGCTGCCGGTCACAGCGTTCCTGGGGTTGAAGGCGCTGCGCAAAAATTAAACTCACTCGTTGGTGAAGACGATCTCTGCTGCGTCTGGCCCTGTCGGATGCAGCACCTCACCGGAGATGTCGGATGCCCCCTCCGGCATCTCCTCTAGTTTTATGAGCCCCGCACGCGTTCGCGCCTGCGGGGCTTTTGTATTCCACAAGATTTCAGACAATCGGGCCGGAGAATTTTCCGTCGGCTATACCATCTTCCCAGTCGATCGTGCTGGACATGGTCTCGATATCTTCGCGGGAAAATATCCCCTTCTCCATCAAGAGCCGGAGTGTGGCGACCAGGTAGAGCTT
>JBHEKR010000481.1:0-3119 GCA_041859365.1 Candidatus Hydrogenedentales bacterium
GGCGTGGAAGTGGAGCTGACCCAGGGCTCCTTCCGCAGCCTGCTGGAATCGCCCAAGCGCTCCGTGCGCAAGGAAGCCTTCACCAAGTTTTACAAGGAATACGAGGACCATGGCCACACCCTGGCCGCGACCCTCAGCGCGGGCGTGAAACAGGACGTGTACCAGTCGAAGGTGCGGAATTACCCGTCGGTCGTCGATTCGGAGCTTTTCTCCGACAAGGTGCCCCTCGCTGTTTATGATCGCCTGCTGGATACGGTCCACGCCAATCTGCCCACGGTCTATCGCTACCTCGACCTGCGCAAGCGTGTGCTGAAGATCAAAGATCTGCGGGCCTACGACACCTATGTGCCCATCGTGAAATCGCCCAAGGTGGAGATACCCTACGACGAAGCCGTGGGCCATATCTGTGACGCGCTTGCGCCTTTGGGCGAGGGCTACGTGGAGTTCATGCGCAAGGGCCTCCTCGACGGACGCTGGGTGGACCGTTACGAGAACCAGGGCAAGCGGAGCGGCGCCTTTTCCTACGGCGCTTACGGCACGCCGCCCTACATCATGATGAACTACAAGGCCGACGTGGTGGACAGCATGTACACGCTGGCCCACGAAGCGGGCCACTCGATGCACACGCACTACAGTGCGAAGCATCAGCCCTATCACTACAGCCACTACACGATCTTTGTGGCCGAAGTCGCCTCCACCTTCAACGAGCAGTTGCTCGGCAAGCACCTCTTCCGCCTGGCGAAGACGAAGGCCGAAAAGGCGCGGCTGATCAACAAAGAGATCGAAGAGATCCGGGGCACGATCATCCGCCAGACCATGTTCGCGGAGTACGAGCGCATCATCCACGCCATCGCCGAGGCGGGCGAGCCGCTGACGCTGGACACCTTCCGCAGCCAGTACCGTGGACTGCTGGAGCAGTACTTCGGCCCCGGCTTCACCATCGACACGGCCCTGGAACTGGAGGGGCTGCGCATCCCCCACTTCTACAATTCCTTCTATGTCTACAAATATGCAACGGGCCTCTCCGCGGCCATCGCCCTCGCGGAGATGGTCACCAACGGCGGCGTGAAAGAGCGGGACCGCTACCTGCGCTTTCTCCAGAGCGGCGGATCGAAGTATCCGCTGGATCTGCTGAAGGATGCCGGTGTGGATCTCACCACCCCCGCCCCGGTGGATGCGGCCATGGCACGATTCGCCACGCTGGTGGATGAGCTGGAGAAGCTGGTGTAGTTCATTCGTTGAGATTGACATGAAAAGCCCCGCAGGTGAGTGCCTGCGGGGCTTGCTCGTTAATGCGATTGCAATGTTCTGATACGCAATCCAGTCGCCCGCCCGGGTCACTGGAATCTTGTGAAGCCCTCTAAAAAATCGAGCGGCGCGGAAGGTGGGTTAAGCTTCGGTCGAACACGAATGCTCTGGGTCGGCGACCAAAATCCAAGTTGGATTACGGCGCCAGAAAGTTCAAATACTCTTCCAGGTTCGTATAGCCGTCGTTGTCGCGATCAAGCGGGCCATCAGAATCATCCGCCGGATTCAATCCCTTTTCCTGCTCCCAGGCATCGGGCATGCCATCGTGATCGCCGTCCTCCAGTGCAGGCACTGATTTCAGTTCCGGCCAGCCACCCACGTCTTTCTGCGAGTCGATGATGCCGTTGCCGCCGCCATCGAAGGACTTGCCGAATTGCGCCGTGCCCGTGCGCATTTCCTCCACGATCCGCGCGTCCACCGAGTCACGGTTGAGGGACGCGCCCACACTCGCGAGTACGCGCTCTAAGGCCACCTCCGCCGTGTCGGTGTTCACCGGCGCGACGACATACTCCGTGTCCACACGCAGGGTCGCCTCCGTCGCCGCGCCCTCTTCGGAATAGTCCACGCCCTTGCCCCAGTTGTCCGCGGTGACTTCGGGGTAGCCGTGCATGTAGGTGCCGGTGAGGTACATCTTGCCTTCGGGCGCTTTCTGAACGAAGATTCGCCGGCGCACGCTGTCCCGCGTGGCGGGTCCCGGCTTGTAGTAGTTGTTCACCCAGTTACGCGGCCAGAGTTCGCCACCGTAGGCGCTATTAAAACCCCAGTTGTAGACCACGTTGTTCCGGAAATCGAGCAGGCCCGATTCCTTGTTGCCCGAGGCGCGCGGGTTGCGGCTGCTGTGGTGCACCAGGGCGTTATGGTGGAAGGAACCGCCGGGACCGCCCCAGAGTCCACCATAGCCGTGATCGCCCTTCTTGTGCACCGAGCGATAGAGGCTCTCGCTCACCAGGCACCATTGCACGCTGAGATTGGAGGCCTTGTTGAAGGAGAGCGTCTCGTCCACGCCCCAACTGACCGAGCAGTGATCGATGATGATGTGATCGCCCTCGCCGCTGAAGGCATCCTGCTCCACGCCGCGCTCGTCCCCCGGACGGAAGCGCATGTAGCGGATAATGACGTGGTCCGCCTCCACCTTCACCTGGTAGTTTTTCACGCAGATGCCATCGCCCGGCGCGGTCTGGCCCGCGATGGTGATATAGGGGTGTTCAATCTCCAGCTCCGACTCCAGCGCGATGGTGCCGGAGACACGAAAGACAACGGTGCGCGGCCCCTCCGCCTCGCAGGCCGCGCGAAAACTGCCGGGACCACTGTCGTTCAGGTTGGTGACTTCGATAACGCGTCCGCCGCGTCCGCCGATGGTGTACTTGCCGAAGCCCTCGGCAGTGGGGAAGGCGGGGGCGCGATCGGGACGGAAATCGACCAGCGTAGTCAATTGGGTCTCTTCGTTAACTGCCACCGCAAAGGACCAGCCCTCGGGGAATTGTAGGCCCTTCAGGCTTCCAATATAGGGCTTGCCCTCTGAATTGAGGACAGGAACCCTGGTGCCCTCATGGGGCGCGATACGGCCCTCGAAGCGCACTTCGAGTGTGCCGGAGTTGAAGTCAACGGGCGAGCCGGTCGCGCCGTCGGTGATGGTGATCTGGCAGGCCTTGACAACCTGCGCCGAGGCTCCCAGTAACGTGAGGACGAGCAACAGCACAACCGGCAAATATCGAAATCTTGCATTCACGAGTCTCTCTCCAGTTTTCAGACCAGTCCTTCATGAGGCTTCGCCTCATCCGTATGATGAAAATCGTTACCGGTTCTACCCC
>JBHEKR010000576.1:0-3384 GCA_041859365.1 Candidatus Hydrogenedentales bacterium
GGCCATACTCCTGCCCGCCTTGGCCCGCGCCCGGGAAGCGGCCCGCCGCGCAAGCTGCCAGAACAACCTCAAGCAATTCGGCGTCATCTTCAAGATGTACGCCAACGAGAGCAAGGGCGAAAAATTTCCGCCCCGTCAAGCCAATGCCAACCGCGATCTGAATGGTGGCGATTATCGTCCGCCGGGCACTGGAAACGCCGATCTCGCCCGATGGGTGAGTGCTGGACATCTTTATCCGGAGTATTGGAATGACTGGGCGCTCGCTTTCTGTCCTTCGGATTCACAAGGTTATGAATCCTGGGTTCCCAATGACTATTCCGGTGGTGCGGATGACCGCGGATTCTGGCGCATTATCGGCATCGGGCATAGCTTCGCAGAAAATGCGGGTAGTACAAAGCAGATTCCCGACGAGTACCTCAGAATTTATGGTAATCTGGTGCACGTTAACGGTATCCCGGGCAACAAGTGCAAGCCTGCCTTGGGCGTAATTCCAGAGCAGAGTTGCTTCCCACTGGCCTCCAACTATAGCTACAGCTATTGGGGCCACGTCATCAAGGGCGAGTGGTTTAAAACCGAGGCGGACGTAACCGCTGTGGCAACGGTATTTTCCGCCAATAATGCGCCCCTCCGTAAAATTTACGGATATGATCAGAACCACACGTTTGCCGCGCTTTCTGATGGCTCTACTCCCACGACCATGCCGATCCGGGAAGGTATTGAGCGGTTCTTCATTACCGATATCAACAATGCAGGCGCCTCGGCGAAGGCCCAATCCGACGTCCCCGTGATGTGGGATACGATTCTAACAAACGGCGTGGGCGGAGCGATTGATGCGGCACAGTTCAATCACGTCCCTGGTGGTGCGAACGTGCTGTTCATGGATGGTCACGTAGAATTTGGTAAGTACCCGCAAGAGGACGGAAGCAAGATGTTTATGCTCACCCGACTGGTTCAGACGGCCAGTACCGGTGGAAATCCGTTCCCCTGATTCCAATTGAAATGATACTACCGGGCTAAGGCCTCGGTACAGTACAATGCAGCGCGGGAGAGGCTTCATGGGAGGCCTCTCCCGCTGATATACTGGGCTTGAATCTGCCTGCGGGCGGTGCTGGGGCAATGTTCAAGCGTTCGTAGCAGTAGCGGAGAATATCCGTAATGAGGAGAATTGTTTCGTGTTCAGACTGCTCAGTATCGCATCGTTTCTTTTGCTTTCGCTGTTCGTGGCCGGGTGTTCGGGCGAGGAGGGCAGGGCCGTCGATTCGGGCAACTACACCGGGGATATCGTCGGAGATTTCGTGATCGCGCTTCAGGCGGGCCATACGGAAAAAGTGCGAGAACTTCTCAAGACCGATTCGTCGCTCGTCGAGTTGCGGGACGAAACCGGCCAGTCCCCCCTTCACTACGCGGTGTTGAGCAACAGCGTTCCGCTCGTCGAGTTGCTGATTGACGAGGGGATCGATCCGAATGTGAAAGACAACGAGGGTCGCACGCCGCTGACCGTGCTGGAAGATTCCAACCTCCGCCTGGATGCGGCGCGCGATGCCTTGAAAGACGCCGGCGGCACGAATTGATCGAAGTTCCCCGTATCGGGGCGTTGTGCGGCAGACCTCGGGTGCGAAGCGCCATGTCGAATCGCATCTGGAACAACGGGCGACCTGAATCAGGTGGCGCCCTGGGCTGGAGCCTATTCAGCCGAACAACGGGGAGGATGTTCCTTGGATCTTTTTTCATCCATTTTCAAGTCGGCCCAGCAGGGCGACCTGGTCAAAGTAGAGAAGTTTCTGGACAAGGGGACTTCCCCGAATGAAGCGGACGGTGACGGCGCGACGCCCCTGATTCACGCGGCGGGCGCGGGCCACCTCGAAGTCGTGAAGCTCCTTCTGCAGCGCGGCGCGGAAGTGGACCGTCAGGGGCGCAAGGGCGACACGCCCCTCTATCATGCGTCCAAACACGGGCGCGCCTCCGTGGTTCAGTTCCTCCTCGAATCCGGCGCGGAGCCCGACAAGTGCGCACGCAAGGGGATCACCGGCTTGGTGGCGGCTTCGGCACGGGGACACCACGCGGTCGTGGAATTGCTGGCCGCGCGGGGCGCCGATATTGAGTATCCGGAAAAGCAGGGCCGCACACCCCTGCTGCTGGCGGTCGAGGCCGGTCACGTCACCGTCGTGGAATCGCTCCTGGCGCTCGGCGCGAATGTGGAACAACGGGGGCCGGGAAACACCACCGTCCTCATGATGGCGGTGAAGGCCAAGGATCCGGCCATGGTCCGCCAATTGCTTCAGCGCGGCGTGGACGTGGATGGGCAGGACGACGAAGGCCGGACGGCACTCCAGATGGCGGCGGTCTGCGGAGGCTATGAATCCGCCGAGCTGCTGATCATGGCGGGGGCGGATCTCCACCAGCGCACCCGGCTCGAACGCTGGGATCTCGTGACGCTGGCGCGAAACAACAACTTCGACCGGCTGGCGAAGCTCTTCATCGATCTCGAAGAGGAAAGTCGGGCGCTCCCGCTGCCCGAATCGCTCCTCGCGGCCATTCTCACCGGTGAAATACGGATGGTCCGCCTTTTTCGTCGAAGCCATCCGGATACGTTGAATACACCGGTAAACGAAAAAGGCTGGACACCACTGCTGGTCGCGATTAACCGGGAACACTACGTTATCGCGGAACATTTTGTCCAGCAAGGCGCCGACGTCAATCAGGCGAATCAATCCGGCGAAACACCCCTCTACCAGGCCATCGTCAAAGGCCACCTGACCCTCGTGTGGTGTCTGATCGCCGCCGGCGCCGACATCAGGATTTCGAGCCACGGCATGAACCTGCGCGAGGTCGCCAAGCGCGTGGGCACCTGGCCCATCTACGACCTGCTGCAACGCCAAGCGAAGCGAATGGCCGAGCTGGAAGCGTCGTAGGGACAGCGTCGCCCCGCGTCGTCTATGAGCAAAGTGCTCTTATAGTCCGATACCCCGCCGAGTCGGACGAAACCCACTTCAACCGGCGGGGCTGATCTGAAAGTACACAGCCGACGCGGATGGAAATGCGAGTTGGTTTTTGCTCTTCAGGCTGCTTACCCCCCCTGCCCCCCGCAAGCGGGGGGAACCTTGCATCTCAAAGTGAAATTCTTGCTCCCCCCCGCTTGCGGGGGGGTAGGGGGGGTAGAGCTCGGATTTGACTTCCATCCTCTACGGGTGAAGCGAAGCGTGATGAATGACTGTCCTGTTTCCTGGCGTCGTGACTGGGTCGCATCGGAAAGCGCCCATGAATGCGAAGGTTGCCACAGGCTCGACTTTGCGCCAGGGGGCCAACCCCCATGCCCTTAGTCTGCCGATCCATCCAGGATCGTCGGCGCCTCGCCGTGGACACGTTCGAGGTGGACCGGGCCGC
>JBHEKR010000068.1:0-5277 GCA_041859365.1 Candidatus Hydrogenedentales bacterium
CTCGACAATGTGCACCACGGCGTCGTCCTGCACGAGGGCTACCTCTACGGCTCAGGCTATCGCAACCGGAGTTACTACTGCCTCGACTTCCAAACCGGCAAGACGATGTGGAGCGCCAAAGAGATCGACCAGGGCAACACCGTCTTCGCCGACGGCATGCTCTACGTTTACGAAGGGCCCAAGACCGGGCAGGTCAGCCTGCTCAAGCCCAGCCCGGAAAAATTCGAGCGCACCGGCACCCTGCAAATTCCCAAGACCAAGGACAAGCACTGGGCCCACCCCGTCATCGCGAACGGCCGCCTCTATATTCGCTACGACGGCGTGCTCTACGCCTACGACGTCCAGGCGAAATAAGCATGGGGTTCCAGACCGGCCCCGCCGGATCGCCACATGCGGCGCCTCGCCCGAAGGGGCGAGGCGCATCGTAGCGGCAACGTCCGCACGAGGACCGCGTTGGACACGGCGCCTTACAGAAGGCACGACGCACGTCTCCGCAGCCCGCAACGCCCTGCACCGTGTCCTCAGCGCACCGTGCAGTTCCATGAAGCGACGGGCGTGAATTCATCACGCGTGCCGAGTATCCGGCGTAGCGGAGAGCGCCTCGTGTACGCATGCAAGGAGAGCCGCACGCTGAAAGGGCTTGCTCAATAGGGTAACGTTCGACTCAAGAATTCCATGGTTGCTCAGGATGTCATCGGTATATCCGGACATGTAGATGACCTTGCCCCACGGCTGGCGTTCGAGGAACAACTCACCAACCCGTTTTCCACTGAGGCCAGGCATCACCACGTCGGTGAGCAGCAAGTCGAAAATGGTGGCCGGATCCTCTAGCAATGCCTGTGCCTCTTCCCCATTGGATACGCCGGTGGCAGAGTACGCCGCGTTACGCAAGGTGCTCAGTATGAGTTTGAGCAGATCCGACTCATCCTCCACAACCAGTATTTTGCCCGAATAGGGGACAGATGGCTCGGATACCTTCGCGACGGGCGTTTCCACCGCGTGATCGGTGATGGCGGGAAGATACACACAGAAGCTGCTCCCCTTCCCCAGGGCACTTTCCACCCGAATGCCGCCGCCACTCTGCTTCACTATGCCGTACACCGTCGCCAGGCCAAGCCCGGTTCCCTTCCCCTTCTCCTTGGTTGTGAAGAAGGGGTCGAAAATATGGGCCAGTGTGTCCGGTGCCATTCCAGTACCCGTGTCCCGGATCTCCAGCGCGATGGCAGCGCCTGCGGGCATCGATCCCAGATGCTGGGCCTGTTCACTGCTCAACAGGACCTCATGGGTCTTCAGCGAAATCTGCCCCCCGGTCGGCATCGCGTCCCGGGCGTTGACCACGAGATTCATGATCACCTGCTCAATTTGGCCCGGATCCGCCAACACCTTCGGGATCGCCGTCCCGAGCTGCACGATCAGCGCGACGTCCTCACCGATCAGCCGGCGGAACATCTTCTCCGCTTCGGATACGATCAGATTGATATCCGTGACTTCCGGGCGAAGAACCTGACGCCGGCTGAATGCGAGCAGTTGCCGGGTAAGTTGGCTGGCCCGGATGCTTGCACGCAGTACTTGAAGGAGCTCCTCGTGCGCAGGATGGTCCTCTTCAAGGGTATCGCGCGCTAGCTCTGTGTAACCCTGTATCACGCTCAGGATATTGTTGAAGTCATGGGCAACGCCGCCCGCCAGGCGCCCAATACTCTCCATCTTCTGGGCCTGCTGCATTTCGGCTTCCAGGCGCTTGCGTTCCGTGATGTCCTGCTTGATCGCAATGAAGTGCGTTATTTCCCCTGCTTCGTCCAGGAGCGGCGTGATCGTCAAGTCCTCAACATACAGGCCGCCATCCCTGCGACGGTTCGTAATCTCTCCGCTCCAGGGTTGCTTCCGTCTAATTGTGTCCCACATCTGCCGGAAGTAGGCGGCGCCATGCACACCAGAACCCAGGAGCGATCCGGGGGTCTTCCCAATGCACTCCGCAGCGGAATACCCCGTAATCTTTACAAAAGCGGGATTCACCCACTGGGTCAGACCTTGTCCGTCCGTAATCAAAATGGAGTTACTGACAACCTCCAGCGAGGCCGCCTGCAATCGCATCTGCTTTTCAGACTGCTTCCTTGCTGTGATGTCCGTGCTCACAGACAGCACGCGTTTAGCGCCGTCGTAGTCAAACGGATTAAGATGGACGATCTCCCAAAGCTCACTCCCGTCACGCCGTACGCTTCGCCATTCAAAGACCTGCGAACCCTCTTGGGCGGCCTTCTGGATCAGGGCAAGCGCCTCAGCACCCGAGTAGGGCGGATCATTCCAAATGTTGCTACTGCGAAGTTCCTCTTCACTATTCAGTCCATACGCCTGCCACGCCCTGCTGTTCGCCTGAAGGATCTCGCCGCTCTCCGCATCATGGAGCAAAATGGAGACAGGAACATTTTCGAAGAGCGCCACAAACTGCGCCTCACGATCCAGTACCGCCTGCTGAAGCGTGCGCTGCCGGGTGATATCCGTATCCATGCCGCGAAAGCCCATCAGGGCGCCCGTTTCACCAAACACCGGAATGCCACTGGTGCTCATCCAAAGCACTTGTCCGTCCTTTGACACCAGTGGATTGACGAAGTCACGGAATGCTTTTCCCTGGGCTAACATGGCCAGGGTCATCTGCTGGAAGGATGATCGGCCTTGCGCAGGATGAAGTTCATAGAAGTGACGCTGGCCGACCAGCTCACTTCGCGTATAGCCCGTGATCAGCTCGACAGCGGAATCTACCTGAAGGTAGAATCCCTCCAGATCCACTTCCCACGTAAAGGTCCGGCTGTTTTCCGCAAGCTGATTGAAGCGCTGAACGCTTTGAAGCATTCGCTCCCGGTCGGACTTCTGTTCTGTGATGTCATGGAACGTGACCACAACCCCCGTCGGGCGTGTCTCGTCATTGCTCAATAGGGGCTCCGAATTGATCGATATCCACACACGCTTGCTATCGCGCTGGAGAAGTCCCATAACGACGCTCGCACACGGCTTCCCTGTGCGCAAGGTGACCATCGCAGGGTGCTCGCGCCCTTCGAAGGGGGTGCCGTCTTCCCGGATTGCTGCCCACTGCGCATCATCCGACGCATGCCCAAGCAACTCGCTTCGATTTCTGCCAAGGATGCGCTCCGCGGCAGGATTGGCCTGCACAATGTTCCCCTCTGCATCCTGAACCACCACGCCTTCCGCCATGGCATGCACCATCGCGTCATACAGGATCCGGTTCTCGTCGAGCGACTGCTGCGTCTCGCGGTGGGCCTGTTCCCGGTCGTGGCGCTCCAGCATCAGCGCGATGTTGCACGCAATCTCATACAGCTTCTGCATCGCCTCCGGTTCGGCGATTTCCCGCTCGTCGCAGCAGAGGTTCAGTGAGCCGTACGTTATTCCCTGACTTCGTATCGGAAGGGCTATCTTCGTACAGGGATACTCGGCTTGCGGCGGGTCACTCTCCAGCACCGCACGCTGGTCCTCGGATTGAAGCGCACGGATCATGACGTGGGACGCAGGCAGATGAAGTCGCTCCCCCGGGTTGGGTACCTGCCGTGCAGGATTACGGGGCTTGCCATGGCGCGCCTGCACCACAACGCTGCCATCCGGTGCTGGCACGCCGACCCACGCCGCATTGAACCCGCCTTGCTCCGTGGCTGCGCGGCAAGCGGTGTCAAAGAGCGTGGTTGCGTCGGGTGGGTTGCCGAGCAGTTGCGCCACCTCGGCGTGGAAGGCCTGCAAACGCCCCAGCCGGGCGTGGCGGCTTTCGATCTCGAACGCTGCCTGAAGTTCACGATGGGCCTGCACCCGGCGTACCAGAAGCCAGGCCAGCAGTGTGCCGGCCCCTACCATCCCGAAGAAAAGGACTAGGATGGGCGCTTCCAGTTCCGACGGCATGAACGCCTCAGCCTGATCAATCTCTGTGACCAGAACCCAGTCCGTATCTGGCACTTCGACCGCGGCGCTCAGAACGGGGACTTTGCGATAGTCCAACCCCTGGCGTATGCCAGAACCTTCTGTGAGCGCGCGTGCCGCCGCGTTCCCGGAAGTGGCCTGTTCCAAGAGCGGAAGGCGCATGAGCGTTTCGGAGTGGTGACGAAGCGGACTTAGATAGAGCAGTTCTTCCCCGACTTGTTTGACGAGATAGCTCTCGACAGTCTTTGACTCGAGCGGCCACTCGCGCAGGAACGGGAAAAGCTGGCGCTCGCAATCTACCAGGAATGCAAGACAGCCTGCCGCGCGGCCGCCGGACAGCACCGGGACGAGGATCCCAACGTGGGCATTCTGCCACCCTTCACTCGCATGAATGTCCGTGATACGGGGAAGCTGCGTGGCCACTACCTCGGCGTGCAATCGCGCTCCCGCTTGATCCAGGTGTTGGTGTGGCGCGCTCGCGCAAAGCAGCACCTCGCCCTGGGCATTGCTCAGAACGATATCCTGGTAGAAGTGCTCAATATTCAGCCGATGCAGCAGCGCAAGTGTCGCCGCGCGGCCTTCTTCGGTGGGGTGTTCGATCCAGTCCGCAAGGGCCGCGTTCAGGCTCTCCTGCGCCATGATTCTGCGGGCATCAAGGTAAAGCTCATTGCGCCACCCAGCGATGTGTTTGGCTTGCAACTCCGCCAAATGCCGCAGGCTGGCTTCGTGACTGTGATAGTCATCATTGCGCAGGGCCGCCATAATGGCCTGTACAATCAAGAAGATGGCAATTACGGCCATCAGAATATAGGCGTAATACCTCTTCACGTTGCCGGTATCTCCGTCGCAGACAGACAACAATCCCATTTGCGCCGGTCGTGTTTTTATGGAAATTCATGCCCAATGAGATAATAGCAATTTTTACATCGCAGGACAAGGGCTCCGAAATCCGGTATACAGAATAGAGAATTTGCGGTTCCACCGCATACCATCAGCGATCCATAACCGAACAAGAGCGTGTCGTTCCCCGCATGAAGTACAACAGGCAAGACTTGGTTGTGATGCAAGACCATGCGGCACGGACCGGTGCGCTGCCGGGGCGTAGCAATCATGGATTCTTTATGTAAACACAGAATTCGCAGCCTCAAGGAGGCCAGCGCTTCTTGGCCAGGATTCGCTATTGCGGTATCGCATATCCCTCCGGAAACCGATGTGTCGCCGGGGCGCGCCGATGTCCTGAATGCTGGCATAGCGCACGCCGCTCTGCATCAGGCCAATAGAGCCGCTTTGATCGCTCGGTCCAGGCCCCGCCGGGCAACGGCCTCTTACGCCTATGCCCTTTCACTCAAGCCCGTTGAA
>JBHEKR010000276.1:0-21191 GCA_041859365.1 Candidatus Hydrogenedentales bacterium
CTTGTCTCGCCATTGACGATAGTCAAAGGCAGCAATCATGGTCTTTCCGGTACCTGTCGCCGCGACTACCAAATGCCGAAATCGATTGTGAACACTGCGCTCGACCTCAATTCGCTCAAGCACTTCTTGCTGAAACGTGTAGGGCCGTAATTCGAAAAATGGTATATCGAACTCGCTGGAACTTGATCCCCCTCGCTCGGCAGCCAGCGCGTCACCTAGTCGAACTCGCTCACCTTTTTGGTATAGCTCAAACTCTCTGTCGTTCCAGTAGGTTTCAAACGTCGACGCAACTTTTTCAAGGAGATAACGCTGCTCATATCCACTGACCTTGACGTTCCATTCCAACCCTTCAGTCAAGGCCGCGTGCGAAATGTTGGCAGAGCCTATGTAAGCCGTATCAAATCCAGTATCGCGTTGGAAGTGAAAAGCTTTAGCATGGAGGCGAGTTCGGTGCGTATCGTAGCTAACTTTGAGTTGTGTATTAGGAAGAGCCTCCAAGAACTCCACTGCCTTTAGGTCCGTCGCACCCATGTAACTGGTTGTAATAATTCGAAGCCGAGTCCCTTCAAACGAAGTGAATTGCTCTAACTCAGACTGAATCACTCGAATTCCAGTCCATTTGATGAAGCTGCAGAGGATATCGATGCGATTTGCCGTCGAGATTTCCTTCTTCAATTGGGATACTAAAGAAAGATCTTGTCTCGTCCCCGTAAAAAGGCAACCAAGAGCAAGAGGCGAGTCGGGACGATTCTTGTATGATCGCCCTCGATCCTCTTCGAGAGCCAAGAGCCTCCTAGCGAGCGGTGAGATTTCTCTGCCGTCAAGTCCATCTAGCTCCAAACCCCTAAGATATCCAATGATCTCGTTGCAAATCTGTATTTGTCGTGAGAGCTTTTCACTTGAGTCCCCAACTTTGCGAATAGACTTCAAACCGTTCGACAAAATATGCGCGATGAATTGGGTGAGATATGCATAGCTATCTCCTGGGTCTAAGTCCTCCGTAATTTGGCGCAAGTCCGACTGGGACAATTGCCCCTCCAACAATCGGTCTATGATTTGTTCGTATATCCCTGGACGCATACTTCCCCTTCTTGTGATTGATTGCCCGCTCACGCCATCTCCATCATACGTTCATTCACCGCCGGCGTCTCCCACTTCACCGCCCCCGCCTTCCGAAACCGCACCATCAGCTCGTCCGCCCGCACCTCCACCGTCGGTGCATCATCCGTCGGCTCGGCCGACACGAGCTCATGCCAGATATGATCACATCCGCGATAGGGATATTCCTGCAGGTCTTCCAGCCCCACTTCGGAGGGCATGAAGTACTGGCCTTCGTAGAGGTGGGGCCGCAATTGGTCCAAGGTGAACAACCCCTGAATCACGACTTCGTTGTACTGCTTGTAGTTGTGCCCGTCCCGATATAGGTACTCGAATCGCGTGTTCATCAGCCTGCCCTCCGGTGGGGTTTCCAACATGCCTCGGGCTGATTATGCCGCAGGGGAGATCCCCCGGTCCAGGAATCGCCCTGCGGGCGGGTATGAATGGTGAATAGTGAATTTAGAATAGTGAATTGGGAAGGCGGATTTCAGAACCAGGAACTCGACCTGACCACACGCCAACTTGCGCCGATTCAATTCACTATTCACTATTCCTAATTTTCCATTCCGCCCGCGCATTCACTATTCACTATTCTAAATTCACTATTTCCGCCCCTGGCGGACTATTTCCATCTAATGCGCGCTACATACACGCTGTTGTCGGACCCGTATTTCTCCACGCCCGCGGGCTGCATCCATTCGGCGACGGTGATCCAGGTTTCTTTTTCGCTTACTTTGGTGACGGCGAAGTTGCCGAGGCGCGCGCCGCGTTCGGGGACGAGGATGCGTTCGGTGCTCCGGATGACGCACAACTTTTCGGGATCGACCTGGGCGATGAAGAGGGGGGCGCGGTGGCGGAAGACGTGGTCGTTGTTGGCGCCGCGCCGGGTGTAGACGAGGAAGAGCCCTTTTTCGCTGGTGACCCAGTGCTGCTGGGTATTGTAGCTGCCGAGCTCCTGGCCGTCGTCGAAGGTCCAGGGGATGGGCGGGTCGAAGTGGAGGCCGTCGGTGCCGCGGGTGACGTGGCCCGCCACGTCGTTGCGCAGGGTGAGGAAGTAGCGCCCGCCAAAGGCCGCGAGGGAGGGCTCGGCGAAGCCGCGCTCCACGTCGTGGGTCAGCACGTCGCCGTGCTCCACGTAGGACAGGGTTTCGCCGTCGAAGCGCGCACGGACGACGGTGGAGGCGGCGGCCTTTTCGCCCGCCGCCTTGCAATAGATCGGCAGGAGGATGTCGCCGTTGGGCAGGTCCACGCGCTGGGTGCTGCCCGCGCCGCTGTTGAAGAAGATGGGGTCGTCGGGCATTTCCATCTCGCGCCAGGGGCTCCAGGTGCGGGCTTCGGCGTTGTACACCGCATAGGCCGTGGAACGGGCGCGCCCCTCGGCGAGGTGGTTCTCCGCGTTGTAGACCGCGGTGTGGCCCGTGCCCAGGAGCTTGCCGGAGGCGGCATGCCACATGGGCGTGAAATCGCAGGCCACCACGCTGCCGCCGCCCTCGATGGGTCGCCGCCCGAGGCTCTCATGCTCCACCGGACCGCTCCAGGTCTTGCCCAGGTCGTCCGTGCGCATTTCATTCAGCGCATAGAATATGTCCGACCCGCTCAGGAGCAGCTTCTGCATCGTCAGCACGACGGACGGCGTCTCCCCCGGAATCGTCCCCGCGCGCGGATGGACCCAGCAGGTTTTCTTGTCGAAGCCGGAATGGATGGTGTCGAGTTGGATGCTATAGTCGACGATCTCGACGGCGGGGGCCGTCGCGCCGACAAGGGCGAGTGCAAATGAGAGCAGGCGTGTGCTGTGCATGGACGAGGCTCCTGTAGAAATAGTGAATAGTGAATTTAGAATAGTGAATTGAAAACAGCGCATGAGATTGCGTGTGTTTAATTCTCACTTCACTATTCTAAATTCTTAATTCCCGTCGGCCTATTCTCTATTCTTTTTCGTGTTGCGCACGATGGCGATTAATATGCTGACGATCTCGCTCGCCTCCGTCGCGAGTTCGGCGAGCTGTTTCTCGGAGCAGAGATCGGCGGCCTTCAATATGCGCAGCCAGTAGAGGGTTTCTCTCGCCTCCTTCAGACCGATGGACATTTTCGCAATGAAGTCCGCGCGGCTCTGGGCGCCCTGGGCTTCCTCCACGTTCGCGCCGATGGACGTTCCCGCGCGCAACAATTGGTTCGACAAGGTACGCGGCACCCCGGGGCTTTTATCGAGATGCTGCGCCAACTTTACAACGCGAACCGCGAAATTAAAGGTCCGCACAGTTATGTGTTCCGGTACTTCTCGCAATTCCGCCATATGTTGAATGCTCCCGCCCTTCGGGCAGTTAAGAATAGCGAATAGTGAATTTAGAATAGTGAATTCGCGGCCAAGTCCGCCACCTGGTAAATGCGCTCATTCTCCCATCTTAATTCGCTATTCACTATTCACTATTCAACATTCCGCTCCCGCATTCACTATTCGCTATTCTCAATTCACTATTGCGCCTGCGCGTTCTTAATTCGGAAGGCGACGTACGCGTCGCCTTCGGCGGTTCCCATCTTCCCGCCGCCCGCGGCCACGACTACGTACTGCGTGCCGCCGACTTCGTAGACGCTGGGGGTGGCGTAGCCGCCGGCGGGGAGTTTGGTTTCCCAGAGCATGGCGCCGGTCTTTTTGTCGAAGACGCGGAACATTTCGTCTTTGGTGGCGGCGATGAAGAGCACGCCGCCTTTGGTCACCACGGGGCCACCGTAGTTCTCAGTGCCGGTGGGTTCGTGGCCCTGGGCTTTGAGATCCGGGGAGTCGCCGAGGGTGGATTTCCAGAGGATTTCGCCGCTGTTCATGTCGATGGCGTTGAGGGTGCCCCAGGGCGGCTTGACGGCGGGATAGCCCAGGTGATCGACGAAGCGGTTGTAGCCGGTGAACTGGTATTGGGGCGGGAGCGCCTCGGCCGGTGCGGCGGCTTCGGCGGTGGGCTTCGAGGCGACCTCGTCGGCGGTATAGATGTAGTCGAGCACGGCCTTCATCTTGGCGGGGTCGAGGTGCTTGAAGCTGGGCATGAAGCCTTTGCCGGTCTGGGTGAGGGCCTCGGCCACGTCGCGGGGGGTGCGGGTGGCGATGCCCTGGAGGGGCGGGAACATGCTGAAGGGGTTGCCCTCGCGGTTGACGCCGTGGCAGAAGAGGCACTGCTGGGCGTAGACCATGGCGCCTTCCTGCAGGGCGGGATCGCCGCCGAGCTGGTTGATGTCGACCATCTGGAGGATCCAGGGCATCTCGCTGGCGTTTACATAGAGCACGCCGCTCTCGGGGTCCGTCGCCGCGCCGCCCCATTCACCGCCGCCGTCGAAGCCGGGAAACACGAGGGAGCCCTCGCGGCTGGGCGGACTGAAAGGTTTCTTCTTGATGACGTCCCAGCGCTTGGTGACGAAGTCTTTCGACTCGGGCGTGATGTCGGTGATGTCGTTGAAGCCAAACGCGCTGCGGGAGAAGCGCGGCGGCTTGGTGGGGATGGGCTGGGTCTTGGCGGCGAGTTCACCGATGAGGTCGGAGGGGGGCATGGGCTTTTCTTCGATGGGAAACAGCGGCTCGCCGGTCTCGCGGTTGAAGAGGAAGACGTAGGCCGATTTGGTGATCTGGGCGACGGCGTCGATCTTGTTGCCGTCGTGCTCCACGGTCATGAGGTTGGGCGGCGCGGGCAAATCGCGATCCCACAGGTCGTGGTGGACGGTCTGAAAGTGCCACTTGCGCTCGCCGGTGTTCGCATCGAGCGCGAGGAGGGTGTTGGCGAAGAGGTTGTCGCCGTGGCGATCGCCGCCGTAGAAATCGAAGGCGGCGGAGCCAGTGGGCACATAGACGATACCGCGCTCGGCATCGAGGCTCATGCCGGCCCAGGAATTCGCGCCGCCCGTGTAGGTGTGGGCGTCGGGCGGCCAGGTTTCATAGCCGAATTCGCCGGGCTTGGGAATGGTGTGGAAGACCCAGGCCACCGCGCCGGTGTGCACGTTGAAGGCGCGAATATACCCCGGCGAGGAGGGGAGCGCTTCGTTCGTGCGGAAGCCGAGGATATAGAGATCTTTGTAGACCACACCGGGGGTGGTGGCGGCGACGAATAGATCGTCTTTACCCAGACCGAGAGAAAGGTTCACCTTGCCGCCCGTGCCGAAACTTTCGATGCCCTGGCCGGTGGTGGCGTCGATGGCGTAGAGGTGGGAACCAGCCGCGAAGAGGAGGCGCTTCTCGGCGCCATCGGTCCACCAGGCCAAACCGCGACACACAGCCTTCTGGCGATCCTCCGGCATGAAGGCCCACTTTTCCGCGCCCGTGGCCGCATCCAGCGCGAAGACCTTCATCCACGGCGACACGCCATAGAGTACGCCGTCGATCACGAGGGGATTGCACTGGATCTGGCCCAGCTTCGTGGCGTCGCCGCCCTCGCTGGCATAGGTCCAGGCCACTTCCATCGTGGCGGCGTTTTCCGGCGTGATCTGGGTCAGGGGCGAGTAATGGGCGCTGTCCTGGCCACCGAGATAGGCGGGCCAGTCGGTGTTCTGCGCGGCGGCGCTCAGGGCGCACAGGGCGAGCAGGCAGGCGCTCTTGCGGGCATGGGTCATGGCAGTCGGGCCCTTTCGGCTCAAGATTCTTCTCCCCAATTCACTATTCTAAATTCACTATTCCAAATTCCGAAGGAGCCACGCGTAGATCGAGTCGCCGATCTGCTGGTAGCCCGAGGCGTTCGGGTGCACGCTGTCGTAGATGCGGGGCACTTTCACTTCCGTGCGTGCGTTGGCCGGCACGTCGCCCGATGGATAATTCCGGTGGCAGTCCAGGTTCACATAGGCGGGGATCAGCGACAAGCCCTCGGCCTCGTGGCCGCCGTAGGTTTCGTTCATGCGCTCCAGCAGCCGGTGCTGATTCTTCAGGTACTGCCAGCGCGTCTGGCCGTTCTTGTACGAGATGCCAAAGGAATCCTGATCGGGTGCGGGGGGCACGGGCGCGATGAGACCAATCCGCGTGGTGGAATCGAGGGCGTGGATCATGCCGATGAGCACGTCCATGTGCTGGAAGATGCCGTCAATCGTCGTTTCCAGGTTGTCGTCCTTCGCGCCGAAGACATCATTGCAGCCGAGGAAGATGGTGACGAAATTCGGCGCCGCGCCGCGGTTGTTCTCCGCGCAATAGCGGCTGAAATCGAGCTCGGGCGGGTTCTCACCATTCTTATAGAGGAAAGGGCTGCCCCACTCGCTGAAAGGCTTGTCGCGCGTCGCGCCGGTGTAACGCGTGGCGAAGCGCTCCGCCGTCCAGCCGCCGTAGCCCTCGTGGCGGTTCTTCGGGTCTTCCTTAGGCGCGTGGCTGCCCACCAGGGTCAGTTCCGGTGTGTCGGGTTCGGCGCAACGCTCCAGCAGCGTCTGGGTGTAGATGGAGGCATGGGTCAGGCTGTCGCCGATGGCCATCAGCGTGACGGCCTTGTCTTTCCCCGTGCCCGCGGGCAACACCTGGATGGTGGTGTCCGCCTCGGCGATGACGGCGTTATTCCCATCGATCACGCGCAGCTTCAGGGCGTAGCTCCCGGCCTCCTCCGCCGTCGGGGTGAAGGTCCACCGCTCCGACTGGTTCATGCCCTTTTCACAATCTACATCGAAGACATAGTTCGCGGGGTTGACGGCGATGATCACATTCTCAAAATAGATGTTGGCTTCCACACCGGGCACGGCGGGAATCACCGGCGGCAGGATGAGGCGCACCGGACCCGCCTCGGCCCCCGCGCGCAATACGGCGACGAACGCAAGACCAACAAAGAAGAACTTCTGCAATGACTTCAAGGCACAATCCCTTTCGTGATTTCATTACCCAGATGCTGGACCATGCTAACGCCGAATGCGACCAAATGCAATCCACCCCACGCCATAAAACTTTCCGTGAAATTCCGTGTATTTCCGTGGTCAATCTTTTTTCGACCACGGAATTCACGGAACTTCACGGAAAGTAATAAGGCTGATTTTTCGCTCTGGACTTACTCTACTTCGGAATCTCCGTCCGCAGGTGCATGCTCTTCAGCCGCGTGAAGGCCGTCAGGCCGTATTGCGACAGCGTCGCGCCACGCCCCGTGTCCTTCACGCCGCACCAGGGCAGTGCGGGGTCCAGGAAGTCGCAGCGGTTCATGAAGAAGGTGCCCGTCTCGATTTGTTCGCCGATCTTGATCGCGCGATCCACGTCGGATGTCCAGATGGACGCCGTGAGGCCGTAGGGGCTATCGTTCATGTACTTGATCGCTTCTTCGTCGCCCGAGACCTTCAAGATCCCGATCACGGGGCCGAAGCTCTCCTCCTGCATGAGGCTGCAGTCCTGCGGCGCATCGGCCACGAGCGCGGGCGCGCAGAAATAGCCCTTCGACGGCAGGATAAATTCGTCCGGCGACACCACGAGCCTTCCGCCCGCTTTCACCGCCTCCTCCACCTGTTGCTTGAGGAAGGCCGGGGCGGCTTTGGAAGCCAGGGGGCCGATGGACGTTTCGGGGTCCATCGGATCGCCGAGTTTATAAGCGCGCACGGCCTCCGCAGCCGCTTCCACGAAGCGATCATAGATCGGCGCCTCCACGTAGATGCGCTCCACCGCGCAACAGGACTGACCCGCATTGTAAAAAGCGCCGTCGATGCAGTTGGCCACCGCCCAGTCGAAGTCCGCGTCGGCGCAGACATAGGCCGGATCCTTGCCGCCCAGTTCGAGGCCCACTTCGATAAAGCGATCCGCCGCGCTGTGGTTCACCTGGCGACCGCCGGATACCGAGCCGGTAAAAGAGACATGGTCCACGCCCGTGTGCTGGATCAGCAGTTCGGTCACTTTGTGGTCCGCCGCCACCGCCTGCACCAGCCCTGCGGGCGCGCCCGACGCCTTGAAGGCTTCTTCGAAGACCGTGCCGCACTTGGGGGTCTTGCTGGAATGTTTCACGATCACCGCATTGCCCGCGAGCACGGCGGGAATCACGACATTTACCGCAATCAGCAGGGGGTAGTTCCAGGCGGCGATATCGAGCACCACGCCCTTCGGTTCATGGCGGATGTAGCGCGCGAAACCGTCTTTGTGGGGGAGCACGTCGTCCTTCAAGGACTCCTCGGCGATGGCGATCATGTGGGTGGCCCGGTCCACAAGACCATTCACTTCGCCCCGGGCCTGGTCGATGGGCTTGCCCATCTGGGCGGTGATGTCCAGGGCGATGGCCTCCTGGTGCTCTTTGAACCAGGCCGCCACCTTCGTGCAGAGGGCCTGGCGCTCGGCGATGTGGGTACCCCGCCAACCCAGATAGGCCGCCCGCGCCGTCGCCACGACACTATCCACCTCGCCGGCCATGAGCCCCGCAACCTGAAACACGGCTTCTTCGCTGAAGGGATTGATCACGGAAATCTCGTTACTGCTCATGGGGCACCTCGTCGATTGCTTGCAGGGGAAAGGGGCGGTCCCGGACGGGTCCCGCAACCAAGGGGCCGACGGCCTCCGGGCCGACACAGTATAGTGGAGGGGGCGAATTTGCTTCAAACGGATTTTCGTTGAACTCCCATCACACAATCGCTAGTATACCCCCTGTGAGGCCTCCCTCACGGGCAAACCAAAAGAGAGAGACAGGAGGTTATTGCATGGCTACGTTCCTGTTGGGTACGGGTTCGCAAAAAAACCTGCGCCAGATTACCGCACTTCTGGAGAAGCACCTGCTTCGAACGGAAGGCATTCCCCGAAAGATTGTCGCCTGGTTTGGCACCTTCGCTTTTGACGCCGAGCGAGCGGATTTCGACGAGCCCTTCACACACTACACCGTCCGCGTCCAGACCAATGACCCCTTGCTCCCCGAACTCGAGGCGCGCGCTTCACGCCTGGGCCACCTCTGCACGGTCGAGAAGAAGAACGATACGGTTCTCTTTGATTTCGTGCCGCGCAATGGTGCGGTCACCGAAGAGACGCTGATGGCACTTGACCAGTTCTGCGCAAAACTCCGGATCCCGGAGGTCTGGCGCGCGGAGGGCAGCAACTACCGCATCGACCGCATCAGCGTCGAGCTGCTCTTCCAGGCCATGGTCCAGTACAAGGCCAGCGACGTTCACTTGTCTCCCGGCGTCAGCCCCATCTTCCGCATCGACGGCGATACCCGCACCTCCGAGCTGATGGGCGCCCTCTCGGCCGTACAGATTACCGAGCTGATCCGCGAGATGGCGCTGGATGAAGCGTGGAACGAGTTCGTTAACCACAAGCAGACCAGCTTCAATTTCCACCAGTCGGGCCTGGGCTATTCCCGCGTTTCCGCCTTCATCAAGTCGGGCGCGCCCCATTGCACGCTGCGCTTCCTCCCGGAAACGATCCCCAGTTTCGAAGACCTCCACGTGCCGCGCAAGACCATGGAACAGTTGGCCAGCCTCCACCGCGGCCTGCTCCTCGTAACCGGCATGACCGGAAGCGGAAAATCCACCACGGTGGCGGCCGTGATCGAATGGATCAACAGCACCCGCTCCAGCCACATTCTCACCATCGAGAATCCCGTGGAATTCGTCCACTCCAACAAGAAATCGGTCATTTCTCAGCGAAATCTGGGCATCGATGTGGACTCCTTCAACGACGCGGTGACCGGCGCGCTCCGCCACGACCCCGATGTCATTCTCATCGGCGAAATGCGCGATCCCGACACCATCCGCTCCGCCATCAACGCCGCCGCCACGGGCCACCTCGTGGTGAGCACGCTCCACGCCAACACCGCCGCCGAGGTGGTGAACCGCATCGTGAGTTTCTTTGACCCCATCGAGCGCGACCTGGTCAAGCTCCAGTTGCGCGATTGCCTCAAGTGCGTGATTTGCCAGCGCCTTGTGCCCCGGATCGGCGGCGGGCGCGTACCCGCCCTGGAGATGATGCTCAACGACGTGAAGGCCGTGGCCGACGGGATCATGGAAGGCAGCACCGATCACATCCGAATCGGCATGCAGCAGACCGTGTCGCACTCGTTCCTCTTCGAGCACTACCTCCACAATCTTTTCAAAGACGGAAAGATCGATATGGAGCATGCCCAGGCCTTCGCCACGGATAAAAGCATGTTCGACCAGATTCACATGGGGACCTACGCCGTGCCACGGCTCGACGCCGTGCGCGGACACTGAGCCCATCGGGGCCCTTCAGATCAGCGAATCGCAGAGGCTGCCGCGCCTTCCACCGCCGGAATTTCCGGCGCGGAAGGCGCTTTGGCCTTCTCCAGCGCCGCCGCCTGCTTCTTCGCCAGGAAACGGGCCGTGTGCCGGGCGATCGCCTCATTGCGGATCGACACGGTGAGCGCGATTAGAAACCAGTAGGGCTCCATGATGCGAACGATCAGAAACGAGATCGTTCCGATGGAGTGAACGACCAGCGCCAGTGTGGCGCCGAACATGCCCAGGGCGATACCCCGGGCCATCCAGTCCTCCGTCCAGCGATAGGCCTCCCGCGTGGTTCGCAGGAGCCGCCATTGGAGGAAGAGGAAGGCGAAGAGCCCCACAAATCCGGTCTCAAGCAATACACGCGCGTATTGACTGTCGAGCACGGATTCCCAGGAAACACCGCCGCCAAAGAGAAAGAACTCCGTGCCCAGGGACAAGAGGAAGGCCACTTTTCGCCAGACGTGAACACGTTCGTAGGTGGACTTGTCCACTTTGCCCAGCTCCTGACCCGCGATTACCACCTCCTGCCCGCCCTCCTCCTGCACCGTCTTCATCACGCGCTCGATCACCACTTCGGGCATGATGACCGATGACAGGGCGAGGGTCACCGCCAGAACGGCGAGAATGGCGTACTGGCGACTCACCAGGGCAATCACGGTAATCCCCGCAATGAGCCCGCCGTAGGAAGCGCGACTCAACGTGTAGAGCAGAGGCACGAAGCCGGCCCCGCACAATACGAGAAACAAGAGCTTCCGCTTGAACCCGGGCGCTTGAATGAGCAAGCCCAGCGCGACGCACAAGCAGACCACGAGGTAGCCCCCAAGGGTGTTCGGCTCCGTGCCGCCCTTTTCAAAGGGGGCGCTCACCCGGGGCGTGGTGCCGATGGAATGCATGCCGAAGACGCTGACGATCAGCATCACGATGAAGAACAGTGTCAGTGGCGTTCGGAGATCCCGTGATCGACGAACCGAGTGGGCCACCATGAAGAAGATCAGATAGAACTCCATCATCTTGAGCAGCACGAAGAAGGCGGCGCGGCGATCCCAGGCCGGAAGGCTGCGCTCGAGGGCCAACAGCGTGGAGAAAATGCAGACGCTGTAATAGGCGACGATGCCCGCGTTGATCGGGCTCGGCTGCCAGAGGGTTAGCCGCCCTTCGAAGGTCAGCTTGATCATCACGCCGATGAAAATGACCAGAATCAGAATATCGTCATAGCGAAGATTCACGTTGCGGTCGCCGCCCGAACCGGGGCGCAACTCGATCTCGGGCGAAAGCAGCATGGCGACGAGCAGCACGAAGAGCCCAACCTCCACCCGAAGCACCGTGCCACCGAAAACCAGCATGCTGATGGACAGCGCGATGGTCAGGCTCTGGTTGCCAAGGACCATGTGCTGGAGCACGAGGGTTACGCAGCAAATCACCATGAAGGCCGCAAAAATGGGCACTTCGAGCTGGCTTTCCGCGACTTCGCCGCGACCGATACCCCGCTCTGAACGGAAGAATGCCATGGTCTCAGATCACCTGGGGCGCGGAGCTATGGAGCGGGATCTGACAGCCCGGCTCCACATCAAAAGTGGTACCATTTCCGGCGGCCCTGGGAGCCGTCGTCGTAGTAGTAATAATAGTAGTAGTAGTGACGCCGCGTCGTTTCCAGGCCATTCACCACCACGCCCGCCACGTCCACCTGGGCCGTCGTCAGCAGCTTCTTCGCGCGCACCACGGTCTCCCGCCGCGCGTTGTTCGTCGATACCACCATCATGCACGTGTCCACGTGGGTCGCCAGCAACACCGGGTCCGTCACCACCAGCACCGAGGGCGCGTCGCAGATGACGAGGTCGAACTCGTCGCCCAACTGCCCCATGAGTGCCGCCATGTGATCCGAGCCGATCAACTCCGAGGGGTTCGGGGGCACGCGACCACTGGAAATAATCCACAGGTTTTCGATGCGCGTCGGGCGGATGACGCTCTTGGGATCAAGGCCCTCGCGGAGTACGTCGGCCAGCCCCGGACCACGCTCCATGCGCAGCACGCGGTGCACGTTGGGCCGCCGCAAGTCCGTGTCCACGATCAGTACGCGCATCCCGCGATCCGCCATCGTCACCGCCAGGTTCACCGCCGTCGTGGTCTTGCCCTCGCCCGGCACCGCACTCGTCACCATCACCGTCTTTGGCTTGAGCTTGATCGTGGCAAACTGGAAGTTCGTGCGGAGCGTCCGATAGGCTTCGGAGATGGGCGACTTCGGATCGTGCTGCGTCACGATACACGAATCGATCTGCTCCTCATCCACCGTACTCACGTAGGTCGCGCGGCGTCGACGGCCACCCCGGGGCCGCCCGAAGCGCATCCGCGGGATCGTGCCGATAACTTCAAGGCCGATATACTCGTTTACGTCCTCGATGCTGCGGATCGACGTGTCGTTAAACTCGATCATCATCGCCAGGCCGAAGCTGAGCACCAGCCCCACGAGCCCGCCGATGGCAAAATTGATCCAGCTCTGCTTGCCCGACCCCTTGCCCGGTGTGGGAACCCCGCTGATCACCGAAGCCACGCGCTCCACCGAACCGAGACCATGCTCGATATTCGCCCGGATCTCCAACTCCTTGTCCGACGCCTCATTGAGCTTCTGCTCAATGTTGTCCACTTCCCGGGTCAGCTCTTCGGAGGACATTTTCAGATTCACCAGCTCCGGAACCTGCGGGAGCAGTTCATCGCGCTCCTTCTTGATCGCATTGGCGCGGATCTCGAGTCCGGTCAGTTGGAGGCGCAGATCAATCTGCTGCTGGTAGATTGCCTTCCGTTTCGCCCAGATGTCGCTGCCGCCCGGTAGCCCGATCGACTTCTGGCGCTCCGCCTCCATAATGAGACCCTGAGTTTCCGCGATTTCCTCCTCCAGTTCCTGGAGGCGCGGCCAAGTCGGCTGATAGATGGCGCTGAGCGACATCTTCTCCCCCAGCAGATTGTCCAACTCCGCGAAGAGGCCCGTCACCATGTTGTCGCTCGGCTGATTCAGCGACTCGGAAAACTGCTCCGCCGCCAGCTCCAATTCCTTATCCAGTTCCGCCAGCTTCTGCTTCACCGTCTCCCGCGTAGCGTCGGACTCGCTCAGGGCGTGCTCCATTCGGGCCAGTTCCTGATCCACGGTCTCATAGGCCCGGAATCCGTGCTGCTTCTTGAAGGCCAGGCGCGCCTCTTCCGCCGCCGACAGATCGCCGCGCAACTTCTGGATATGCTCCTTAATGAAGTCGTGCTTCTCGCGCACATCCTCCATGTGCACCTGGCGGTTCATCTCCATGAATACCCGCGTGGCGTATTCGGCGATATCCTCCGCTTCCTGGGCGCTCTCGCAGCCCTGCACGTGGATTTCGATCTGCTCCGCATCGCCCTTGCTTGTCGAGAAGCTTATCTTCCCGACGATGCGCTGCGTCTCCACCTTGAATTCGTCTTCCGTAGCCACGTCGCTGCGAAGCCCGCCGGTCGCGATATCCCGCTGGATCAGTGCCCGGGCAACCTCCTCCGCCACCGCCGTCTCGCTCGTCTTGGCCACCAGCGTCGCCGCCTTCAACTTCATGGGAGAACCGGCTGATTTGGGCGCCAGTTGCGAATACTCGGTCGGCTTGATGATAAGCAGGCCCGTCGCTTGATAAAGGGTCGGGGTAGTCTTGTGGGTCATCCACGTAAGCCCGCCAAACGACGCCGCGCCGAGGATGGTGCTGAAAAGCAACAGCGCCCAGCGCTCTGAAAAAATATTCCAGAGAAACCGGAACTGGTTCTCTTTGGGCTGGCGCGTTCCCTCTTCAAGGATCGGCGTATCAATACTCGACATGGCCTATTCCTTGCGCGCTTCCGCCCGTGATTCCAGCGCCGCTAGAAATGCGTCGTCCTGGCCAAAACCCTGTAACTCCAGGCTCCGCTCCCAGCGGATGTCTTCCGGCTGATCGTGAATCGTGGGCGTCACAAATATCATCAACTCGCGGCTCGTCTTGCTCCGCTCCTGGTGTTTGAAAAGATTTCCGAAAATCGGCAGATTCCCCAAACCGGGCAGCTTCTGGATCACCGTATGATTGTCCGCCATCACGATGCCGCCGATCACCAGAGACTGACCGTCGCGCACGATGCGCTGGCTGTCGCTGCTGCGGACCGCACGAACCGGTACGCCGTTGGACACCCCCACCGCCGTGGACACCTCGGGCGTCAACTCGACCAGAATGTAGCGCTCGCCGTCGGGGTCGCGGCGCACATGGGGTGTTACATCCAGTGTAATGCCCACCTCCAGAAAGCGGGTGTTGGATACCGATGAGAATCCTGCCGTGCCCAGCTCCGAATAGGGGAACTCCTCGATCATCCGGATCGAGGCCGGTTTGTGGTTCACCGTTCCGATGTACGGCGACGCGAGCAGCTCGGCTTTGTCGTCCGCCACCAGGGCGTCCAGCATGATCCCCAAATCGATCCCGCTGTTCATATAGCCAAAAAACATCTGCCCCGCCGTGCCCACCTGCACGGGCACCTGCACGCGCCGGTCAAAGCCGCCTTCATCGATGAAGCGACGGCCCCCCGACGTGCCGGTGCGCGTGGGGCTTGCAAGCGACTCATTCACGTTGGCGCCCGCGTACTGGCGTATTGAGTTCAACAGCGCATCCTGGCGCGGCGCGGGGGTGTAGCCGCCCGCCGCCTCGTCCCCTTGGACGAACCAGCGAATACCGAGCTCCTTAGCCGCCGCCGTCTCGACTTCCAATATTTTGGATTCGATAAGCACCTGGGTAATCTGGGACTTCATCTGATCCAATTCGCGGATGACCGAAAGCATGTTCTGCACCACCGCGGGCTCGTCGGTCAAGATCATACTGTTCGTGTTCGGATCGAAGCTTACGCTACCGCCACCGCTCGACATCCCCGAGAGCGCCGCCTGAAGTGATTCCGCGTCCGCGCTGTTCAGCGGGACCACCTGGGTCTGCATCGATGCCGTGCGCACGTAGCCGCCGGGAATCGCTTCCCCTTCCGTGCTCCGGGACACCGTCACCTTGGGGTTCTTCAGCAACGCTTTCAGTCCCATGGACACCCGGGCGCTCGCGTCTTCCAGCGAGAGACCTTTGAGCGTTACATTGCCGATATAGGGCAATTCCACGTTGCCGTTCGCATCCAGTTGCGTCGTCGTGGAAAGCTCCGGCTGCCGGTGAACGTTGATAAACACCATATCGCCCGCGTCCAGCGAAGCACCCTTGGCCGCTTCCGCTTCCTGCGACACGACCGTGCCGCAAAGCAACAGCGCAATCGCCGATATCGCGGTCTTAATGGCTTTGGATAGCTGCATGGTTCTATACTCCACGGGTTACGCCCTCGTCGGCCCGCGCATCCCTGTGCGGCGCCGCGGCGTTATCATTAGTTTTCGGACGCCGGCGCGGAAACCGCCTCGGGGACCGCTTCCACTGCGGGCGCCGGGGGCACGAGCGCATCGAGCTCCGCACCGGGGGTTTCGGCGCGCCCGGTCTCATCCTGCGGAACCGGAATGGCCGACTCCGCGGGCACCACCGCCTCCGTCTCCACCGGTGCGGGCGGTGCAGGCGCTGCGCTTGCCTCGGGCGCGGCAGCGCCACCGGTAGCACTTGCGCCCGACTGCTCGGCGAAAGAAAGCCACTGAAGGCGCTTCTCAAGATTGCTCCGGTCACCCGGGGCGATACCCGGCACCTGCATGGCCCGCCTCCAGTAGGACATCGCCATTTCCTTTAGTTTCTCTTGCTCCGCCCCGTCCCGGGCGGCTTCGGCCCGACGCCGGAAGAGGTCTCCCAGCTCCAGGTAGTCCGATTCCGCGCTGTAGTTTCCGGGCAGCGTGGCCGACTGCAGGTAGGAGGTCTCGGCCTGCTCGTAATTTCCGGTCATACTGTAGGATCGCGCCAGGTAGCGCAGCATCGAAAGCGACGCCGCCGGATCATCCGCCGGTTTTACTTGATCGCGGAACACGACGATCGCCTGTTCGAAGTCCTTGAGCTCATAATGCAGCCGCCCCATGATGCTCAGGGCCCGGGTGCGCTTGGGGTGTTGCGGGTAGTCCTCGGTAAACTTCTTGAAGAGGGCCAGCGCCCGCTCGTAACGCTGCCGGGTTTCGTCCCAGGACGTCGCCGGACCTTGGGTCAGCGCGAGAGCGGCACGAAACTCCGCATCGGAACGCCCCTTCTCCCCGGACGCCATCCGCGATGCAAGTTGAAGATAGGTCTGGGACGCCGCGCTATAGTCCTTCCGCGCCATCTCACGCTCGGCACGGACCGCGAGATCCTCGTCCTGGAGCATCATCGGACCAAGAACAAAGGTCCAGAGGGTCGCGGTAAGCCCGCCGAGAAGAATCAGTACGAATGCGGCCTTGACAATCTTCCGACCCTTGCGGGCAACGCGGGAATGGCGGCGCGACCGGCGACGCGAGGGCGCCGCACTGTAGTCGTAGTTTATCGCCGCATCGCCTTCGGGGTCAGCGGGCAGGGGCGGAGCCATATCGGTGTCCGGCATGTTGTCCACCCGTTCGCGCATCCGCAGATCCAGGGCTGTCGGGGGCGCAAGGGTGCCGCCGAGGCTCAGTTCTTCCTTGACCATCGGGCCAGGGGGCGGCTCCGTACTCGAGGCCTGCTCCGCGACGGGCGCCGGAACGGTCGGCGCTATAATCGGCGTGCGCTTCTCCAGCGCCTGCATCAACTGCTCGGCTTCCGCCAGCGCACCGCTGGCCTGGGACATGCGGGGCGTGGCCGCTACCGGAACCGGGTTCGGTGCCGGCGTTGGCTCGGAACCACGAACCGTCATGGAATCGAGCAGGGCATCCCAATCATCGGAGATTCCCGCCCCGGCAGCCGGCGCTTCATGGTCCAGCGATGACGCCTCCGGCTCAATCGGGGTGTCGATTTCTTCGAGCCCATGGTCCTCCGCGTGGGCACCATCCCCAACGGGATCGGCTTCGACGGCGCGCCCGGATAGCGACGCCAGCAAGGCGTCAAAATCGTCATCATCGATTTCGGCGGCGGGCGCCGAAAGGGCCGCCGCCTGCGGGGCCTCCTCCACAACGCTTTCAGAAGCTTCCTCTTCGGGCGGGCTCGCAACTTCGTCGTCGATCTCGACGTGCAGGTCGGCCGGGGCCTCGGACTCCGCCTCGTCGTCGGCCTCAACGCCCATCACCGATTCAAGCTCTTCCACCAGAGCCAGCAGCGCCCCGGATGTGGAGCCCTCGTACTCGTCCGGCTCGGCCACGGGTTCCGCGTCGCCATCCGATTCTTCGTCTGTGGGTGGCTCGACGTCGGGAACTTCTTCCACATGCTGAAGACCGGCAACAATGTCGCGAAAGGCTTGCGCCGATCGCGACGTTCCGCCGTCCACCACCAGAGGCTCGGCATTGCGATTGGGAATCAAATCCGCGTCCAGGGTGATGTCCCGCAGCCCGCCCAGCAGCAAATCGCCGCCCAGGGTGTCGTCCACATCCGCCACGCCCTTCTCGTAAAAACTCAGGGGGCCCTGCGGGTTGAGATCATCGTATATGGGTGTCTGGGCAAGTGCGCCTTCGATACTGTGAAGCGCCTGACGCAACGGGGGGCGCGTCAACCCCGTCATTTGTATAAAATCGAGGGAATTGCCCCGCTGCGTCTCCGGCACGCCGCTCTCATACCGATCATCCACCGGCATTCCGTTGAACAGGCTGCCGTCGATCGACGCCAGTTGCTGGCGCACGTAAGCATCCCCTTCGGACGGGGCGTCGCGATGGTCTCTGTCGGCGCCAGGGCTCATGCGCCCCCCGATCCCTGGCGGTCTCGGGCCGAGCGCAGCAGTAGATCCGCCGCTCGGCGATCACGGGACTGCTGTTCCCGCGCCACGGGTTCTCGGACGAGCCCGGCGGCGGTGACTGCGGGGGTGACGACCCGAGGTGGTGGCGCAATCCCGGCGGCCTGGGCCGCCCGGGCACGCTTTTCCGCGTCGGGCAGGGTGGTCTTTTCAATGGTATGGAGTACGATATCCGGTGTTATCTGCCGGGTCTTCAACTGCGCCGCGAGCAGTAGAGAGTTCCGACAGAGCGTCACAATCACCCGGGGGCTCCCCTCCGCATAGGCGTGTATCGTGCGCAGGGCGCCCTCATCAAAGGACGGCCCCAGCCCCGGCTCCGCGCCCGCCTGGTGCAACCGGAAATCGATAAAAAGCCGCATCTCTTCAAACTGGATCGGCTCGAGGGTGTAGGTCAAATTGATGCGCTGCTCGAAATTCGGCGCGGCCCGCAGTACCTGCATCCACTCCAACTGGGCAAAAAATACCAGATTCAGGAGCTTCTGCTGCTGCGTTTCCAAATTCTGCACCAACCGGAGCAGTTCGAGCTGCCCCCGTTTGTTCAGATTCTGCGCGTCGTCAATAATCAGGGTGCAGATGCGGTGGCGGTTTTCAAGCAGATGCTGGTTCAGCGCCTCCATATGGGAGACAAAAGAATGCTCCGCCGGGCGAAGACCAAACTGGGCCACGATCGCCTCCAGCAGCGCAAAACTGGTCCACGAAGGAATCGGCGATCCGACTACGGCCGTTTGATAACGCTCCGGTTCCGCCGCCATGCCGGTAATCAACTTGCGCAGCAGCGTCGTCTTGCCGGTACCGTAGTTTCCCAGCACGACCGCGATACCATGGCTCGCATCGATCCCGTTCCACAGACGGAACAAACATTCTTTGTGGGCGCGCGTAGCATAGAAATAGACCGGGTCCGCCGTGGGAGCAAAAGGTTGCTCGCGCAGGCCCAGAAGCCCCAGATACGATTGCGAATCATCCATGAGCAGAATGCCTAATTCTAGCGATGCTCTGGCGCCAGTCCACCGCAACCGCTCGAATAGCGGATTGCGACCACGCCACGCCTACATCCGTGTGCGGGCGGCGTGTGAGCACATTTGTTTTCTAAACCACCTCCACAACACTGCGGCCAGGCGTCCTGTGCCGGGAAAACCGGTGGCCCCGCGCCACACACACCAGTTCAAGGACGCGGGATCCCCGCATGCACCAAGTGCTTTACGGGCTATTGTAACCTGTCTCACCGACCCTAATAATAACGAAACTACTCAATACTGTCAATCAATTACCAAAATTCCGCCCCCGCTTCCCTAACCCCACCGCCCCATGCCGAAATCGCGCACCGTCAATCCCCGCTAGGGGTTACCTATATTATTGACTTGGTTTATCGGCACAATCATGCTATATACTTAATTTAATAAAATAACTTTCGAACCATCGCGGCGAAAATACGCGCCCAGGAGTTGGGAATTCATGAGAAAAGAACGGGTGGTCATACTCACCGGTCCCCTCCAGGGGCGCACTATCGAAATAACGCGAAAACTGTCAATTGGTCGAAACCCCGATAATGACCTCCAACTGGAAGACCTCCAGATCTCCCGGCAACACGCCGTCATCGAGCAAAATGAACACGCCACCATTGTACGCGATCTGGGCAGCGGCAACGGCAGCTTTATCGGTGACCGGCGTATCCTGGAGTATAAATTGTCCCATGGCGACGTGCTCCGTCTGGGTACCCAGGAGCTGCGCTTCGAGGCCGAAGAACCCTCGCAAGAGGAAATTCAGGCCAAGGCCACCCGCGAAGCGGAGCGGGGAAGCAGCGGCGGCGTAAAGTTCGACCACACCGTTGGCGGACACTTTGAGACGGCCAAAGCCTCCAATGTGTTCGAAACCTTTTTCCAGAGCCCCGGCGCCGCCGCCAACGACACGAAGCTGGCCGAAATCCAGCAGCGCCTGCGGGCCGTCTACGCCGCTAACGAGATCATCACCAGCGAGCGCAACCTCAACAAGCTCTTCGAGCGGGTGATGCAGGAGATATTCCAGCTCATCCCCGCCCACAATGGCGTGATCCTCCTCCACGTCCCCGGCAGCGATGAGCTCGTTACCGAATTTGTCCGCTCGGGTAACAAAAATGTCGAAGTGAAGATCAGTTCCTCCATCGTGAATCGCGCCTACGAGCACGGCGAGGCCATCATAACCTACGACGCCGCCGACGACTCCCGCTTCGAAGCGGGCGCCAGCATCATCAGCCAGAACATCGCCTCCGCCATGTGCGCGCCCCTCACCTGCCAGAAGGAATGTCTCGGTGTCATCTACGTGGACACGCGCGGCACCACCAACGCCTTCGTCAACAGCGACCTTGAGCTCCTCGTCGCCCTCGCCGGGCCCGCCGGCGTCGCCATCAAAAATGCCCAGTACGTCCGCATGCTGGAAAAGGCCTACGAAGATACCCTCCTCGTCCTGGCAAACGCCATCGAATTGCGGGACCACTACACCGTGGGCCACACCTGGCGCGTCACCAATTTCACCATCGAAGTCGCCAAAGAACTCGGCTGGCCCGAAGAAAAGCTGAAAGAAGTCCGCATGGGCGGCGTGCTCCACGATGTGGGCAAGATCGCCGTCGACGACGCTATCCTCCGCAAGCCCGACCGTCTGACCGACGAGGAATTCGAGAAGATCAAGGTCCATCCTGAAAAGGGTGCCCAGTTGCTCCAAGACGTGGACTTTCTCATGCCCCTCATCCCCTATTGCCTCTACCACCACGAGCGCTACGACGGCAAAGGCTACCCCTATGGCCTCGCGGGCGAAGAGATCCCCATCGAAGGCCGCGCCCTGGCAGTGGGCGATACCTTCGACGCCCTCACCAGCAACCGCCCCTACCGTAAGGGCCTCGACCCAGAAAAAGCCATCAAGATCATCGAAGAGAACAAGGGCACCCAGTTCGACCCCGACTGCGCCGACGCCCTCGTGCGATGCTTCCGCAACGGCAAGATTGACCGCATCCTTCAGGACTATCACAAGAGCTCCGAACGCAGCATCGCCTGCCCCTTCTGCAGCACCTTCATCCAGCTCAACGAAGCCACCACCGAAGGCTCCGAAGTCCCCTGCCACGTCTGCCACCGCGCCATCATGGTCCTGCGCAAAAACGACGCCTGGTTCGGCGG
>JBHEKR010000344.1:0-32925 GCA_041859365.1 Candidatus Hydrogenedentales bacterium
ACCGGCTACCGCCCCCAGTTCTACTTCCGCACGACGGACGTGACGGGCAAGCTGGAGCTTCCCGAGGGTGTGGAGATGGTGATGCCTGGCGACAACGTGACGATTACGGCCGAACTTATCGCGCCCATCGCCATGACCGAAGAGCTTCGCTTCGCCATCCGCGAAGGCGGCCGTACCGTGGGTGCGGGTGTCGTTACCAAAATCATTAAGTAGGCCCTTCGTGGTCCACAACCAGTGGGTAGAGTTGCATGAGAGAGAAAATAACGATACAATGCACCGAGTGCAAGCGCCGCAATTATACCGGCACGCGCGACAAGCGCAAGCACCCCGAGCGCCTCGAACTGAAGAAGTACTGCAAGTTCGAGCGCAAGCACACGCTGCATCGGGAAACGCGCTAATCCAACTCGATCTTTACCGTCCCATTTCTGGATGGTACTGCAGGCCTGTAACACAATGGCTAGTGTAGCGGCCTCCAAAGCCGAAGGTTGGGGGTTCGAGTCCCTCCAGGCCTGCCATTTTAGTTTTTTTGTACGACTCAAGGGTGATTCATGGCGACAGTAACAGAACAGCAGAAACCGGGTCTGATCGCGCGGATTCAGAGTTTTTACGCCGATGTGCTGGTGGAGATGGGTAAGGTGACGTGGCCCACGCTGGACGACCTCAAGGTGTCCACCAAGGTGACCATGTTCCTGCTTCTGGCCATGGCCGCAGTCGTATTCGTGTTTGACAAAGTATTCGAGCAGTTTGTGCTCCTGCTGTTGGCGATTTCGGGATGATGGAGGCCGCACAGTGACCGACAAGCCCTTAGCGGACATCGAGGATGCGGACGTGCTAGACGATGGTGATGGAGAAGATGTTTCCGGAATCCGGCTGAAGCCGGTCCCTCAGGATGGTCTCCGTCGGCGGTGGTATGCGCTGCACGCCCACTCCGGCCAGGAGGCCAATGTTCAGAATATGCTGATCGCGGCCGCCGAGCAGGAAGGTCTTTCCGACCTTATCTCCAACGTGCTGGTGCCGATGGAAGAGAATACGGACCTCCGTCCTGGCACCAAAGCGAGCCCGAGCCGGAAGTCTTATCCGGGCTATGTTCTGGTTCAGCTTCCCGAGCATCCGGAAAACTACGCCGAGTTATGGCATCTCATCAAGGAGACGCCGGGCGTTACCGGTTTCATCGGTTCGCGCACGCTTCCGGTTCCGCTGGAGGATTCGGAGATCGCCGAGATCGTCGAGGTCAGCCGGGGCGAGAAGGCCCGTCCGAAGCCGAAGGTCGAGTTTGACGAAGGCGAGCGGGTCAAGATTATTGACGGTTCCTTCGCGAACTTCATCGGCAAGATCGACGAGATCAACGCCGAGCGCGGTAACATGAAGGTAATGGTAGAGATTTTTGAACGTCTGACCAGTGTCGAGGTTGAATTCTGGCAGGTTGAACGAGTCTAAGGTGCCGGGCGCACGCCAATAACACTTGGTCCTGCTTTGCCCCGCGCTTGAAAACTTCTGAAGCCAATTCGAGGCTTTTCAGGACTAATTCACTAAGAATGGAGCGTTAATGCCATGGCGGCAAAACCTATAAAAGCCATTGTCAAGTTGCAGGTGAACGCGGGTGCAGCCAACCCGGCCCCTCCCGTGGGTCCGGCGCTCGGCCAGCATGGCGTCAACATCATGGACTTCTGCAACCAGTTCAACGAGCGCACGCGCGAGCAGTCCGGGATGGTCATTCCCGTCGTCATCACCATCTATGACGACCGCAGCATCAGCTTCATCACCAAGACGCCTCCGGCGGCGGTGCTGTTGAAGAAGGCCGCAAAGCTGGCCTCCGCGTCCGGCCAGCCGAACAAGATTAAGGTTGGTTCGGTGACGGCCGCGCAGATCGAAGAGATCGCGACCATCAAGATGCCCGATTTGAACGCCGCGGGAATCGAGTCGGCCAAGAGTATGATTGCCGGCACTGCCCGCAGCATGGGCCTCCTCATCGAAGGATAAGTTCCGTTCATGTGAACCCGTTTTCTTACACCGTCTCGGAATCCCCGGGACGGTGTTGTTCTTAAACGCATTGTTTGCCTACCGTGGGAGAAGCCTGGCTTCGTCTGCACCACAGGAGAAAACATCATGGCAAAGCTGAGCAAGCGCCGCAAGGCTCTCGAAGGCAAGGTTGACCCGAACCGCCTTCACAACATCGAAGAAGCAACCGAAAAGTCCAAGGAATGCGCGAGCGCCAAGTTTGACGAGAGCGTCGATCTGGCCTTCCTTCTCGGCGTCGATCCCCGCCACGCGGATCAAATGGTCCGCGGTTCCGTTTCCCTGCCCCACGGCACCGGCAAGATTGCCCGCGTCGTCGTGTTCTGCAAGCAGGCCGACCAGATTGCCGCCGCCAAAGAAGCCGGCGCGGATGCCGTTGGCGCGGAAGACCTGGTCCAGCGCGTCCAGGATGGGTGGACGGATTTCGACAGCGCCGTCGCCTCCCCCGACATGATGGCCCTCGTTGGCCGCCTGGGCAAGGTGCTCGGACCCCGTGGTCTCATGCCCAGCCCCAAGGCCGGTACGGTAACCCCGAACGTGGGACAGGCCGTCACGGACATCAAGAAGGGTAAGATCGAGTTCCGCGTAGACAAGAACGCGAACATTCACGTTCCCGTCGGCCGTGCCTCCTTCACCAAAGAGCAGCTCAAAGAGAATGTGGTCGAAGTCATTCGCGCCATCATCAAAGCGAAGCCTTCCGCCTGCAAGGGTGTATACCTTAAGAGCTGCTGCATGAGCAGCACCATGGGACCGGGCGTTCGCCTCGACGTGGCTTCTCTGGCGTCCCAGTTGTCCTGATAACCTGTTCCACTACGGCCCGGGGCCAATCAAGGAGACTACCGTGAGTCAGGAAGATCGCATGCTTTTTACTTCTGAGTCTGTCAGCGAAGGACATCCCGACAAAGTCGCGGATAACGTGTCCGATGCAATTCTTGACGCCATGCTGGCTCAGGATCCTATGAGCCGTGTGGCCTGTGAGACCCTCGTGACCACCGGTGTCTGCGTGGTTGCGGGCGAGATTACGTCCAAGGCCCAGGTAGACATTCCGCGCATCGTTCGCGACACCATTCTGGACATCGGTTACCACGGCGGTGACTCGGGCTTCGATGGTGGCGCCTGCGCCGTTATGGTTACCCTCGACAAGCAGTCCCCCGACATCGCCCAGGGCGTTAACGAGGGCGAGGGCCTCGACAAGGAACAGGGTGCGGGCGATCAGGGAATGATGTTCGGCTATGCGTCGAACGAAACCCCCGAGCTCATGCCGCTGCCCGTGTCGCTGTCCCACAAGATCCTCGGCCACATCACGAAGCTGCGGAAGTCGGGGGCCATCAAGTGGCTCCAGCCCGACGCAAAATCGCAGGTGACTGTGGAATACGTGGACAACGTGCCCGTTCGCATCGATACAATCGTGGTTTCCAATCAGCATTCTCCCGAGGTGAGCCACGAAGAGATATGCGAAACCCTGATCAAAGAAATCGCCTCCATTCTCCCGCAGGAGTATGTGAAGGGCGAAATCAAGTACCACATTAATCCGACGGGCCGCTTCGTTATCGGCGGCCCCGTGGGCGACTGCGGTCTGACCGGCCGGAAGATTATCGTCGATACCTACGGCGGCATGGGCCGTCACGGCGGCGGCGCCTTCAGCGGTAAAGACCCCTCCAAGGTGGACCGCAGCGCGGCCTACATGGCGCGCTACATCGCGAAGAACGTGGTGGCTGCGGGCCTGGCGGACCGTTGCGAAGTGCAGTTGGCCTACGCCATTGGCGTCGCGGAGCCGGTTTCGGTGAACGCGACCACCTTCGGCACCGGCAAACTGGCTGATTCGGCGTTGAGCGCGCTGCTCAAAGGGCACTTCGATTGCCGTCCGGCCGCCATCATCAAGACCCTCGACCTTCGCCGCCCCCAGTTCCGCAAGACGGCGGCGCTGGGCCACTTCGGTCGCGAAGATCAGGGCTTCCGCTGGGAAGAGACGGATCAGGCCGCCGCATTGAAGCAGAAGGCGGGGATCTAATTCGCCGCGCGTGTCAGCGTACTATTGAATTCAAAAAAGCCATTTGACACACTCAGGCGTGTCAGATGGCTTTTTTTAGTGCCGCCGGGCGGTGAGGCACGTTCCAGCAGAAAGACAATGATCCGTGAAATTCCGTCTCATCCATGGCCCAGAGAGAGATTTTCCCACAGATGAACTCAGATGCACACAGATAAGATGGCGAAAATCCTCAACATTTGAATGTGGACCCAGATAGAGAATAGGACTTCAAATTTTAGAAATGCGCCAGAACAATGGATAGGATACGTATCCGTTTTATCTGTGTGCATCTGAGTTCATCTGTGGGAAAGTCTCTTTTAGTTTCGGCCGGTGGCGGCTCTAAGTCCTTCCTGGTGAAAAGTATTGGGTCAGAGGCTGCGAGCCGTCGCAGCGATTGACGTTATCAATGAGGAGTACCCCGTGAAAGTACATGATTTCGCTCATCAGGTTGCGATGCGAACGATCGAGTTGCTCGAAGAGAAGCAGCACTATAAAGTTTCCGAGGAACACCGAAAAGAAATATTGAAGCTGATTCGCGGCGAGGTGGATATATTGCTCGACCGCGCATCCTGATTTTAAAACGGGAGTCCCCTTTTCATGCACAGTGCAGAATTGCTCACACAGTCCGCCGTCCTCTTCGGCACCGCCCTGATCGCCGCCCTCGCGTTTCGCTTCATCAAGGCGCCGTCCATCCTGGGCTTTCTCTGCACGGGCATACTCATCGGGCCGTCGGTATTGCACATGGTGAATGAGGAGGAAGTGGAATCCTTCGCCGAGTTCGGCCTGGTGCTCCTGCTCTTCGTCATCGGCCTGGAGCTGTCGCCGCAACACTTCCTGCACGCCGGCCGCCGATTGCTGGTCATGACCGCGATCCAGCTTGTGGGGACGGCGGTGGCCGCCCTCGCATGCCTGACCTTCTTCGCGGGCATGGGGGTCGTCCCGGCGCTGCTCATGGGCATCGCCATCAGCCTGAGTAGTACCGCCATCGTGCTGAAGACCCTCAGCGATCGGGACGAGATCAGCACGCCCGCCGGACACATCAGCACGGGTAACCTGCTCCTGCAAGACGTCTATGTCATCGTGTTGATGTTGCTCTTCCCCTTCTTCGCGAAGTCCGGCGACGCCTCCGCGAGCGCATCCGTCATCCAGGCGCTGATCGGATTGATTTCCATGGTTCTCGCCGTGATCGCCGTCAGAATGGTGCTGCCCAAGGTCCTCGCGGGGCTGGGTCGCTATGGCGGCCCCGAGCTGCTCACGCTCTTTGCAGTCTTCATGGCCTTCGGCGGTGCGGCCTTTGCCGGTCTGGTCGGCTGGCCCCTCGCCCTGGGATCGTGCATGGCGGGGCTGCTGCTGGCCCAGGCCGATCAGCGGCACCAGCTCGTCGCGGAGATCACGCCGTTCCGAGACGTGTTCAATGCCCTTTTCTTCATCTCCCTCGGCATGCTGGTGGATATGCACTATGTGCTCGATCACTGGCTCGGGCTGCTGGGTATCGTGCTGGCCATTCTTGTGGCCAAGACCTTCATCAATTCGGCGGCCGTGATCATCGCGGGCTGGCCGCTCCGGGTGGGCGTCCAGGCGGGTATCGGACTGTGCACCGTCAGCGAATTTGGCTATGTGTTTGCACGGGAGGCGAACAGCGCCCAACTCCTCGATGTGAAAATTCTCGACAGCCTGATTCCCATCATCGTGGGGACCATGATGATCGGCGCCGCGCTGCTTCCCATGTCCGGCGCGATCAGCCGGGGCGTAGAACACCTGATCCGCCGCGGCAAGGTGGACGAAGGTGGCGGCGACGGGGCAGAAGACGCGGTCCAGCGTGTGATCGTGGTGGGCTATGGGATCAACGGCAAGAATTTGTGCCGCGTCCTCAAGGCCACCCACATTCCCTGCTGCGTGCTCGAAATGAACCCCATGCTCGCGCGCGAGGGGCGTGACAATGGGCAGGAAGTTTTTGTGGGCGACGGTACACGCATGCGTATCCTTGCCGAGGCCGGACTCGCCCAGGCGCGCGCCCTGGTGATCGCGGTGAACGATCCCAAGGCCACCCGGCGCATGGTCGCGCAGGCGCGCGTGCTGCGTCCCGATGTGCCGATCATCGTGCGCACGGACTATGTGAATGAACTTGAACCCCTGTTGTCCGCGGGAGCCACAACGGTCATTCCCGCCGATTTCGAGGTGTCCATCAAACTCTTCGCCACGGTGCTGACCGAGTTTCGCGTTCCAGACAATATTATTCAGGCTCAAATCGCGTCGGTGCGCGCTGGTGGTTACGGCCTCCTGCGCGATGAGACCGTGGAACTCTCCAACAACATGCAGGAGTTGCTCGAAGTATTTCGGCTCACGGCGACGAAGACCTACTACATCGGCGAGGGGAGTGCGGCGGTGGGCAAGACCATCGCCGAGCTGAACCTGCGCGCCCGGTCCGGGGTGACCATTATCGCCGTGGTCCGGGGCGGAAAGCCGAACACCAACCCCGCGGCGGCCTTCGAACTCGCTCTGGGCGACGTGCTGGTGCTGGTGGGAAGCCACGCCGAGCTGGACGCGGCGCAGGGCTGCTTGAGTCCCGCTGAAAAAGACGCGGTTGCCCGCGCATAGATCCATCCAAAGGGGGCGGAGCAGCCGCCCACCACAACGCGCCCCTCGGGCGCACGAGGAACACCATGCAGTACTTCAAGACGTCACAGTTTGTCCCCGGCAAAGGCAATGCCTGGATGTATTACGAATGCGATGATGCGCAGAAGGTGCTGCGCACGCTGACGCACATTCCCGACACCGGCGAGATTACGCGCGTGCCCGATCCCATTGTGAAGCGCCTCATCCGCCCGGAATTGCTCCAGGCCGCCGAAGGGGACGTCTTTATCGAACTGTGGGGTGGCGCCTGAACCTTCGCGCGCTACCCAGAGTTACTGGGTGAGCTCGCTTAGTGTTGCGGTGAGGTCCATCCGGAAGGTGGGCGAAACGCCCGCGTGGACTGTATGGACGATGCCATCCTTGCCGATGATCACCGTCTTTGGGATGCTGTTGGCCTGATATTTCTGCTGGGCATCCCGATCCGGATCCAGCGCCACGGGGAAATCCATTCCGGTCTGGGCGAGGAAGGCCTTGGCGATCTCGGCGTTTTCGCCTACATTGATGGCGTAAAAGACTACATTCTTGTCTTTGAACTCCTTGGCCACTTCCGAGGCAATGGGCAGACCCTGGCGGCAGGGGCCGCACCAGGAGGCCCAAAAATCGAGAATGACGACATTCTTGCCCTGATGATCCGCGAGGTCGAGGGTGCCCTCGTCCAAGAGCGAAAGCTTGATGGGCGGGGCAGGCTTTCCTTTGAGGGGATCCTCTGGGCGCCCGCCGGTGGGGTCAAGCTCGGTGGCGCCTTCGGGCTTGGTGAAGGCGAAGTGCTCGGGAGCGAACTCTGGCGCGGTGTTCCAGTTGCTGAACGCGTAAGTCACCAGAACCTTGGTGAGTTCGGGGTTCCCCTCGTTCGCCATTTTGAGCAGGTCCAGTTGGATCTTCTCCAGAAAGGGCTCCGCGCCCCGGCGCAACCAGAAATCGGCGGTTACCCCGCCACCACTCGTCTGGACCCGATCCGGAACCTCCGGGCCGTCCGCCGTTTCCGCTTGGACCAGCGTCGCCGACTCCATGGATTTCAGCAGGGACGCGTCGTCGTGCAGGAAGTCGGCAAGCATAATCTGGGCGGGGCCAAACTCGCGGCCCGGCATCAGGGTGAGGGCGCGCTGGCGATTGCCGAAATTCTTTCCGTCGACGTACTTGTTTTCCTGCGATATATAGAGGAACTTCCCGGTCGGCGCGAAGAAGAGCTCCATGTAGCCACCCTCCATGTCGACCCGGAAGCGAGCCTTGTCGGATCCGGAAAAGTCGAGCTTGCCCTTCATGTTCCCGTCGCGCGTCTGTCCAGCCTTGTCTGCAAGACTAAAACTCAACTGGATATCGGTCGAAAAGGCGGGCAGACCCTTCAGGAAGTCAATGCTGCCCTGTAAAAGGGCCTTCTCCGGTGTCGGTGTGGCGGCGGCTTCCTGCGAAAGGGCCGCCGGACAAGCGAAGAGGAGCAGGGCGAAGGTAAAGACAGACCAGTAAGCTCTCATGACATTCTTTCCGGCACCTGGTGCCAAGGCTGTGGTGACACATACGCCATCATATCATATCCTTGGCCGCCACGCCCCCTCCTCAGGCAGGGCTTTCGCATCTAATTTCGTAGTTGGGCTCTTTTAAGCCTCAGATTACCACCGGGCTGGATAAGTCAGTAACCACCGGTAGAACCCTTGGTATGAGGCAGATCCCTAAAAGGGGTCGAAAGATTTCATGTGAATTGATGCCGTTGGTTTTAGCTCCGAAGTGCCTTCTGCTATTAGTGCACACACCAACATCTACAACGACAGAATGGCAGAGCTTAATGAATTCTCACCGGCAGAGCCGGTGGAGTAGCTTGGATTTAGATGCGAAAGCCCTGCCCCCTCCTTAGTGCGGCTCAGGGCCGTTCTCCCCCGGACAATCGGGCATCGATTGCGTCGAGCACCGGCAGAACATCTGCCGCGCTCTCCACGACATAGTGGGCTCCGGCGGCACGGAGTTTGTGGTCTGCAACGCTCACCATGGCGGCCAGCGCCGTGGGGTCCATGGCTTCGGCCTCGTCGAGCGAGAGGCCCACTTCGTTCCCCGTTCGCGTTACGCCAATCGTCCACATGCCCGCGTTCAGCCCCTCCTCAATATCCGTTACCGTATCCCCCACCTTCACAATCGCCTCCCAGGGATATACCTGCATCTCCATCGCCGCCTTCACCGCCATCCACGGAGCGGGGCGTCCCCTGGGTACCTGGCTGGCCGCCACGCTGATATCGGGCGCGTAGCCCGCTTCCAGTGCCGCACGCTGGCACAGTGCCATCATGGCCTCGTTGTACCCCGTTGTCGCGCCAATACTCAGGCCCCGCGCGCGCAGCGCCGAAGCCATCGCGGGAATTCCGGGGATGACCTCAAGGAAATGGGGGAGTGCCTCCATCTGCAGCGGAATGAACTCGTCGAAGAGCGCATCGAGATCCGATTCCGTCCACGCCGCGCCATGGACCGCGCTCCACTGAGAAGCGATCTCGGGCATGGCCAGCATGGCCGCGATGTGATCCCGTTTGTGCATGCCCATCGGGCCGCGGGCCTGGGCGATGCTCGCCACCACACCATGATTTCGAAACAGCGTCTGGAATGCGCCGGCCGGCGCGCGGGAACCGTGATCAACCGTCGTGCCGGCCCAGTCAAAGATGACGGCTTTGAGGGGCCCGCGATACGGGGAGCGAATGGAGGACATGACAATACCTTTCGGGATAGTTACAGCGCAGGTCGGCTACAACAAAAGAACAGAACTACGAATGGATACGAATTCACACGAACAAAAAAACAAGAAAGAGATTTGACCTCAAAGGACTCAAATAGAACGATCGTAAGTCCACCTTTGCGCCCTTTGAGTTCTTTGAGGTAAATTTCAATTCTTGTTTCTCGAAAGTCAGGCTGCGAACCTGCGAAGTAGCCGATGTCATGAGGTGAATACGGTTTCTTATTCGTGCGAATTCGTGGTTAAGAATTTCGGTCTCGGACAATTTTTACTTCGCTAATGCTCACGCACGCGATAACGGGATGAACCACCTTTCGTGGTTCGGGATTTTCGTGCGGGCATAGCGGCGGTGGTTTCCGGCGCAGCCGTCATTCAGCCGCCAAGCGTGATATTCATTTCCCCGAGAACGTCCCGAATGGCCGCGATCAGCGATTTCACGTCAGCGGGGAAGATGCGTCCGATGTTGCCGATACGGAAACAATCCGCATTGCTGACCTTGCCGGGATAGATGACGAAGTCCCGATCATTGAGGCGCGCGTAAAAAGTGTCAAAGTTCCAGCCTGGCGTCACCGGATAGCGGAAGGACGTGATGATGTAGCCCTGGAGCTCCGGCGCAAGATACTCCTCGAAACCGAGCGCCCGCATGCCCTCCACCAGTGTCCGGTAGTTCGCCTGATATCGTGCCGCCCGGCCGGGCACGCCGCCCTCGGCCTCCAATTCGAGCAGGGCCTGGTGAAAGGCCAGCAGCGCATGGGTCGGTGGGGTGAAGCGGAACTGGCCGCTCGCCTCCAGGCCCTTCCACTGAGCGAGGAGGTCCAGACTCAGGCTTCGCGCGCGCCCCTCGGCCTTCATCAGGGCTTCGCGGCGGGCAATGACAAAACCGAAGCCCGGGACGCCCTCGATACACTTATTCGCCGAGGATATGAGGTAATCGATGCCCGCGCCGGCGATATCAATCGGCACGGCACCGAAGCTGCTCATCGCATCCACGACAAAGCGGGCGCCCACGCGCGTTGCGAGAGCGCCGATGGCCTCCACGGGGTTGATGATGCCGGTGGTGGTTTCGCAGTGAACCACGGTCACTTCCGTATAGGCGCCACCGGCCAATTCAGTTTCGATTCTGGCCAGATTCAGCGGCTCATTCTCGGGGAATTCCAGCGTGGCTAAGGCGATGCCAAGGGTCCTGCACATCTGGGCGATGCGATGGCCATAGGCTCCATTGATGATGACCAGCACCCTGCCGTCGCGCGGGACGGTGGACGCGAACACCGACTCCACGGCATAGGTGCCACTGCCCTGCATCGGAATGGCCACATAGTCTTCCGACGCAACGCCCCCGAGGTCCAGGAGGCGTCGGCGAATATCGGCGATGCGGGTCACGAAGTCCCCATCGCGCGATCCGAGATCTCGCAGGAGGGCCTGCTTCACCGTCTGGCTGGTCGTCAGGGGGCCGGGGGTGAAGAGGATCTTGTCTTTCCATCCGCTAATGGGGGAGGGCATGGCAATAGTTCCTGTCGGGGTTGGGGTGCGGGGCCTTGAATTCGCGGGAGTATCTCAAAGCGCTTGTATATGTTGTCAAGTGAGTTTTTCGTTTGGTCCCAGCGAGTAAGACCGGGGCCCTTGATCGCGAATTCGGGTTGACGGCCTTGTTCACCATTATCCTGATCACCATTATCCTTCATCGCCCCGCTTAAATATGCTATCGTATAGTCAGCGCGCATTCTTGGGGCGCGCTCCGTTGAAACGGCCGGTCAGATAAGCCAGAGTTTAAATGTGTCAGGGGAATCGGATGAAGCGGTTTGTGCACACGTCAGGATTAGGTCTGGCTGCCCTTTTGGCGATGGCTGCGGTTGCTTTGGGCGGCTGCACGACGAAGGCGCGAATTCCCGTCACGGGGATTGAAGTGCCCGTGCCGAATATTCCCCTGCCCGCTCTGCTGCGTACCGAGAACGATCTCCGTAGCCGTTCCTGGACGAAGGCCTTCGATATACTTCACGCGCGACTGTCCCGGGAGTATGCCTACACCGAACACAAGGGCGTGGACTGGAATGGGCTCTATGCCGCCATAGCCCCCGAAGTGGCCGCGGCCGAAGCCGCCAAGGATCCCGACGGCTGGTATCTCGCCCTCCGCAAGTATTTCTATTCGATTCCCGACGGTAACATTCAGTTTGACCCCAATGAATTTATGCGCGGCGAGGCCGAAGGGGCCTCGGTTGGCATGGCCCTCACCCAGCTTTCCGACGGCACCGTAATGGTCTGCGGGATCATCCCCGGTGGCCCGGCGGAACGAGCGGGTATCCAATGGGGCGCCGCTATCCTGGAGTGGGGCGGTAAGCCAGTCGCCAGGGCTCTGGAGGAAACGTCCGTGTTCTGGGCGGATGCGCCCGCCGCTACGCCGCAGGGGAGACTCCAGCAGCAACTCGTCTGGCTGCCCAGGGGACGCAACGGGGAGGCCTGTGAACTGACGTGGATGAATCCCGACGCCCCGGAGAAGGCGACAGCGGAGCTCCAGATGGAGTTCGACGATTTCGCCACCCTTGCGCTCTCCCGGCCGCTGTGGAAGCCCGTGGAGCTCTTTGACAGCCCCATCGAGTCGCGCGAACTTCCCGGCGATGTTCAGTACATTCGCATCGCGGCGATTGCCCCAACCTTCTCCACGCCCTTTCCCACGCGGGATTTCCGGACGGCGGTGAAAGCGGCGATCGACGGAGAAGCCAAAGGGGTCATTCTCGATCTTCGGGGCACTCAGGGGGGCGATGCCACGCTCTCGCCGAAACTGCTCTCCTCCTTCGTCGCCGAACCCGCATTCTACGAGACGCCCTCCCTTTGGGACAGCGAACTGGAGACCTTCCTCGTCGAGAGCGAAGACACCATCGAAGTCGAGCCCCAGTTGCCCGCCTGGGAAGGGCCGATTGTGGTATTGGTGGATGGCTATACGATGGGCCCTGCGGAGTCTCTCGCCCACTTCCTTCAGGGCCGCAAGAATGTTCGCGTTTGTGGCGCTTCGCCGACCTACGGCTCGCCGGGCACACCGAATCTGGAGATTACCCTGCCGGGCGGCTATGTGGTTTACGTGCCGGATCGTCGTTCGCTCGATGCCACGGGCAGGATTCAGGCCACAGCGGACGCGCGGGGCGAGGGTGCTGTGACGCCGCAGGAAAGCGTCGCAATCGATCGGGTCAATGGTTCCGCGCTCTTCCAGCAACGGGAAGATATCGTACTGGAAAAAGCACAGGCGTTGTTGGGCGCAACGGGCTGAAATCGAGCCATCGCCACAGCCTTGAGACCCCGCGAATCGATGTGAAAAAGTGTGGACAAAAAGAATCAGGCGCTCCCCGGAGGGAGCGCCTTTCGTGTTTTCGGGGTATGTCCAAGTCTATTCTGTGAGGCGGCTGTCGGGGGTCATCAGCCCGAAGGTCATCACGGCTTCGGCAACGACGACGCCATCGACGAGGGCCTTGGCGGCCACCTTGCACGCGTTCTTGCGGCGGCGTACCATCTCGCATTCGATCACAAGCTGGTCACCGGGAACGACCGTGCGGCGGAAGCGCGCCTTGTCCACGCCCAGGAAGAAGGCCAGCTTGCCGTCGGGATCGCGATTGTCACCAAAAATCAACACGGCGCTAACCTGTGCCATGGCCTCGATGATCATGACCCCCGGCATTACCGGCGTCTCGGGCCAGTGCCCCTGGAAGAAGGGCTCGTTCACGCTGACATTCTTAATGCCCGTGACCCGCTCCATGGGAACAAAGGAAAGAATCCGGTCCACCAGCAGAAAAGGATAGCGGTGGGGGAGGATCTTCATGATTTTATTGACGTCGAGCGCCGGCGGCGTGTTCAAGGTTGGGAGCGGACGCCGATCAACCTGACGCTTTCCATTGCCGTTGGCCATGGTGTCGCGGATCTGTTTGGAGAACAGCACATTCTTTTCGTGGCCGCCCTTGACGCCGACCACATGGCCTTTCACGGGACGTCCCAGCAGGTACATATCGCCAATGAGGTCCAGGATTTTGTGGCGCACGAACTCGTCGGGGAAACGGAGTTCGTCGTTGAGAATCGTGTCGTCGCCGATGACCACGGCGCTCTCCAGGCTCCCGCCACGGATGAGGCCCTTTTCCTGAAGCATCTTCACTTCGCGAAGGAAGCAGAAAGTGCGCGCCGGGGCAATTTCCCGGGCGAAGGTGTCTTCGGTAATGGTGTAGGAGGCGTACTGTGTGCCGATGGCCACGTGGTCATAGGCAATCGTCATGGAGACCCGAAGCTCATCCGCGGGCAGAATACTCAGCGTGACATCGCCCTGACGGTAGTAGACGGGGCGATCCACCTTGATGTACTGCTTCTCGGCGTCCTGCTCCACGATGCCGGCCTTCTGAAGGGTGGACATGACCGGGAGCGAGCTGCCATCGCCGTTGGGGATTTCCTCGGCGTCGAGCTCAATGTTCAGATTGTCGATTCCCAGACCCACCATGGCCGCCAGCGCATGCTCCACCGTGTGGACCTTCGCATCGCCAATCCCGATGGTCGTGCCCCGGGATACATCCACCACGTAATCGATGTTCGCGGGGATGGGGGGGCTGTCCTTGATGTCCACGCGGAAGAACGTAATTCCGGAATTCTCGGGGGCGGGCTTAAAGGTAACCGTGGTCAGACTTCCCGTGTGGAGTCCGATACCGGAGAATGAAACAGGCTTGCTGATCGTTTTCTGTTTGCTCATGTAAGCTGTTCTTTCAATGCTTCCAGTTCGCGCTCCAGGTTCCTGATCCGCCGGATCAGCTCTGGAATACGTCGTTGTGCAACCATGACCCGGCGTTCTTCGTCGTGATCGATGGCTGGGAAACCCGATACGACGGCACCGGGCTCCACGGACTTTACGACGCCGCTGCGTGCGGCAACCATGGCGCCATCGCCCACCGTGATATGGCCTTTAATCCCCGCCGACGCGCCCACCTGGACGCGATCACGCAACTGCGCACTGCCCGCAACACCCACCATGCCCGCCAGCGCACAGTGTTCGCCGATGCGCACATTGTGTCCGATCTGGACCAGATTGTCAATTTTCGTACCTTTTCCGATGCGCGTTTCGCCAAAAGTCGCCCGATCCACGGAGGTACAGGACCCGATTTCCACATCATCCTCCAGCACCACCCGCCCAACCTGGGGGATCTTCATCCAGGCGCCTTCAAGGGGAGCGTAACCGAATCCGTCGCTGCCGATTGCAGCGCCCGCATGTACAATACAACCCGCGCCGATTTCTGTTTCTTCCCGGATGGTCACGTTGGGGTAGATGATGCTGCCCGCGCCGATGCGCGACGCGTGCCCCACATAGACACCCGCATAGATGACGACCCCGTCTCCGAGGTGCACATCGGCATCGATGACCGCACAGGCGCCGATGGCCACGTTCTCGCCCAGGGTGGCCGAGGGGTCAATAACGGCGGCGGGGTGAATGCCCGAGGGGTGACGAAGCTGCTGTGTTTCACAGTACTTCAACACCATGGCGAAGGCCAGGTCGGGCTTGGGCACCAGGATCGCGGGAATGGCGAGACCTTCCGGGGCTTCCTGAATGAGAACCGCCGAGGCTCCCGATTTCTCCAACTGTGCGAAGTACTGGGCTCCCCGGATAAAGCAGAGGTCGCCCTCGCCAGCTTCGTCGACACCGTTGACGCCGGTGATCTTGACGGAGGAGTCTCCGGAGACCTGTCCGCCCACCAGAGCGGCTATGTCGCCGACGGTCAAATTCATGGGAATTCCATTTCTATCGTGCAACCAGTCCTATAATCAAGCGCGTACCAGGCGTCAACCGCCTGGTACGCGCCGCGATTATGCAAGCTGTATCAACATGGAGAGCAACCGCCGTGGGTTACTTGTTCAACTCGGCAAGAACCTGGGAGGTAATGTCGATGGCGGGCGCGGCATAGAGCACCGCGCCATTGGGGCCGCTGCGGTGGTTCAGGATCAGATGGTACTTGCCGGCCGTGGCGATGGCTTCGAGCTTTTCCTGGACGTCCTTAAGGACCTGCTTCAGCACTTCCTCTTCCATGCTGTCGATCTTCTGCTGGCTGCGGGTCAGCTCGGCCTGGTAATCGACATAGTCGCTGCGGATCTTAAGCTCCAGCGCAGAAAGTTCTTCGGAAGCGATCTTGCCTTCCTTCTGCTTCTTGTCATAGTCGGCCTTGGCCGCTTCGATCGCCTTGGACTTGGCGTCGATACCGGACTGGAGGGCGTCCACCTGCTTCTGGAGGTCGTCATACTTGGACTTGCGCTTGTCGTACTTGGCGAGCACCTCCTGCATGTTTACGACACCGATCTTGTAACTGGCATCCTGGGCGAACGCATGGGTGGATCCGAAGGCGGCAAAGAGCGCGCAGCAGGCGGACGCGATCACGAAATTTTTCAGTGCATGTGTCACGAGTTTCGTTCCTTTTTTCTAGAGTCGTTAGTGTAAGCGCAACCAGGATATGTGAGCACTGCCGCGCGGCGTTGGCCGGGGCTTCTCAGGTGCCCCACCCCGCCCGGTATCCATTGGACAGCCCATTGCAGTCTGTCCGCAGTGAACGTGTGACGGAGCCCGGAGTTATCCGGGGGTAATACGCGATTATATCAAGACAGGCAAAATTCATGCAAGAAACAAGCCCCGCGGGCCGATGGAGGCCCGCGGGGCAGAGGGGGAAAACTAGAACCGGATACCCGAGATCAGGTGGAGCCGTCCGCTGCCCTGGTCTTCGTCGGCGTTGAGCGGGATGCCGTAGTCGACGCGAATCGGTCCGAGGCGGGGCACTTCCATGCCGATACCGATACCGGCACTGTAGCGCATTTCGCCGAAGTCGAAGTCGCTGTCGTCCCACACGCCACCGGCGTCCAGGAACGTGTAGAAACGCATCTGCTCGGTAAGTTTGTACTTCAACTCCAGATTGCCGATGTAGGTGATGTTGCCACCCAGGGGGAACTCATCACCGAAGAAGATATACTCCTTCGCCTTGGGGCCGATATCGCGATTGTCATAGCCACGGACGGTGTTTGTTCCACCCGCGTAGAACTTGTCGGTAAGCGGGACATATTCGGAATTGCCATATTCCGCAACGTAACCTTCACGGGAGCGGAAGGACAGAATCCACTTCTCCTCGCCGTCCAGCGCGCGGTACCACTGGGAATCCAGGAAGAACTTGTAGAAGTCGTTGTCACCGCCGAGACCGGCAAATTCGAGGCTCAGCACATGCTTGCTGCCGTCCGCCGGATCCCGGAGTGTGTCGAGTGTGTTCCGCTCAAACTCGTTCTGCAGGCTGATCGTGGTGCTCTCCTGCGCCTGGCGCCGAATAATCGGGTTCACGAAAAAGGGGAGGCCCGTGATCTCCGTGGTCTCATGACGCAAAGCCGAGCGCATGGTGACGTAGTTGGAAAGGGTCTTACCCAGACGCAACTGGCCGCCCTGGCGATCTTCCGTGTAATCCGCACCACCCCGAATCTGGTAGGAGTCGTCGAATACGTCGAAGCCTACGGCGAAGGGATACCCCATGAATTCGGGATCGGTGAAGCTCAAGGAGTACTGGTCGCGCTGGCTGCCGATATTAAATTTCAGGGCCAGCTGCTGGCCGCCGCCGGTAAAATTCGGCCAGTTCGTAATGTCGAAATTGTTCAGCCGCAACTCCGCGAAACCGCCCAAACCGTCGTCGCTGCTGAAACCAGCGCCGAAGTTGAAGTTGCCCTGTTTGCCTTCTTCCACGTCAAAGATAAGGTCGGTAAAGAGATCTTCGTCGTCCGCGAAATTAAGGTTGGTGCGAACGTTTTCAAAGTAGTCCGTCCGCTGAAGATTGCGTTTGCTCAGTTCGAGCTGCGAGCCGTCATAGCGGTCGCCCGGTTCGAGCGCAAGCTGCCTGCGGATAACTTCGTCCTTGGTCAACTCATTGCCGATGATCTTGACCTCGCGGATATACTTCAGGTCCCCTTCTTCGATTTTATGGGTCACCCGGGTGGTCTTGTTCTCCTTGTCCAGAATCACCACCGGGGAAACAGCCGCCGCAACGTAACCGCTGCTCTGGTAGCCGTCCTGAAGTTCCGCCGCGTCTTTCTCCACCTGGGACTTGTTGTGCACTTCGCCCGCGGTGACCTCCACCTGCTCCAGAAGTTCGTCGTCGTCGAACACCGCGTTGCCGGCGATCTCGAGATTGTCCAGCTTGTACTCCGGACCTTCCTGGAGGTGAACCGTGAGATCCATCTTCTTGCCGTTCTCGCTGTAGAGCAAGTCCGTCTTGGTGATCTCCGCCTCCAGCCGACCAAAGTCGCCGTAGTTGTTGATGATCTGCTGGAGATCGAATTCGAGCTTTTCTTCCTCGTACTTGCCGCCCAGGAACCACCAGGCGCGCTTCGTCGCCATGAGCTTGCGGAGCTTGCGTCCGGAAAGGGTGTCGTTGCCCTCGAAGTTGATGCTGCGAATCTTGGCCTTCTGGCCTTCCTGGATCGTGTAAATCAGGCGCATGCGGGAGGGGCCCACGCGCTCGGCCACCACGTCCACCGTGGTGTTGGCGAAGCCCTTGCCCTCATAGAGGCCCAGAATGGAGATACGCTCCTCCTCGTAGGCCTCGGGAATGAACGGATCGCCTTCGCGCATGGAAAGGGCCGAGAGGATGCGCCGTTCCTTGATCTTCTTGTTGCCCATGACCAGGACCTTTTCAATGACCTATTTCTCGGCAACAATGTAGGTGATCGTGAGGGCGTTGTTCTCGCGTGCGGCATCGGCCTGGATCTGGGTGAAGAACCCCAGCTCGTTCAGGCGGCGGATGTCGCGGGAGACGGCGAGCGGGTTGTATTCCTGCCCGGCCTGCACTTCCAGCTTCGAACGGACCAACTGTTCACTAACGCGTTCCAGACCGTCGATACGCACCTCCCCAACGGTACCGCCCGCCTGGGCGACCGCCTGGGATTGGGTAAAGACAGTGAACAGCGCGAGGGCGAGACCCAACGCTAGTTTCTTCAAGTAGTGATACCTTCCGCAGCTAATTCAGCCTGTTCAAACACGAGTTTGTCTTCCGTGTCCGAGGGCCAGACTTCGATTTTGGTTCCAGGTTCCAAGTTGCCCCGGAGCAGCAATTCCGCCAGGGGATCCTCGATGTAGGTTTGTACCGCGCGCCGCAGGGGCCGAGCGCCGTATTCCTCGTTACTTCCCAAGCGAACAAGGAACTCTTTGGCCTCGTGGCGCAGACGCAAGTGTACACCCTTTGCCGCCACCCGTTCCACCATATCCTTGACCTGAATATCCACAATATCAATCAATTGTTCGTCCGTCAGACGGTGGAAAACCAGAGTGTCGTCCAGACGATTCATGAACTCGGGATTGAAGACTTTTTTGGCCTCTTCGATCACCCGTTCCTTCATTTTCTGGTACATGGATTCCTGGTCGTCGCGCTGGAAGCCCAGGGTCCCGCCGCCCTTGCCGATACGTCGCGCGCCCACGTTGCTCGTCATGATGATGACCGTATTGCGGAAATCGACGCGGCGACCGGTGGAATCGGTCATCTGGCCTTCCTCGAGCACCTGAAGCAGGGCGTTGAACACGTCCGGATGGGCCTTCTCGATCTCGTCGAAGAGCACCACCGAGTAGGGGCGGCGCCGGACCTGCTCGGTCAACTGCCCGCCTTCGTTGTAGCCCACGTAGCCGGGAGGGGCCCCGGTCAGGCGCGAAACGGCGAAGCGTTCCATGTATTCGGACATATCCACGGTGATCAGGGCGTCTTCGTTGCCGAAGAGGAAGGTCGCCAGGGTCTTGGCCATCAGCGTCTTGCCCACGCCCGTCGGTCCAAGGCAGAGGAAAGAGCCCACAGGCCGCGCATGATCCCGGAAGCCCGCGCGGGAGCGCTGAATCGCCCTGGTAATGGAATCGATGGCCTCGTGCTGCCCAATGATCGAACGGTGCAGCTCTTCGCGCATGCGCAGGAGCCGTTCGGACTCTTTCTCTTCCAGCTTCGTAAGGGGGACACCGGTCCATTTGGACACGATATAGGCGATATCTTCTTCGTTGATGACCGTTTCGGCCGAATCCCGCTTCAACTCCCACTCCCGCTTCTTGTCTTCGAGCTTGTTGATGTAGGTCCGCTCCTTGTCGCGGAGCGCGGCGGCCTTCTCGTATTCCTGCCGACGAATCGCCGACTCCTTCTCCTGCGTGATCGCCTCGATTTCGAGCTCAATCTCCTTCAGCGCATGGGGGCGCGTGGTGATCTGCAGACGCGCGCGGCTGCCAGCTTCGTCGATTACGTCCACGGCCTTATCGGGCAGGAAACGGTCGGCGATATACTGGTTCGAGAGCTTGGCGGCGGCGATGACCGCTTCGTCGGAGAACTTCACCCGGTGGTGGGCTTCGTACTTGTCACGCAGACCCTTGATGATCTCAATGGTCTGCTCCACGCTGGGCGCTTCCACCAAAATCGTCTGGAAGCGGCGGGCCAGGGCGGCGTCTTTCTCGATATACTTGCGGTACTCGTCCATCGTCGTGGCGCCGATGCATTGGAGCTCACCGCGGGCCAGGGCCGGCTTGAGCATGTTGGCGGCGTCCACCGCGCCTTCGGCGGCGCCCGCTCCCACGATTGTGTGGAGCTCGTCAATGAAGAGGATGATATTGTCCGCGCGGCGGATTTCCTTCATCACGGATTTGAGGCGTTCTTCAAACTGGCCGCGATACTTGGTGCCCGCGACCACGCCGGCCAGATCCAGCGTCAACACGCGCTTTTTCAGCAGCAGGTCAGGCACATCACCGGCAATAATCGCCCGGGCCAGACCCTCCACAATCGCCGTCTTGCCAACGCCAGCTTCGCCGATGAGCACGGGGTTATTCTTTGTGCGTCGGCTGAGCACCTGGATCACGCGCTCGATCTCCCCCTCGCGACCGATGACCGGGTCGAGCTTCTCTTCACGAGCAAGCTGGGTAAGGTCGCGACCGAAATTGTCCAGCGCGGGCGTCTGCGATTTTTTGCCCGTCTGGGCCTGTTCGCCACCCGAGCGGCCCTGGTCACCCAGCAGGCGGATCACTTCGGCCTGGATGCGACCAAGGTCTATCTTCATATCCTGCAATACTTTGGCGGCAATGCCCTCGCCCTCTTTCAGGAGGCCGAGAAGGATGTGCTCCGTGCCGATATAGCTGTGGTTGAAGCGCCGCGCTTCTTCCACCACAAGCTCCAGCACCTTCTTGGCGCGGGGCGTAAAGGCGATTTCGTCGCCGGAAACTACGGCGGAACCGGGCTGCACCTGCTGCTCTATCTCGATGGCCAGGGCTTCTATATCGACACCCAGGTTTTCGAGGGCGCGCGCGGCGATCCCTTCGGGCTCGCGGCAAAGCCCAAGGAGGATGTGCTCGGTCCGCACATATTCGCTACCCAGGCGGGTGGCCTCTTCACGTGCGGCACTGACAACATGCTTGGCGCGCTCCGTAAATCGTTCCCACATGTGGTGATCCTTTCTTTACGGCCAACCGGCGCCAGGATAGGCGCGGGAGAGGCCATTGGTTTCCGTACTGCCCGTGCGCTACATCAAACTGTTGCGGCGCACCAAATTACCTGCAAACCCTGTACCCCGCGGCGCGGGTCCAATCAGCCCTGAGCGGGCGCAAACTGTGCTTTGAATTGCTTCGCCCGCATGCGCTTCAGGCTGAGATCATCCAGGGCGCCAGACCCTGATTGAAGCTGCCGCTCCACGTGGGCTCCCTGACAGTGTATCAGTGATCCGTTCAGGTCTGCCACTGTCTGACCGGGGAGGAACCCCAGGGAGACTCCCAGTCGAAGAGAAGACAACAGGGAAAAACTCTCCTCAAAAGGGATGAGACGGGCGCTGGCGGCCAGGGCCTGGGCCCGCTCGACGCGATCCTGGAGCACCTCGACGCTCTTCTCGCGCAGCTTCTCTCGCAGTTCGGCCTCTTTGCGGATGATTTCAGTGGCGCACTGCTTGAGTCGGAAGATGATTTCCTCCTCCGTGTGGCCCAGCGTCGTCCGGTTTCTGAGCTGGAAGAGGTCCCCCTCGGTTTCGTGCATTCCACGGGGCATGAAGCCGCCCATGCCGTTATAAAGCGCCTGACTGTAGACCGGCCAGCGATCACTCAACTCCTGCTTGTCGGCGGGGTGCAGATCGGGCACACCCGTGCCGATGCCGCTGAAATCGAGGTTCTGCGGTTCGGTCAGGGCATGGATCTCGTGGAGCGCTCCCTCCTGAACACAGGCGGGGAGGTGGAGCAGCAGGCTCAACTTCAGTCCCGTGCCCAGATGGTTGAGATTTCGTGTCAGAAAGCCCAGGGTGGGCGAAAAAGCGATATCCAGTACCCCGCTGAGGAGGTCGTCCATGCGACTGGCGCGAATCCACGCATCCTGAAGGTCAAGCCCCGAGGAAAGGACGCGGATGCAATAGTGATCTTCGTCGTTTACCAGAATGCTGAGGGACTGGTCGTGGGCGATGTAGATGCCCTGTCCTTTGCGTGGGGTGGTGAGATTCAGCGTAATAAGCTGGCGCTCGGCCAGCAATTGCACGTCCGAAGCGCGGAGATCAACCAGACTGAAGTATTCGCCCGTCGCCAGCAGGTTGAACTGGTCGAAAACGCGGAGGAGGCGATCCTCCACGGAACTGCGCTCATCCGGATTACACAGCGCGGGAAAGGGCATATCATTGAGGTTGCGCCCCAGATTGCACAGCGTAAGCACCACCGTCTCCGCGTTCGGAGCCCCTTCGCCCCGTTGCCATTGCGGGTCCCGCGATAGAATCGTATCCAGCGTCATGGCTTATTCCGCCCCCGGGCCGGATGCATACAATCCGCCTTCGAGCTCCCGTATTTCATCGCGCAATTGCGCGGCAGCCTCATAGTTTTCCGACTTGAGCACACTGCGCAAGAGGGCACGCTTGGTCTGGAGGTCGGAGCGCAACTGGGTGCGCACATCGGACGGGTGGGCCGCCTTGCCCCGGTGGACCTGGGCCTCATGGAGCTTGGCGGCCAGCGCGGGTATTTCATCGGCAAACTGCACATAGCACGCCGGACACCCCATCATCTTCGTGTCCAGTACACTCTGAAGCCGCGTCTCGCATTGGGGGCACGTACGCTGCGCCCGAACCACACGGCTGACCACCTTGTGGATAGACGCTTTACTCGGCCGCGCCGAGGGGACCTCGGACAGCTCAAAACCCTCGCTTGCACTCCGCTGGAGGGCCATGCAGTCTTTGCACCAGAACTGATCGGTGACGTGTCCGTCAACAACTTCAGCGTAGCGAATGGTCGCGCGTTTCTTATGACACTTCTGGCAGAGCATGGCCCATAATCCTCTAGGGGAAGTATACCACCGAGGAATGAGGAGTTGATAGTTGATAGTTGACAGTTGACAGTTGACAGTTGGCGGTTGGCGGTTGGCGGTTGGCGGTTGGCAGGGGGCAGGGAGGGGGATAGGCAGGGGAGGGGGATAGGCAGGGGAGGGGAGGTGAGCCCATACGACCCACAAGACCAACAAAGCATTTCTTGCTCTCGCCAGCAACCACCTGCCCGCTATCAACTATCAACTATCAACTATCAACTGCTACAATTTCACCATGAGCGCCAAAAACTCCAAAATCGATATAAATGCCCCGCGAACCGCCTTGACCGATTCCCCCTTCGGGGCACTGGGATCCCTTCGTGGGGAATTGCCCAGAGAGCCCGTGGCGCCGCCCAAACCGAAGGCCGAGATCGTCGTGGATACGCCAAAGGCGGCTTGGCGTGTCGCCAAGACCCGCAAGGGCGGTTGGCCGCTGACCTATGAAAAGCGACCGGGCGGCAAACTGGCCACCGTCATCCAGAACGTCTCGGGCGACGGGACCGCCCTGGTGACCGCGCTGAAGAAGCACTGCGCGGCGGGCGGGGCCTTTAAGGACGGCGTTATCGAACTGCAGGGCGACCACCGGGTCAAAGTGGCCGCATACCTCGACAAACACCTCAAGTAGCGCCGGGCCATGGTGAAACCATCGACCGACGAGCTTTCGCCCTGCCCCTGGTGGCATCGTGTCGTTGTCCTCAGTGTGGTGCTGGCCCTGTGGGCGCTGACTCTTGCTTTGGTCCCACCTGTGGGCGAATTTCCCCTGAACGATGACTGGGTCTATGCCCAGGCCGTGAAGGATTGGATGGAAACCGGGCATTACGAGGGCCACATCTTCTCCACGGCCGCGTTTGTAGGCCAGGCGTGGTGGGGGCGGCTCTTTTGCGGGATGTTTGGCTTCAGCTTCCTGTCCCTGCGCTGCTCCACCCTCGTGCTCTGGCTCGCCGCGGCCCTGTGCACGTCGCTGGCCGCCCTGCAGCTTCGGGTGCGGCCACCGATCGCCACATTGGCCGGCTGCGTGATCATCGCCAATCCCCTTATGATGAATCTGGGCTACACCTTTATGACCGATGTGCCCTTCGTCGGGCTCATGGCCGTATCGGGGCTTTTTTACCTCCGCGCCCTGCAATCCCCGCGCTGGCAATGGGTGCTTCTCGGTTCCCTCTTTGGCGCTGCCGCGCTCTTGACCCGGCAGTTCGCGGTCCTCATTCCCGCGGCTTTCGTGTTGTCCCTGTGCCCGTGGGAGGCGCGCTGGCGGCAACGGGCTTCCATCCCGCTCATTCTGTCGCTGCTTCTGCCGTGGGCGGCCGCCTGGTGCTTGCTCAAAATGCTGCCCTCCCATGCGGCGGAAATGGGCTATGCCTGGAACCCCAACCTGCTGGGCGACACCATGGGCGAGAGAATCTTCGGTGGCTTCAAATTCTACGGCGTCTCCATGACCTACCTGGGACTCTTCGTGCTGCCTCTGGCCGTCGGGGCCGTGGCCTACTGGTTCCGTTATAAAGAGGGGAAGTGGCAGCGGCGGGCCATCGGATTCGTCCTCGTCATGCTGCCGCTCGCGGCGGCGGTTTGCGGTTCAATGCCCAACCGAATACCTTTCCTGGGCAACATGTTTTTCGATACCGGGGTGGGCCCCATGACGCTGCGCGGCATTAACATGGGCAGTTACCTCTGGCGGCCCGTGACCATCGGCGCATGGTGGTGGCTCCCCACGCTGCTGGGCCTCGCGGCGGCGGGCTGGATGCTCGCGGGTACAATTCGCTGGGTCGTCCTGATCCCCGGCGACGGGCGCCGCCCCCTGCGCGATGCGCGGCGACGGCAGCAGTGCTTTCTCATGGTCTGGGCGGTCCTCATGGTGGCCTCCCTGTATCACCCCTGGGTGCCCGTGCGCTTTGACCGCTACCTGATCGGTGCGCTGGTGCCCGTCGTGCTGCTCGTGGCCATGGCGCCGATCGGGCGCGGACGCGGACAAGGCCTGCTGGCCTGGGGCAGCCTCGCGGCGCTTTATATATTCAGCGTAGTTTGCCTGCAGGACTACTTGGCTTGGAATACGACCCGCTGGGCCATGGCCAACCGGCTCATGAGCGAGCAGGGACTCACCGCTGAGCAGATCGACGGCGGCTACGAATTCAACGGCTGGCTTACGAGTCCGTATTACATCGAGCGTCAAGGCGCGGGGGCCTTCCTGAACGCGGGCCCCATGGGCTGGTGGGTGGTGGAGGATCGCTACGCGATCTCCTGGCTGCCGAGGGCCGGCTTCTCCAAAGTGGAGGAAGTGCCTTATGACTCCTGGCTTGCGGGAGAGAAGGGGAAGCTCTTGCTGCTGAAGAAGAAGGATGAGGAGGCTGCACCGTAATTGGTCTTATTGGCAGTCGACCAAAGAATGTGGCACGGGCGTCCCGCCTGTGATTCGCTCAACGAAAGCGACCGGCAGTATAGGGGGCATCTTCACGGTCACGAGTTACAAAGAGAATCACAGCCGAGACGGCTTTGCCACATTCTTTTTGGGATTTTGTCGGGAGGCCCTGAAAAACTATTGACGCCCCGCCAAAAAAATCGGACCGATCAGTGGGATCAGACTGATCGGTCCAATTGAGTTCCTGGTTACTTCCCGCGCCCTATCGGCCCAGGTTTGTGAAGAGGTGAAGCCCTTCCTTGCCCGGAGCGAGGATGTCTTTCCACCCATCGCCGTCGATGTCGGCGATCCACAGGTAGATGCCGGCACCACTCGCGCGGGTGTGGGGGCCGTAGTCCAGGGTGTGACGGGTGAAGCCTTCGGCGGCGATGTCGTAATAGTAGAGGCCGAGGGGATCGTACTCGCCAGGGTCATGGCCACGGTGGGCACGGAAGCGCTTGCCAGTCACCAGCTCCAGTTCACCGTCGTTGTCGATGTCGGATAATTGCATCTCATGGAACTGGCTGCGGTGTTCCTCGACCACATGCTCCTTCCACTGGCCGCCGCCGAGATTCTCTTGCCACCAGAGGCCATAGTTGTGCGCGCCGCCGACGATGATATCGTTCTTGCCGTCCTGATTCACGTCGTGGACAAGAATCGGCACCGAGGCCATGCCCTTGGCCAGCTCAAATTCCTTGTGCCACTTCCAGGCCTTCACATCGTAGGGATTCTCCGGCGCTTCCAGCCATCCGCCCGCGAAGATCATGTCGGGGCGTCTGTCGCCGTTGACGTCGCCGACGCCAAAGCCATGACCGCCGCCGCCCTCGGTGATCGTGTACTGCTCGAAGCGGCCTTGGGGCTTGCCCTTCTCATCCCGCACGAGGCGGAAGAAGTGGACCGGTGAGGTGGTGCAGAACACCTCCTCAAAGCCGTCGCCGTCCAGATCATAGAAAGAATTCCGCTCGATATTGCCCGTCTTCGCCACTTCGTGCGTCACCCATTCCACGGGACGGCCCTTCGGATTCTCGCGCCACTGAAGCGCGCCACCAAACCAGCCGCCCGTGACGATATCCAGGAAGCCATCGCCGTTCACATCCATGGGGTAATCGCTGAAGTCGTCGTAGTAATCGTCGGCCTGCATGATGGTGCAGATCTTGTGGGCCTTCGTGTAGTCCGGACCTTCATGCCAGTATTCACCGGAGACGAGATCCAGATGGCCGTCGTTATTCACGTCGAAGATGGACGCCGCCTCAAAGGTGGTCGTGCCGATCTTCTGGCGTTCGAAAAGCACCGAGGGTTCGGCGGCAACGCAGAAGGCGGTCGCGAGTAGGGTTGCTGTAATCATGGTGTTTTGAAATCTCCAACTGGTTTGCTTGTGTGGGGCACGTCTAGCGTGCGGAGAAACGGTAAAGGGGGTTTATGCCGCGTAGTATTCTCGGTCATTGATATAATCTTCGGGTCCGTATACGCCGAATGTTCCATCGCTCGTTATCAGTAAAAAAGATTCTTTGTCCGTCGATAAAATCTCATGGAGCGTATCCACCGCATCGCCCAGACAATCGTGATTGTATGGGGAAAAGAAGTATCCAGGCAATTGGATCTGTTTCGCTGTGAGCGCTTCGATTCGCTTTGCGGGGTCCAGGTCAAAGAACAATTTGTGGTGAAAGGTGGAGAGAAATTTGTGACGTGACTGGGGGTGGGCGATGAGGGCCAGATACCGCTCGCGCTTGCGCGGGAGCACGACATGGCTAAGAAAGAACTGAAGCGCGGCCATCGCTTCTTCGGAGTAAACATGGAGTTCATGCCGCTTCATGGGATGACTTCCCAATGACCGCCTCTATCGGGGCCAACGCGTTTCAGGCGACCGGACTGCTTGAGCAAGGACATTTGCTTCTCAATGGCACGTTTTGTCAGTCCGAGTTCTTCGGCGATAAGGGGAATAGTGATGTCGGGGTTCGCTTGAACGAGCAGGAGCACGGCTTCGGCAGTCGTACCGCTTTTCACCGAACCTTTGACCGAACCTTTCACCGAACTTTTCACCGAACTTTTCTCAGCGCCTTTCACTGCAATTTTTGCTTTACTTTCTCCCGAACCCTTTACCGGACAATCGCTTATCTCCGTACTTTTCACCGTACTTTTCACCTTACTTTCTACCAACCCATCGACCAACCCATCTACCAACCCGACGTCAGATTCCTCTCCCACACCCTCGGAAATCGGCAAACTCACCCGAAAGATATCATCCTCCACCAACACCGGGTCATGCCCGGCGAAGGCCTTGCCGAATTTAAACAGCTTCCGCACGCCGGAGCCCAGCTCGTCGGCCAGCCCGGTTTCCTTAAACACTCGGGCGATGATCGGATTCTTCGGGTAGGGCGAAAAAAGCCGGGGATCGATGGGGCCGTGACCATGAGGTCGGTTGCTGTTCTCCGCGTATAGGCGCTCGCCCTCGATCACCAGCTTGGCGGGGAAGGCATGGCTGTACTCGCGGTGGATCAGCATATTTCCCACGATCTCCCGCAGGATATGGCTTCGCGCACTGACCCGCTGGATCCCGTCGAGGAAGAAAGGGTCGTTCAGGTGTTTTTCTCCAAAGGTCGTCAGTCGGTCGTGGCTCTCAAACAAATTTGTGCGAATGTCGTCACGATCATCATAGCGATCAACGTCGACACGCCGCAGAATCGCGTCCGTCTTGTGATGGGGCAACACGGACAGAATCGTCGTGTCCTTTCCAAACAACAGAATCGCCGCCAGCGTCAGGCCTTCGGTACCGCGTTGATAGTCCCGCTGGAAGAGCCGGGCGCTGGACAACAACCCGGTGTCGTCCAATCCGGCCCAGGGGTGGTTGCGTTGAATCGAAGCCGCCATCCGGCGTGCACGGTCCAACAACTCGGGCCGTAGATCCGCCAACTCGGCATAAGGATAGATCGTGTTTTCGGAGTAGTGGCTTTGCTTGTTCAGGTAGAGCCATGACACACGGTCCTGGTCGTCGGTGATGTCGAAGTCACCGTCCTCGTTCCGAAAATAAATCCGGCCCTTGCAGCGATGGACTTGGGAGCTCGGCGGGACCAGGATATGCAGGATGATCGCGCCATCCGATTCGACTTCCTCGACGCCGAGGTAGCAGGGGGGATTGATGATCTGCGGGTTGTTGATGGCATTGGCGAAATCCCGCCGCATCTGCGCCAGGGATTCCGGGTCGACGCCCTGAATAGTACCATCGTCCGCAACCCCGAGGAGAATGTCGCCGCCTTCGCAATTCAAGAACGCGCAGACCGTCTCGTAGATGTCGCGGTTCAACGCATTTCGGGACGCCTTGAACTCCACAGCGCGAGACTCGCCCGCTTTCAGCAACCGTTGAATTCGAAGGTTTTCCATACGCGAAGTCGTCTTAATCGTTGCAGGGACAACAGGGACTTCAGGGACGGCAGGAGTGAGTCAGGCAGCTATTTCTGCCGTCGCTGTCGTCCCTGCCGTCCCCGCTATCAATCTACTTCGTAACAATCTCAAACGCCAGCGGTGCGCCTTCCGGCGTCGTCAGCCGGGCGATGTAGCCCCAGCCGCCTGCGTGCTGGATGATTTCCAGCAGGATGGCATTCTCGCCGGCCTTCAGCTTGATGGGCGCCAGATCGTTGTCCAGGGCGACACCTCGGTCAACGACGTTGTCGTGCACCTTCACGCCATTAACCCAGGCGCGGATGCCGTCGTCGCTGCCGAGCCGCAGGACCGCGTCCTGATCGGCGGCAACGGTGATAGTGGTAACGGCAAAGGCACGGGCTTGATCGCGGGCGTAACCCATGAGGTCGACGTGGGGGAAGGCGCCACCGGCGACCTTGTCCGTCCAAGCCGCGTCGCCATAGCGCGCGGCCAGATCAACCGCGCCGTTGACCAGCACGGGCGAGCCGTCATCTGGCGCTCCCGCCAGCAGGAAGGGCCCCACAATCTTCCAGGTGTTGATGAAGCCGAGCTGCTTCGCGAATTCTTCCGGCGTGCCTTCCACCGGTCCAAGCTCGATCAGGCGCTGCACTGTGGCCGTATCCGTGGCGCGCGCGAGGAGCGCCGTGCGGATGGCCTTGGTCTCTTCGGTGCGCCCCGCGCCGGACAGGGCCTGGGCCATGCCCGACAGAACGTTCACGGGCAGCGCGAGGAGGCCCGCTTCGCCGAGCGTAGCCTTCAACTCGTCATATGCTTCGGGGACGGGAAAGCTCTTGATGCCCTCCAGCGCGGCATTGCGTGTGTCGTCGGTCTTGGCGATGCGGTACTGGGCCAGATAGGCGCGGCCCGCACCAGCCGGATTTCCCTGATCACGGAAGGCCGTCGCTAACCGCGAAATGGCCTCGTCCGCCTGGATCGCATCGGCTTCCGTGCCGCTCTTCGCGAGGGCTTCCAACGGGGCCACTGCTTCGGGCAGCATGGACTGCTGCAATGCGCTGATGCGCGCGGCGGCGCTCAGGCCCGTCGCCTTCTCGATGATGGGCAGGTAGCGCGGATCCTGTTTGCGGCCCATGATGCCAAGGAGACGCTCCTGAACGGGCGCGGGCTGCGCGTCATAGGCCGCGATCAGCTTGTCGGCAATCGCCGGGCCCTGAAGGGCCTCGATCGCGGCCATGGCGGGACCTTCCAGCAGGCCCGTCGGTTCCGCGGACCACGCCGTCATGATCGTGTCCAGTGCCGTCTCATCACCATAGCGGCCGAGGCCGTTCAACGCGCCTGCCTGGATCACTGGATTCGCCGACTGGGCCAGCACCGCCTTATACAGCGCGATACCGCCGTCCCACCGGCCGCCCTGTTTCACCAGGTTGTCCGCAAGGCGCAATACGGCGTCTTCCGCCGTGAAGCGGTGGTTGATATCAATCGTCTTGCTCAGCGCGAGGAGGGGTTCCGCCAGCGCCGGATCGCCCGACGCCGCCAGGCCACGGGCTGCAGCCGCCTGCTCGGCGGGTGTGCCGCTCTGCAGCTTCTGGTGAAAGAGGGGATAGCTCTCCCCGTCGTGGACCTTGTCCAGCGCGTCCATCAGGGCGACCGCAAAGGCCGCATCCGCCTGGGGAAGCGCCCCACGCAACGCCGCGCGGGACTCCGTCGTGTTGGCTTCCTGCAGCGCCACGCGGGCCTTCTCTTTCGCGGTATCCGAATGAAGCAGCGCCGCGATGGGGCTGAGGTCTGCGCCTTCGGGTACTACAATGGGAAGGATGCGCAGCAGCAGGAATTGATGCGGCTCGTTCGTCGTTGCCTTCAGGCATTCCAGCAACGCATTCGCCACCTGAGCACGATCGGCTTCGAGGCCGGGCTTCGTGACATCGTTGCAGATATCAAGCAACACGTTCATCGCGGCCCAGGAGACCGTGTCATTCGCATCGAACAAGAGAGGCAGCACTGGACGGACCGCATCCGCCCCCTCGCGGGGGATCAACTGGCGCGCCAGGCTTCGCTTCGGTTCATCCGGGCCGCGAAGGTCGCCCACGAGTTCATCAAAAGAAGCGGGACGCGCCGCACCCGCGGCATGGGCCGGAAGCGGCGAAAATACGGGAAGCGCAGCGGCCGCCAGCAAGGCGACGGCACAGGCGCGGGAAAGTTTATTCAGCATGAGATTTTCCTCAGTTATGCAAAGTTCTCTTCACGAGGGCAGACAGTCCAGGGCAACTATTGGCTGTGGACCGGCTACTAGAGGTGCCAGGGCGAGCGATAGGCCCGACTCAGATAGCGATTGGCCGCGTCGTCATTGACGAACTGCTCCACCTCAGCGTCCCAAGTCAGTTTCCGACGCGTCTTCAGGGCGATACCCGCCAGGAGCACCGGAATCGTGGAGCGCACGCCCTGCTCGATGTCTGCCGCCGGACGCTTGCGATTCCGGATGCAGTCAAAGAAGTTGTTGTGGTGATCCGGGTTGGCCCAGCTCCGTTCCGGCTCGCCGACCCACTCGGCCACGCCGAGACTTTCGGGGAAGACCTTGAAGGAGCCGCGGTCAACGACCAGGGAGCCTTCGGTGCCCTGGAACTTGATGCCATAACCCTTGCCGCCATGCTCATTCGAATGGCGCTGCTCCCAGGTCACGCTGACACCGGGGTATTCCCACATCGCATCCACCGTCTCAAAGTTGTGGCCGCCCGCACCGCCCCGGGGGCTCGTGCCCATGGCCTGCACGTTGAGCGGCTTGTCCTGGCCGATGCCCCAATGGAGAATGTCCATCAGGTGCACGCCCCAGTTCGTGAGCTGGCCGCCCTTCGCGTAGTCATGGTTGCCCATGAAGCCGAAAAAGCGATTCTTCGAGAAGGGTTCATAGGGTGACGGTCCAAGCCACAGATCCCAGTCCAGGCCGTTCGGAACTTCTTCCAGCGGCGTGCCCACGCTCCACGCGTCGTTCACGCCCACCCAGCAGCTTGCCGAAGTGATTGTGCCCAGTTTGCCACTCTTCACCACGTCAATCGCCTTCTGGAACACGGGCATGGAGCGCTGCTGCGTGCCCAACTGCACCACCCGGCCATAGCGGCGCCCGGCCTCCACCATCGCGCGGCCCTCGGCCACCGTCGGTGCCGCCGGCTTCTCCACATACACGTCCTTGCCCGCCTGGCAGCCCATGATGGCCAGCAGCGGGTGCCAGTGATCCGGCGTGGCGATGAAGACACCGTCCACTTCCTTGTGATCCAGCACATAGCGGAAATCCTGGAAGCCCTCCGGGCGACGGCCCGTCATCTCATTCACCTTGTCCAGGGAGGTGTTGAAGCGCTGCTTCGCCACGTCGCACAGCGCCGTGATGTGGCAGTTCGGGTTCTCCGCCAGCGCCTCCACGTGGCGTCCGCCCATGCCGCCATTGCCGATGACGGCAATCCGAACCTGATCGGAAGGTCCGACCCGCGCGGCAAAGGCCTTGCCCGATTTCGTACCGGTGAAGAGGACCGCCCCAACGCCCAAGGCGCGGCAGGAGCGGGTCAGGAATTTTCTGCGATTCATGGAAGTCTTGTGTGCCATAAGATGCTCTACTCCAGGGCCGCGGATCCGCGGCGGGTGAGGCTAACGGTTGCCGATCGAGCATGATACCGTAATTCTGTCAAGAAGGGAAATTTGGGCTAATAGGACGGATAGGTCGGATGCGACTGATGCGATCTATCGGACCGATCGGACATATTCCTCGTTCCCACGCTCCGCCCGGTCGAAGAGAAAAATCTCCGGAGCTTTTAGTGAGACGTAATACGTGCTTCCGATATCGTCGCTATCGCTTCAAGCTCCAAGGCAACGTCAATCAGTATATCGCTGCCCTGTGTAAAATTGTGGGCGTTGTCAAGATAATTAAAATAATGCATGTACCTTAATTCAGACTTTTCATCGCCGTCTATTAAACTGAACTCTGGCAAGTCTTCCATCGCGGCTCGTATCGCGATCATGAGACACCGCCCATCCTTGGTTTCCGCAATGCTCGCGACATATTCCTTGGCTTCGCCCATGGAATTGTAAGCCTCCCTGTAGTAATTGAGATATGAATACTGCTCCATGAGCCTACAGAATGATTCTGTGTTTTTCCCGCAAATTAACCGCAGTTCGTTGTGGAGGTTAAAGAATGTTGCTGCTCTTTCAATGGCAAGCCGAATCGCCGCCGCCGCTTTCCTAGCTTCATGCATGCCTCTACTCCTCAATCCGCCCCTTGATTTTCTTTCTCGACTTTGCAGGCGGTAGAAGGCTATCGCCGGTCACCACGCGCTTTCTCGTTCCCAAGCTCCGCTCTTGTCATTGCCCATATGTTGCGGTTTATATTTAATATCCATACCATATATAGCGTTTTATCGCTAAACTACTGCTGGGAGTATGGTTATGGATACATCGGCGTGGGCTCATCGTCACTTCT
>JBHEKR010000444.1:0-10923 GCA_041859365.1 Candidatus Hydrogenedentales bacterium
GGCCGTGGACGGGATGATGTACGACGCGGCGGCGGCCACGCCCACGCTGCCCAGGAATCTTCTGCGGGATAAAGTCATGATCAGGTTTCCTCTCCACTTGGGATGTTGGCCGGCCGAGTTGGCGGCTGTCGGGTGAGTATAGGAGATTTGGGGGGTAGGTACAATTTCGGATTTTGGCGTAGGATAGCCGGGAATTTGCGGCTCAGGATAGCGGTGTGCGGCTTGGAACCGAACTACCGAGGATTCCTCGACCATTGCTACGCCGGATCGAACTATCCGCCAATAGTCTCATTCGAGATCCGTCTTGTCGATATCGCCCCGGATTCGCCTGACCTCACGGTCGAAGTCTGAAATATAGTCTTGGTCCTGTTTGACGCGGTAAACCTCGTACTCATGTTCGGCCTTCAATCTGGCCTCCTCGGCGCTGATTCGGCCTCGGTCCTGAAGTATGGGGTAGTTGGAGAGTTCGAGGAAGCTGTTTAAGAAACTCGCCCAGTCCTCCATGCGCATCAAGATCTGCCGCCGCGCGCGATTTTCCGCCAGGTCGAGATAGGCCGAGACGATTTGATTCAATTCTCGTACGTGGGCCTCACTCAAATAATTCTTGGCGGTGTCCACGTCCGATTTCAGTATCTTGCCATCAGGCGCGTGCTTCCAGGTCGTCAAACCCATGTGAATCGTTTCGGCGTCGGCGGAGTCATAGATGAGCTCGGCTGCAGTCTTGCCCGTGATGGCCCAGTGAAGCTTATTCTGGACGGAGGCAAAGAATTCCTTCGTCTCGGGCAGGTCTTTGTTGTAGTCGGAGGACAGGGCGTAAAGATCGGTTATCTTCTGGTAGAAGCGTCGTTCGCTGGCGCGGATTTCCCGGATCCGTTCCAGAAGCTCGTCGAAATAGTCCTTGCCAAAAAGTCGTTTCCCCTGCTTCAGGCGCTCGTCATCCAGCGCGAAGCCCTTAATCAGGAATTCCTTCAGCGTACGCGTGGCCCAGATGCGGAACTGCGTCGCCTGCCGAGAGTTAACGCGGTAGCCCACGGATATGATGGCGTCGAGGTTGTAGTACTTGGTGTTGTAGGTTTTGCCGTCAGCGGCAGTTGTTCGGAAATTCCGAACAACTGATTCTTCCAGTAATTCCCCGGATTCAAAAACATTGGCCAAATGCTCGCTAATCGTGGATTTTGACTTGCCAAAAAGATTGCCGATGGCCTTCTGGGTGAGCCAGACGGTATCGTCCTGAAGGAAGACTTCCACGCGTACATGCCCGTCCTCTCCGGTGTAAAGCAAAAAGTTTGCTTGTTCGTCGGGCTGTTTTTTGCCACCCATGGGGCCTGCCTCCTACGGTCGTGGGCCACTGCATTGCAATCGCAGCGTAACTGATATTTTATTCAGTTTTATTTTAAAAAGCAAGCATCAAGTACCCCTGCCAAGACTTGTCTGCCTGCCGTTGTTTTCTTGAAGCGATACAACGCACACTATGTGGGTGTGCAGTCGTATGAGGCGAAGACTCAAGATGTGGGAGGCAAATTGGAAACTGTAAATGACGATTTAGAGGGACAGACGTTCACAACATCCGCCAACGGTGCCCGGCTCTACTGCATGCGGGCGCAGGTGTATGGCTCCTTCCTGTTGGTCTGGTTCATTAAATCGGGCAGCAACGGCGGATCGAGAACTACTGAGGAATTCACTACTTATCTGTCGATTATAGTCGGTTATTTGATTGTCTCACTGCTGGGATATCGCTCTTTTCCGCCTCGCTGGCTGCGCATGCGGATGACGATCAATGGCGGTGAGGTTAACCTCGTCGGATATGCAAGAAATGTTACGGTGCCCGTCGCCTCGCTGCGGCGGATCGATATTGCGCGCAGTTGGATGGGGCGACATCGGGTCATTCGGATATGGGATGCCTATGGAAGCCGCTACACCATTGTCAGTCCCGTCGACGGCCAAAGGTTGGAATCGTGGGCCACCGAGGTCGCCGCCGGTGAATGCGTGCCTGTTGAGCGTCGCGTGTCGTTGTATCTGACGCTTGAGCCAATTTCGACCTTTTTACTCACACTTTTTGTCGGTGGTTCCCTGAGTGCTTTATTTATCACAAATTGATGTTGACAAGCTCTAGACTATAAGGCTCAATCTGGACAGCGAGCTTGGCAGTAAAAGAATACGAGGTGACCCTTGAAACCATTGATCTGTTCCATCGTAAATACAGCCGCGCTTGTTTGTCTCGCGTCCCTTGCGTTCGGTCAGACCAGTCCCGGCCCCATCCGCGCGGAGAAGCTCCTGCCCACCGGCGAGCGCTACACCGCCACCGTGCCGGACACTCTAGATCTCGCAGAGCGCGGGCGGCTGGCGGTGCATGGGCTCACGTCCTTCCTCAATGTGGAGGCGGGTTACGCGCCCTATGGCCACACCTATTTCAACGGCAACCCGGCCTATCTCTCCGACATGCCGGGCGGCCCGCCCAACTGGGGGAAGATCGCCGAGAGCCTGGTGATGGCGCGGCTGATGTGCGGCAGTCTGGAGAATGCCGAGGTGGATGCGAAGACTTTCGAGGGCATGCTGGCGTCCCACTGGATGATCATCAACCCCGCCGCGCCCACGCCGGTGTCGCGGGCGATGCTGGCGCTGATGGCGGCGTATCAGCTCGATCCGAATCCGGAGTTGAAGGCGGTCATCGATAAGATGGCCCAGGAACACATCACCATCGCGCAGCAGGCCGAGGGCAAGGCCTGGTACTACGATGACGTGCCGGATGAGCGCGAGACGGCCCTGGGCGTTTTCGGCACCTGGCTCCAGGCCTTTATCCACGGCTGCGCAATTCGCCCCCTGGTGCGCTGGAGCGAGCATGGCGGCGATCCCGCCTACACCGCGTTTGCGGGCAAGATTGGGATGTTTTTGCTGGAGCCCAAACTGTGGCGGGCCGAGGCCGCGCCGAAGGTGGTGGTGGATGCGGAACACGCGCAATTTACCGGCCACCACCACTCCTATACCCAGGCGCTCATGGGACTGCTGTGGCAGGCGGAAGCGATGAACGATGCGAAGCTGAAGACTTTCGTGCGCGAGGGCTATGAATACATGCGCACCTTCGGCATCGCGCGCATCGGCCTCTTCGGCGAAGGCTGCACCACGGGCGACATGACCTACCTCGCGCTGAAGCTGAGCGAGCTGGGCATCGGCGACTACTGGGACGATGCGGACGGCTATGTGCGCAATCACCTTGCGGAATTGCAGATCACCGACGCGAATGCGCTGCGCGCCGCCGTGGCGACGATGCCCGCGGGCCGGGGGAAGAACGATACGACGACGGGACCCTATGACCCCGCGAACGAAAGCAACGTGAACGTGGAGGAGCGTAACGTGGGCGTCTTCCTCTCCGACAGCACCCACCCGACGCTGATACCCGAGCTGTCCTTTCTCTACACCATTTGCTGCACGGGCAACTGTACGCCCGCGATGTACGCCGCGTGGGATTCCATCGTGCGCTTCAACGATGGCACGGCCCACGTGAACCTGCTGCTCAACCGCGCCTCGCCCTGGCTCGATATCGACAGCTACCTGCCCTACGAAGGGCGCGTGGTCGTCCGCAACAAGCAGGCGTCGACGGTGGCCCTGCGCATACCCGGCTGGGTGGACGACAGCGCCGTAGCGTGCACGGTCAATGCGGCGACGGTGAAGCCGGTTGCGATCGGCGGGCGCCTGGTCTTTGGCGGCTTGAAGGCGGGCGACGAGATTGTGATCACCTTCCCCGTCGTGGAAACAACGGAGCAGCACACGCTCAAATGGCGCCAGACCGAGTTCTGGAAAGAATCCACCGACCCCGGTCCCAACTGGGTGGCGGATGCGCAGCCGAAGCAACTCACCATGAAATTTCGCGGCAATACGCTGATGGATATTTCGCCCCGCGACGAGGGACTCGGCTTTCCGCTCTACCAGCGGGCGGGCATGAGCGCGACCGCCGCGCCAATGAAAGAAGTCGAGCGATACATCGCGCCGATATTAGTAAAATGGTGACCCGATGGGACTGTCCGATATAGCTCACGGTGAATCCTGATGGTCCTTCGAACGACTCGTGCGATTGAGGGCATGGGTGTACACGCCAGATAGGACTGTCCCACGTTTTTGAGCGATCAGAGTGATTCACGGGTGCCACCCTCAAGCGGCGGAGCGAAGCGGGGGAGCTTGTGGGTGATGGGACTTTGAATGTAGAAGAGACTTTACCATGCTGACAAAATGGCGGCGGTTCATGATGCGCGCGTGATGCGTATCCAGAATCTGGTTTCGTAACGATCATCAACAAGCGACGCAGAATGGGAGCCGCACCAATTGAAAGTAATTGCAGCCAATGAAATGTTGTTCAATCCGGGTGGGACATTGTGCTACTACCGGATGCGGTTCCCCACCGATAAGGCGTTCCAATATTCCGCTTTGATATCGGTTTTCGTCCTTCTCCTTGTGTTCGGCAAAGCTCCGACACTTTCCATTGAATATGCTCTTAAGATTGCAGCAGTAACTCTTGGGGTTTGGCTCGCTTTGTATGTCGCTTTCTACAGCCTCTACTGGTTCAAACGTGAGAAGAATTGGATTCTGCACCTGAGCGCCAGTGGTATCTACGTCAATACACGGTGGTTCGCGGACCGAATGACATCGGATGAGGATCCTGTGGCGATCCACTTCGAAGTGAACGATATAGACAACGTTCAACGTGTCGTGGGGAGAGTTGCTTTCGCCCAAAGCGGGCGCATGGCCCGAGCCAGGTCGACTGTGGAGAATGTGCGAATAGAATTGAAGCGGGAGTTCGCTGCATCGATTGATGCGGTTCTTTCATCTCCTTCGGAAGAACCTACCGTGGCGCGTATTTTCCGAAGACCCGGATATCGAGCGGGGGGCGCGTTAGTTGTCTGCTGGCAGAGCCCCATGGTCGATCTTTTCCCAAAACTCGCGAGTATTCTCGCAGCACTTAAGGAGGCGGGGGTTTGCGTGGTGGATGAAGACGTGACATGACCGACTTGCGGCTTTGATACACTCTGATTCACCCAACATGCCTCACCCACAAGCTTCCCCCGCTGCGCTCCGCCGCTTGAGGGTGGCACCCGGGGTTGGCTTTGACAATACCTGAAAGCGCGGGACGGTCCCGAACGCGCAGCGGGCTTCGACGCGTTCCGGTGCGTGGTTTCGGTCAAGATTGCTGTGCGCTGATCGAGTGCTTTTTCGTTCGGGACGGTCCCGTTGATCTGTGCTATAGTTTCCCCCAAACCAATCCTGGAGGAGAGTCCCATGCGCTGGATTTATATGTTGCCGTTCCTGGCATTGTCGGTCGCGGGTTGCGTGACCACCCCCGAACACGAGGATGAGGGCGAGGATTTCGTCTCCGAAAGCCCCACGGACTTTCTGGAGCAGGCGGTGGTCGGGCCGAATGGCGACGGGACTTATGTCGTGCCTACGACGCAGCTCATCGATCCCGCCGGCGAGACGATTCTCTTTCCCGGTCGTCCGGTGAACATTGTGCGCCACCCAACCGCGCCCATACTCGCGGTGAAGGGTAAGGCGGACGTGATCCTCATCGACGCGGGCACACGGGCCATCCTCCAGACCATGCCCCTGCCGCGCGACGGCAGCAGTTTCAACGGCCTGGTGTGGAATGGCGATGGAATGTCCTTCTGGGTCACTTCTTCAAAGCGCTACCTCCACCGCGCCTCGCGCCAGGAGGGCGGGGCCTATGCCTGGGATCTTGAGGTGGAGCTGCCGGGGCCGGGCGGCAAAGGTGACTGCGCGCCGGGCGGCATCGCCCTCGATGAAAAGCGCGGACTGGCCTTCGTCTGTCTCAGTCGCAACAACACCATCGGCGTGATCGATATCGCCACCGCAGAGCTCATGGAAGAAATCCCCGTGGGCGTTGCGCCCTTCGACGTGAAGATCGAGCGGGACTTCGCTTTCGTCACCAACTGGGGCGGGAGCCGTCCCGGTGAAGGCGTGCTGACCTCCGACTCCTCCGGCACCCCGGTCGCCATCGACGAGCGCGGCATTGCCAACACGGGCAGCATCACCGTCATCCAGCTTCAGCAGATCGCCGCAGTGAAGGTGAAAGACGGCACCGACGCCGAAGTCGTGGCGGAGATGGACACCCACGTGACGCCCATGAACGAGGCGCGCGGGTGGACGAGCTTCGATGTGGCCGTGGGCCTCCACCCGAGCGGCATGGCCTTCTCGCCCGACGGCGGCAAGCTCTATGTGGCCAATGCGAACAGCGACACCATCTCCGTGTTGAACGCGGCCGCCATTACGCCGGAATCTTTCACCGTGGCGGATACGTGGATCGCAAAGCCGAAGAAGTCCCTGCCCTTTGGCAGCGCGCCCAATGCCCTCGCGGTATCGGCCGATGGCAAGACGCTCTACGCGGCCCTCGGTGGAAACAACTGCATCGCCGTCATGAGTACGAAAGACGGCGCGGTGCAAGGGCTCATCCCAACCGGCTGGTACCCCGGCGCGGTCGCCTTCGACGCGGCCTCGAACCAACTCTATATCGCCAACACCAAGGGCGTGGGCTCGCGCCATGAAGAGTCCGAAGTCGTGGCCAAGCGCCTGAAGGATTATCAGGGCGGCGAGGTTCCCCCCGGCACCTATTTGAACTCCCACTCCCACCTCGGCAGCGTTTCCTTCATCCCCGTACCGGGGCGCGAAGAACTTGCGGACTACACCCTCCGCGTCGCGGAGAACATGCGCCTGCCCCTGATCGAAGCCGAGCTGGGCGACAAGCGCCCCGGTACGCGGGAGACGCCTGTGCCCACGCGGCCCGGCGAGGTTTCCCCCTTCAAGCACGTGTTTTACATCATCAAGGAAAACCGGACCTACGACCAGGTCTTCGGCGACCTGCCCCAGGGCAAGGGCGACCCGAACCTGTGCCACTTCCCGCGCGAGGTCACCCCCAACCACCACGCGCTGGCGGAAGAGTTCGTCCTCCTCGACAATTTCTACTGCAACGGCGTGCTCAGCGCCGATGGACACCAGTGGGTCGCCGAGGGCTACGTCACCGACTACATCGAGAAACAGTTTGGCGGCTTCACGCGCAGCTATCCCTACGACGGCGACGACGCCCTGGCCTACGCCTCTTCCGGCTTCATCTGGGATCAGGTGCTGGCGAAAGGACTCACCTTCCGCAACTACGGCGAGATGGTGAAGGCGAAGATTACCCCGAGCGACGCGACCTGGGCCCAGATTTACGAGCAATACAATAACGGCGGCGACGCCATCAAGATCGAAGCTTCGGCCCACATCCCGCGCGTCCAGCAATATCTCTGCCCAGATTTCATCGGCTTCCCCGGCAAGGTGCAGGACGTGTATCGCGCCAAAGTCTTCCTCAAGGAATTCGCCGAGTTCGAGAAGGCGGGCACCCTGCCCAACTTCATCACCATGCTCCTGCCCAACGACCACACGTCTGGCACCCGCGAAGACATGCCCACACCCCGCGCCTGCGTGGCGGACAACGACCTCGCCCTGGGCCAGATCGTGGACGCCATCACCCACAGCTCCTACTGGCCAGAGTCGGTCATCTTCGTGGTGGAGGACGATCCCCAGGCCGGCCTCGACAGCGTCGACGGCCACCGCACCGTGGCGCTGTGCATCAGCCCCTACACCAAGCGCGGCCAGGTCATCAGCAACCACTACAACCAGAGCAGCATGCTCCGCACCATGGAGCTGATCCTCGGCCTCGACCCGGTCAACCAGCTCACCCTCGCGGCCAACCCCATGACGGATTGCTTCAACCAGTCCCCCGACCTCACGCCCTACACCGTGAGGCCCAACATCATCCCCCTCGACGAAATGAACCCGCCCGTCTCCGCCACCCGCGGCCTCCAAAGGCACTACGCGAAGCAGTCCATGAAAATGCCCCTCGACGACATCGACGAAGCCGACGAAGGCCTGTTCAACCGCGTGCTGTGGCATTCGGTGAAGGGTTACGATGTGCCGTATCCGGTGCTGAAATAGTCTGGAGTCTGGAGTCTGGAGTCTGGAGTCTGGAGTCTGGAGTCTGGAGTCTGGAGTCTGGAGTCTGGAGGGCGTGCGCTCGTCCCCAACATCTCAAGGTACTGCGGGTGCCACCCTCAAGCGGGGCGGCTCCGCCGCGGGAGCTTGTGGGTGAGGGGACGTTGGATTAAGCTGAAAACTCGAGTGGAACAGGCGCTTGAATGAAAAACTGGAAAGAAGAGGAGCTTCAACGCTTTTACGCCGCACTCAACGAAGCGGAGAAGGTACGTGCACCATACGAGGCAATGACGCACGCCGCAACAAAGTTATTATTCCCCTCAAAGCAATTCATCAAATCAAGTTTTGAGAGCAAGCGACGTCTGCTCCGGGAAAGCTCGCATACGATAGCAGTCGCCAATGCGGAAGATGGGGAAGTCCTGCGCGATCTTGCCATTGCGTGGGCGGAAGTAAACTTGCATGCCGATACTTCCGACGATGATTGGTTTGAGGCATCGATTGACTATGTTTTTCAGCTCGGTAAATATAGCCAGTCTCGAACAGGTGTAGGCGCTTTTCTTTGGCATCGCGAACTTGGTGTGCATCTGTGTATTTGGACCCACGGAATGCTCGACCGCCTCTACGGGGGAAAGGGTGAGGAGGTGGAGAGACTCTTGCGGGATAGGTCCGGTGACGACACACACCAGACCCTCGCCAGATTGCGTTACGCCCCGAACATGCTCGGTGGTCTGGGCCAATTCGTTGACTCAAAGAAAGCGCAGAAACAATGGATAACTTCGGGAGGCTATTTCTTAGGAAGGCTCCTGTTCACCCATGCACTCTGCACAGGAATCAGCCACCTGGAGGATGAGGGCGGATTATGGCCCAACCTTTCCGCAGTCAATGGGGCTATTGCGGCCTGGCCTTATCCTCTAGTCAAAGATCGGGAATTCACGTTTTCACTTATCAGTAAAATGGGAGCGCCGCACTACGTGCCCCAATTTGAGCCCGGCTACTTCGAGAGCGAAGCGTGGTGCCAGCGCTTGCTTGCCGCGTCAAGGACCTATCTTGAAAGTTCTGAGCACCTCTTTTGTGACGGGGATGTCGGGGATCTGTGCAACGCGGACGCGTGGAAGCAAATGGGTACAGCACTCCAGGTGTTCAGCGAGATGGTGTTGGTGTATGACATCGATGAGTATCGAAAATCTTGACAGTTTAGTCGGATTTTGCGCCGTACGTCACAGACCTTCCAGTATCCCGAAGCATTCGCTTTTCCTTTCCGATCATCATCCCACCAATCGAAACCCCAGCCGCCCATACAGCGCAATCGCGCGCGCGTTATGCCCGTCCGTAGTGAGATAGGCCGCCGTCTCGCCGAGGGCTTCGAAGCGCGCGGCCACCGCCCCGACCAGCGCCAAAGCGACGCCCATCCGTTGGGCGTCGGGGACCACGGCGACCCAGTGCAGGCGACCGCCGGGAAGGCCGTGTTCGGGATCATTAAACCACGCGGTGGCCGTGGCGATGTCGCGACCCTCGGAATCGACCACGAAAAGCTGACGCTCGGCGAGGGCGGCTTCATCTGTGCCAAATTCGCGTTCGTGGAGGCCCACCGGGAGTACACCGTAAAACGCCGTCTCCTCGTGGATCCGGGTCCACGTGGCCGCATCGCCGGGGCGATAGCTGCGAACATGCATGCCTGAAGGGAATTCCAAACGGGGGATATCGGTGAGCCGCGTTGCGGCCATGAAAACGTCGCCCATGCGATGGGTACCTCCTTAGTCGGTGCTACACTGTATCGGCGCGCATCATGGACTTCAACCACTTGGAATAGCATAGCAGCCTACGTCCGCAACCAGAAAATTTCAACCACGGAGACTCGGAGGTGCGGAGATGAAGAGGAGTACAGGGGCACAGGCACCGAGTCAAAGTACGCTTACATGCGAAAGTGTTTCTCCTCTTTCCATCTCTCATGGAAATTCTCCGTGCCTCTGTGCCTCCGTGGTCAACGTTCTTCAAATGAATCTTGAAGTATTGCGGAAGACTGTTCATCCTCCATCTATTCGTGTCCAGTCATGGCTAAAATTCAATTCAACTTCGGACAGCTAGCCGTCAAACTTTTTCCGCATCTCCGGGACTATGTATAGTATCGTGGTTATTCAAGACCAGGCACAGGAGCCGTACAACCGCCATGAAACTTTCCCGCCGCACCTTCGCAAAGTCCGCCCTGGCCGCCGCAGCGCCACTCATTCTCCCATTGCGCGCACGGGGCGACGAATCGACACCTCTCCCGAGCGAGCGCATCACCGTAGGCGTGATTGGCCTCGGCGGACTGGGCATGGGGCACATCGGTCGTTTTCTCCAATCCCCCCAGTCCCAGGTGGTGGCCGCGTGCGACGTCCATGCCCTGCACTATCGCGATGCGGAGTGGGGGAAGCGCAGTCCCTGCGGGCGCGAAGCGGCGAAGGCTGTGGTGGAGGATTTCTACGGCGAGCAAGTGCGCAGCGGCGCTTACAAAGGTTGCGACACGTACATCGACTATCGCGAACTCTGCGCGCGCACGGATATCGACGCCGTGGTCATCGCCACGCCGGATCACTGGCACGCCCTCATCACGCTCGAAGCCCTGCGCCACGGTAAGGATGTCTACTGCGAGAAACCCGTGACCCACCTCTTCCGCGAAGGGCAACTGGTCTATCGGGAGGTGGCAAAGCGCAAGGCGATCTTCCAGACCGGCTCGCAGCACCGCTCCAACGCGAACATTCGCCGCTGTGTGGAGCTGGTGCGGAACGGCCACATCGGCAAGCTCCTCCGCGTCGAAGTTGGCCTGCCCCAGGGCCCCAGCACGGCCCAGGGCGACCCCACGATCACAGAGCCGCCCGAGGGCCTGGACTACGACCTCTGGTGCGGGCCAGCGGAGAAACTGCCCTACATGCGCGCGCGCCATCACCGCTGGTGGCGCTGGCACCGGGC
>JBHEKR010000520.1:0-3323 GCA_041859365.1 Candidatus Hydrogenedentales bacterium
CGTTATTGCCCCGCGAATGCGCGGATAGACCAACGGCATGGGTTGCTCAAAAAACTCAAATACGTCCTTGAGCTGGCCCCAGTAAGCAAGTTCGCCGGGTCCCGCCACGTAGGCGCGTACCGGGAAAAGGGCCTGCTGTACCACGCACCGCAGGCCTACATTGGCCGTAAATCGATGGGGCTCGCGATGGAGCAGTGCCAGGAGATCGCCCTGGGAAAAACGCTCGCCCGTATCAGGAAGCAGGAATGCGTCTTCTGTGAAGCGTACCCGGCATCGCATTCCCCGGCTCTCCAGAAAGAAGTTGCAGGCATCATCGCCCTTCACTACCTGGGCGCCATAGCCCGCTGCCTCCAGGCGTGCCCCGCCTGCATTGAGTCGCTTCGTGCTCTCCAGCGGCTGGCGTATTTCCCGTTCCAGAATCGGAATCGCGGCCACGCGGGCTTCCGGCAGGTCCGGCGTGAAAAACACCAAAGGGGTATCGTGAAACAGGCGTGTCATCAATCGCGCGTGCCAGTCGGATAAATTGGTGGCGGCATCCAGCGACTCGTGGAGGAAACTCAGTATTTCTCCCGTAAACTCGGAGCCCGGGGCCTGGGCTGCGGCTAATTCGGCCAGCGCGTGCAATGTCTCCGGCACGGGCAATTGGAAAACGGACGCCGAAGGTTGGCCCGGCGCGGCATCCAGGGCCAAAGGAACGTCACTGTGATTCTTGCTCAACAAGTGGGCCGAGCTGATTTCGGCAAAATCGTGATCGTCGCCACCCACCCAGTATACCGGAACAAAGGGCGAGCCCGTGGAGTCCTGGGCAGCGCGTGCCAGTTTGATGGCGGTGATCGCCTTGTAAATCGTGTACATCGGACCGGTAAAGATACCCGGTTGCTGCCCGGTGATGAACACGCCCTCGTTTCCAGTAAGGGTGCCACTGCAGCCGAGCTGTTCCTGGTAGCGCTGGATCCCGTCCGCCAGCACCGGCGACCATGGGGCGGGGGAGACGCCGCGATTTACGGCCTCCCGAGGATCGCCCGCGTAGCAATCCAGAAGCCCGGGGTGCCCCGCCAGGTAATCCTCCATCAGGGAGCACATCGTTACAGCCTGCTTCCGACGACAATCTGTCGCGGTGCCGCGTCGCGCACAGGGCTGCCGTCATAGTCGCCAAAGAGCGCCTCTACCTTGAGACCGGCGTGATCCAAGAGCTCCTGAAGTTCACCGTCATCGTAGAGCCGCACGGATTCAGAAGACTGACTGACCACCGCGCCTTCGCGCCGCACCTCGGTGACCTTGTTGACCCGTCGGGCCACAGCGTCAATCCAGCGACGCTCCCGGATTTCAAAGCCGCCCGTGACCCGGAGGGACTCTGGATCCAGATGGGTGGTGACATAGGCAGGGTTCAGATAATCCACAAAAAAGCGCCCTCCCGGCTTGAGGGCTCGGGCAATTCCCTGCGCCACCGCAAGATTTTCCTCTTCGTTTACGAAATAGCCGAAACTCGTGAAGAAATTAGCCAGTGCATCGAAGGCCCCTTCAAAAGGAATTGCCCGCATATCTCCCCGCAGCAGCAATCCAGAGTCGCCCAACTGCGTGCGGGCAAGGTCCAGGAGATGGGTGGAGTAGTCCAGCCCGACAACCCGCGGGGTGTGCTTCAGCAGGTGCACCATATGACGCCCATTGCCGCAGCAAAGATCCAGCACCGAACAGGAACGACAGAGCCGAAGCTGCTCAATGGCGAAGGCGGATTCCCGCGTGGCCGACGCCACCGTCCGGTGCGCATACACGACCGGATAGAGCGCGTCGAAGGCATGGGCGAACCAGTCCTTTTCTACCCTGCACTCGGTGGCGTTGGTGTTCAATACAGGCATCCTGGTTTTGGTTCTTCGCGCCCCCTTGCGGGAGAGCCTGCCATAGATTCACCGGGAGTTTCTTTTTATGTCAATGGTTGTGGCAAACAATTAAATGTCATCCCCGGGGTCGCCGATCGTGTGCAGCTTCAGCATGTTCGTGCGGCCGCCCTCCGCCAGCGGGGTGCCAGCGACGATGATAATGGTCTCGCCGGGAGAGGCCAGGTGGTGCCGCAGCAGTTGCTCTTCCACCTCGTTGACCATCACCTCGATCAGATCAAAATTCTTGGTCAGCACCGCCGATACGCCCCACATCAGTGCACATTTGCGGCAGGTGGATTCCCGGTTGGTAATAGCCGTGATCCGAACCCGGGGCCGGTAGCGGGCGATGGCCCCAGCGGTATAGCCGGTCTTCGTGAAACACACAATCCGGCTGATGTCGAGGCTTTCGCACATGCGGAAGACTGCCTGCCCGATGGCATCGGCATAGGAATTCAAATGCACGCCCCGGAGACCCTCGCGGCGCTTCTTGAGGTCGTCGCGTCGCAATTCACGCATTCGCCGGGTGGCTGAATTTCGCTGGCCTTCCGAATCGGTTTTGATGGCCACCCGCTCCATAACTGCGCAGGCTTCCACGGGATACTTGCCCGAAGCGGTTTCGGCGGACAGCATGACAGCATCGGTGCCATCATAGATGGCGTTGGCCACGTCGGTGACTTCAGCACGGGTGGGGCGGCTGGCATACACCATGGATTCAAGCATCTGGGTGGCGGTGATAACCGGTACCCCCAGTTCGTTGCAGGAATTAATAAGTCGTTTCTGGATACTGGGCACGTCCTCAAAATTGACTTCAACACCCAGATCGCCTCGGGCAACCATGACTGCATCGCTGAGGGCCGCAATCTCCTGAATATAATCGAGCGCTTCCGGTCGTTCGATCTTCGCCACGATCCCCATTTCGGAATTGGATTCCCGGAGCAAGTCGCGAAGCGACCGAATGTCATCAGGAGAGCGGACGAAGGAGAGGGCCACGAAATCGACGTTTTCCGCGATACTCATGGCCACGTCGATGCGGTCCTTGTCGGTCAGGGAAGGCTCTGCGATGGACACCCCGGGTAGATTGATGCCCTTGCTTTCACCCAGTTCTCCACCGCGCACAACCGTGCAGTGAACTTCGGGAGGGGTCACGCTCTCCACCCGAAGTTCCAGGGTGCCATCGGACAGCAGAATCCGGTCGCCCGGCCTTACGTCGTAGGGGAGGTTGGAATAGGTGGTGGAAACACGATGGACATCACCGACGATTTTTTCCGTCGTGACGGTGATGGCCGCCCCCGGTTCCAGCATGACCACATGAGGCGCGACCAGCTTGCCGGTTCGGATTTTGGGCCCCTGCAGGTCCATGAGAATGGCTACATTGGCCCCTTTCCGCGCGGAGACTTCACGGATGAGCTTGATACGATCCTTATGGGATTCGTGTGTTCCGTGAGA
>JBHEKR010000004.1:0-14515 GCA_041859365.1 Candidatus Hydrogenedentales bacterium
CCCCCAGCACGAAGGGTCGCTTTACCAGATTCCCATTCGACGCCAGCAGCGCCAGCGCCTCGCTCTCGCTCATCGTCGGCAGCTTGTCCTTCATGCTCAGCGCCTTGTAGTCCATACCCGAGGTGTTGAACAGCTTCCGCACATCGCCCCCCATCGCCTTCAGCATCTTCTTCAACTCCGCGACCGTTGGCGGGGTCTCGCGAATCGGTATTTCTTTGAAAACTACGCCCTGCGCTCCCAGCCACTTCGCCGCCTTCTGGCACGTCCCGCAATTCTTATAGGCATACACTTTGATCGACACGAATACACTCCTTTGTTCAATTTCAAGAGTCAACGAACAAGACTGTACAGCCCGACGCTACCCAGCTACAAATCAAATTCTTCTATCCCCCTCCGCGATATTCCGTAATTTCCGCGGCCACCTGAAAGGAAGCTGACCACGGAGCGCACGGAGGTACGGAGAGATCAACATGAGGGAGGAAAAGCAGTGAGACCTTCTCGTACGTAAGCGTGCCGCAACTCGGCAACGGTGACTCCTAAACTCATGTTCTTCTCCGTGCCTCCGTGTCTCCGTGGTTAGAATTCCTGGTTGCACACCAATGCTCACCCGTGCCTTTCCGTGGACAATTCCCCTTTTCCCTCTTTGTGATCTTCCACGCCCATACGCTACCATTCGTCGAGAGCAATTTTCGGGGGTAACCATTCAAAGGAGCCCATTTCCCATGTCTACCACTGCCCGCCTGCTAAGCACCTGCATCGCGCTGGCCGCGTCCTTCGCCGCCTTCGCACTCCCCGCAAAGGATATCTCCAAGTGGAGCATCCTCGTCGCGCCCGACGCCATCCCCAGCGAGCAATTCGCCGCCCAGGAATTCCAGTCCCTGTGGCAGGCGTGCAGCGGCGTCACCCTCCCCATCAGCAACGAGGGCGAGACCGGCAAGAATTACATCGTCATCGGCCCCGGCATGGCCAGCCAGGCTGGCGTGAGCAACAGCGACCTGGGCGAAGAGGGCCTCCGGCTCCGCATCCAGCCGAACGCCATCGTCATCACCGGTGGCCAGCCGCGCGGCGCCCTCTACGGCGTCTACGAATTTTTCGAGCGCTACATCGGCGCCCGCTTCCTCACCACGGACCACACCTGGTTCCCCGAAGACGCCGCCACCCGCGATCTGAAGAATGGCGAATATCGCTATGCCCCGCCCTTTTCCTTCCGCTGGAGCTACTACGGCGAGAACAATACCAACCCCGCCTTTGCCACGCGTATGCGCGTCAACACCGTGGCAACAGACGAGAAGTTTGGCGGTGTCACGCCCCAGAATCTCATCAGCCACTCCTTCTACCACCACTGCCCCACCGAGACCTACGGCAAGGATCACCCCGAATACTTCGCCCTCGTCGGCGGCGAGCGGAAGCTCGAAATGGGCGGCGGCGGCCCCGAGCTCTGCCTCACCAACCCCGACGTGCTCGATGTCGTGACGGCGTCGGTTCTGGCCGATCTCGAAAAGAACCCGAAGTTGCGCAATATCAGCGTGAGCCAGAATGACAACGACGCCTACTGCCGCTGTGCGGACTGCGAGGCCATCAACCAGCGCGAAGGCACGCCCATGGGCACCTACCTCGCCTTCGTCAACGCCGTGGCGGAACGGATCGAGCCCAGATTCCCCAACACGAAAATCGGCACCCTCGCCTACTGGCACACGCGCAAAGCCCCTAAAACCATCCGTCCGCGACACAATGTCCAGATCCAGCTCTGCAGCATCGAGTGCTGCACCCTCCACGCCATCAACGACCCCGCCTGCGCGAAGAACAAGGAGTTCTGCGACGACCTGGCCAACTGGAAGGCCATCTCCGAGGACATCTGGGTCTGGAACTACAACACCAACTTCGCCAGCTATGACCTCCCCTTCCCCAATCTCCGCAGCATCGAGCCGAATGTGAAGTACTTCCTGGACAACAACGTCCACGGCCTCTTCATGCAGGCCTCGGGCAATTGCCTCAGCGGTGAGTTCAGCGACCTTCGCAATTACGTCATCAGCCAGCTTATGTGGAATCCGGATCAAAAGGGCTGGGACCTGGTGGAGGAGTTCTGCACACTTCACTATGGACCCGCCGCCAAGCCCATCCTTGAATACCTCACCGCCCTCCACGACAACGCCGAATCCTCCGGCATGCACCCCGACTGCTTCCCCACCGCCGTGGAGGTCGGACTCAACCGCGACTTCTCCATCAAGGCGATAGGCTGGTTTCAAATGGCCCTCGCCCTCGCCCCCGACGACGCCACCCGCGCTCGCGTGGAGAAGGCCAGCCTCTGCGCCTGGAAGGCCCTCATTGAAAGCAGCAGCGGCACGCGCTATGAAGATGGGCGCTGCTATGTTGATCTCCCCAAGGGTCACGAAAACGTCATCGAGACCTACGTCAACCTGGGACGCAAGGTCGGCCTCACCATGGCACGGGAAACCCAGACCGCCGAAGAACTTTATGCGAGCCTGCAGGGACTGGCCGACGGCTTCCCCGCCGCCCGGATTGAGAATGACACCTGGCAAATCACCGTACTGCCCGAGCAAAATGGCAAGCTCGCCTCCCTCGTCTACAAGCCCACCGGTCGCGATGTCGTCTTCCCGCGCGGGCGCATGTTCAACCGTCACCGGGCCATGGAAGAATGGGGCGTCGCCGGATTCACCGACAAGGACCTCCTCAAGTTCAGCGCGGAGGTCATTGACAACGGCGTCACGCTGACCGGCACGATCGACAGCCGCGTCACCATCGTGCGACGCATCGATTTCGATCCCGCGGACGGCACCCGAGTCCGTTTCCACACCACCCTCACCCACCTCGGTGCGGAGCCGCAGAACTATCAGGTCTGGATCCACCCCGAGTACGACTCCAACACCACTGCGGCCAACGAGAAAGCCGTCACCGGCTACGTCGAGCACGACGGCTGGAAAGCCCTCGTGGAAGACGACAAGTTCGGCGGAGGCCCCAACGAGGAGACCCTCCGCAAGGCCACCGGTAACAAATTCGCCTTCTACAATAGCGAGCTGAATTTCGGCGTCGTTCAGACCTTCGAACGCAACGAAATCGAGCGCCTCGACCTCTTCTGGCGCCCGAACCGCTCCCAGGTCAACCTGGAAATGTATACCCGGACGCAGGCCCTGAAACAGGGCGAGTCTTTTGACTACGGGTACACCGTCGGCTATCTTGACAAGACGCCTGAATAATCGAATTCCACGCAGCCAAACCCGCAGGGTCCGCGTATTCCGCGCGGACCCTTTGTTTTTGAGCCGAGGACCTTCCGAAACACTGTTTCAAGCCTGATAAACCCCTTCACACAGTTCAAGACTTGTAGTACTATGCCAACTCACCTTCATGGGAGATTCACAGGATGAAGTCGTATATCGGTCTGCAGCTTGGCTGCTCAGTAGCGTTCATTGCCGCCATGGGCCTGCTCTCCACCGCATGTACACCGCCGGAGCCCGATGTTCCGAGTGCGGCCTTTACCGCCTCACCAGAAACCGGTCCCGCGCCGCTGGTGGTTCAGTTTACCGACACTTCCACAACCTCCGGCGGCGGCGCCCCGGAAAGCTGGCTCTGGGACTTTGGCGACGGAACCACCAGCACAAGTCAGTCCCCCTCCCACACCTACGAAGACATCGGTGTCTATACGGTCTCGCTGACGGTCACGCTGGGCGAGGAAACCGACATCGCCACACAAGCGAACTTAATCGAGGTCCGCGATCCCGATGCGCCACCCAGCACGCCGGCCAACCTGGTGTTTCCCCAGACGCCCCTTACCGGTACCGCCGCAACCATCTCTGGAACGGCCGATCCCAACGCGACCATTCACGTTATCGTGACCACGAACATGACCTTTACGACCACTGCGGATGAGTCCGGCGCCTTCTCTGTGGATATTACGCTCCTGGCCGGCCAGCGCAATCGCCTCTCGGTCATCGCGGAGAATGCCCTCGGCCTCCGCAGCGCCCCGGCTCCCGTGGAGATTACCCAGGACGCACAGGCGCCCGTCGTGGCCATCGACTTTCCAGAAGACGGCGTGGAACTCACCAACGAATCCATTCAGGTCGCCGGACGCATCAGCGATGTGCTCAGCGGCTTCCTCGGCCTGGAAGTCCAGGTTAACGGCGGCGCGGCCGAGGTATTTCCCGGCATTGGTACCAATGGCTCCTTTGAGCGCCAGGCGGTGCCCCTCGCCCTGGGTCCCAACGTGATCACCGCCACGGGCGTCGACGCGGCCGGCAACACCACGACCGCCACGGTGACCGTTACCCGCGTGGCCGCGACGGGCCCGCGTTTGACCATCGTGTCCGGCAATGACCAGAGCGGAGAAATTCGCTCCGAACTCGCGAACCCGGTCGTCGTTAGGGTGGCCAACGAAGACGGCTCGCCCTTCGCCGGGAAAACCGTGAACTTCCACGTCACCCGAAGCGACGGACGCCTCGCCACGGCGTCGGGTGCGGACGAGCGCACAATGCGCCTCCAGACGCGGACCGACAGCGAGGGCCTGGCTACGGTCTTCTGGACGCTGGGCTCCGACGCGGGCCAGGGCAACAACCGGATCAGCGTGACCAGCGAGGATATCGCAGGTACCACCTTCTTCTGCGCTTCCGCCCTGGCCGGGCCGCCCGCCCAGATCAATATCATGATGGGCAATGACCAGCGCGCGGAAACGGGCGCCCCCGCACCGGAGCGTCTGATTGCGTGGGTGAGCGACGGCGGCAATGCCGTGGGGGGCGTCCCCGTGACCTTCCGGGTCATTTCCGGCGATGGCGGATTCGAACCGGACGGCAATCCGGAGATCACCATCGATACGGATATAACCGGAAATGCGCGGACCTACTTCACCACCGGAGAGACGCCCGGAAAGAACATCATCGAAGCGAATTTCGAAGGGAACACGGGCCTGCCTGCCACCTTTACCATTGAAGGGGTTCAGCGCACCGAGGGGCAGCCCACGACCTTCTCCGGCGTTGTGCTCGACAATGCAGACTCGCCCGTCGGCGGTGTGGAGGTGGACATCTCCGTCAATGGCGTCTTCCTCGAACCGGCCATCACCGATGAAGAGGGTCGCTTTCTGTTTACCGGTATTCCCGATGGCCCAGCCCGCGGTCGCTTCGACGGGCGCACCGCCACCACCCTGGGCGGAAATCCCATCACCGGCGGGGGCTTCCCCCGGCTGCCCTTCGAGACCACCATCATTGCCAACGCCGCCAACACCTTGCCGCGACCAGTCCACCTGCCCCAGCTCGACCCCGCGAACGAAGTGCTGTATGACGGCACCCAGGACGTGGAACTGCGCGTCGCGGGCGTCGAAAGAGTGAAGATGGTGGTGAAGGCGGGTTCCATGACGAACTCCGACGGCACCATTCCTTCGCCGTCGAATCCCGCCACCCTGTCCCTCACCCAGGTGCACTACGACGACGTGCCCATGGCCCTGCCCGGCGGCGTAGCGACGCAGTTCGCCTGGACACTGCAACCCTCCCAGGCCCGCTTCGACCCGCCCGTGGAAATTACCTACCCCAACATGTCCGGCCTGCCTGCCGGGGCCGCGGCCTACTTCCTCAGCTTCGAACATGGAACCAACGCTTTTGAAATCGCGGCCTCGGGACGGGTGAGCGACGACGCGAGCGAAATCGTTTCCGATCCCGGCTCCGGTCTCTATGTGGCCGGCTGGGGTGGCAATTGCCCGCCCTACGCCGTCACCGGTGTCGTGCGCAACTGCTTTGAGGTCGCCGTGGCCTTCCTCGAAGGCAGTCCACGTTGCCCCCAGGCCTTTCCAGGCCTCTGCCCCGAACAATGGAGCGACCCGGAATTCTCCGCCGCCTTCGGCCCCCTGGCGGACAGCCTCCGGGAGATCGAGCCCTACCGCGTGACGGCAAAAGTTTTCCCCGCCGCCAATTCCGCCGCGTCGCAACTTTTCGCCGTGAACCAGTGGCTCGATCGCCTCACGGAAGAAGCCCGGGAGAACGTCCCAGGCTCCGCCGAATGCCCGCGCCCCTTCCTCATCCTCGTGGGCCACAGCCTGGGCGGTGACACGGTCCGCCTCGCGGCAGAACTCGAACCCGATGTCGCCATCATTGCCGATGGCATCAGCCGTGAGCTCGTGCTGGAGGATTTCCCCGGTGTGCCCTTCTATCAGCGCGATCAGGTGCTGCCGGGCATCGGCGGCGTCATCAATTTTGTTACCCCAGACGGGCTGACCGATGTTGAACGGGCGAACTGCTCCAACATCGGCGTAGACAACTTCGGCGACATCGAATGCCTGCGCGGCTTCCGCGTCGAGGGCGACAGCGTGATCGAAGTGCCGGGGGCCGACCACAAGTCGATCATCGAGAGTGCCCTTTTCCAGGACCGCGTCCGCCAGGAGGTGATCGATGCCCTGGATCTGCCAACCCCGCCGAAGCAGGGAGAAGAACCCCCGGTGCTGCTGGACAGCCGCTACACCCTTTTCGCCAATGGCCAGGCCTTCCGCGTCGACGACGATGGCCTCTTCGTCATCCCCAATATTACCGCGCCCGATCAATTTGGGACTGCGGGCCCCGGGTCGCGGCCCGACTTCATTGCCGACGACGTGATCAGCGTGGTGGGCGTGGCCAACATCGACGGCCAGGTAAAGTATGCCACGAGCGGGAGCTTCCGCGTGGTGAACAATGGGGTCGCCATCATAAACAGCTTCACGCTGTCCGACACGCCGCCGCTCTTCCCGAAAAAACTCGACCTGGATGCCGCGGCCTCGGTATTGCAGCCCGAAGCGACCACCCAACTGACCGCAACGGCCATCCAGTTTGACGACACCGAAAACGACGTCACCCCTGTGGCTGCGGGCACCACCTACCGCGTAAGCAGCACGGATTTCATCACCGTGGATGAAGCCGGTGTGCTCACCGCCCTGCAGAATGGCGTTGCCGTCGTCACCGCAACCAATCAGGGCGTCACCTCCGCGAAACGCGTCACCATCGCGTCGGATACCATCTCCACAACCGTGGAGGGCTTCGTGCGCGACGCCGATGGCAACCCCGTGGCCGGGGTGGTCGTCACCACAACAGCCTTTGGCGGTTCGGCCACCACCGACGCCAACGGCTTCTTCACCCTGCTCCTCACATTGCCCTCGACAACCAACTTCGTCACGCTCGTGACCACGGTCGGTGACGATGAACTGGATTCCGGCCTCGTTCCCGTTGTGGCGGATGGAATCACCGACGCGGGCATCCTGGCGCCCCGGGTCGTCCTCTTTTCCACCACCGTCAGTGGCACCGTGCAACGCGAAGACGAATCCCCCGTGGAGGGCGCCGCCGTCTTCACCAGCCTGGGCGGCCAAGGATTGACCAACGCCAGCGGCGCCTTCTCCTTCGTGGTGGAAGGCAATGTGCCGCCCGGCGGCCTGCCGCTCCTCGACGTCACAGCCCGGCTCACCGAAGGGGACACCACGCTCTCCGGTCAGGTCACGGGACTGACCATCGTGCCCGACGGCGTCACCAATGCGGGCGCTATAACGATCACGGAAACCATCACCCTGCTCTATCCCGGAGCGCGCTTCCCCTACGGCGGCACGGCACAAGATGTGGCTACCGGCGATATCAACGGTGACGGGCTCCCCGACATCGTGGTGGTGACTAACGACAGCGCACACAACATCACTGACGCTGCGCTGGTCTCGTTGCTGAATCGGAGTGACGGCACCTTCAGCGCACCAAACACCGTCACCGTGGGCGCGTTGCCCGCGGATGTGACACTGGCCGACATGAACGACGACACGAATCTTGATGCCGTGTTTGCCGGATTCATCGATGACAGCGTCTTCATCGCGCTGGGCAACGGCGATGGCACCTTCAGCGAACCCACCGGCTACACCGCCACCGCCGAAGGAACCGGCGATGTGGCTATAGGCGACATCAACAACGACGATACACCCGACGTGATCGCCAGCAGCAGCAATTCCGGGGTCATGAACTTCTTCCTCGGAAACGGTGACGGAACACTGCAGGAACCCACGACGCTCCAGATCACCGGCAACAATATCCTCGATCTTGGCCTGGCAAAGGCCAATGGCGATGATAGTCTCGATCTGTACGTGCTGAATCGCGGGCTTTCAAAGTTCGAGATACGCCTGGGCAACGGAGATGCAACCTTCCAGGATCCCGTCAGCTACGATACCGTGTTCGCCCCCGACCACCTCGTGCTGGCCGACTTGAATGGCGACGACACCATCGATGTGGCCTTCTCCGGACAGGAAGCCCCCCTGGGCGTCCTGATCGGCGCCGCCGACGGCACCTTCAGCCCCCAGGTGACCTACCCGATCACGGGAAGTGCGCGCTGCGTTTCCGCCGGGGATTTTGACGGCGATGGCAGCATCGATCTGGCCACCGCAAACAGCATCCTCAATTCCGGTAACATCAACTTGTTCTTCAACGACGGCAACGGCGCGTTCCCCGAAACACGAATCGTGGGCTCGTCGCGATTTACCCGATGCATCACAAATCTTGACGCGGACGGCGATTCAATAGTCGATCTGTTGCCGCTCACCGGCTCGGGCTACGGCGATATCGTCGTACTGCGCGGACTGGGCGATGGTATCTTTGACACCCAGCTCGTCGTACCCACCGGCGATTTCGGCAACCGCTCACTCAATGCAACCCACATGGATGGTGACGATCACCTGGATCTGGTCACTGTTCGCACCACCGACGGACAGGTGCTGGTAATACCAGGCAATGGCGACGCCACCTTCGCCGCCCCCATCGCCTCGCCTCTGGCCACCGGGTTCAATGACCTGGTCCTCGGCCGGGTTAACAGCGACAACCTGCCCGATATTGTCTCCGCCCATGCGACACCCGGCCGGGTCGGCATCATGCTCGGCAGCGGCGAAGGTTCTTTCCAATCTCCCACGTTCATTGAATCGGGAAGCCGCGTCGCGAGCGTGGCCCTCGGTGATTTTGATCGCGACGGCGCGACCGACGTGGCCGCGGTACCCTCGCCGAGCAATGGGGTCACCATCCTCCTCGGCATCGGAGACGGAACCTTCCAGAATCCCTTCGAATTCTCGGGCGGGAGTTCGCCGCAGATTGTGAAAGTAGCCAATATCAACGAGGACAACAACCCCGACCTCGTCACCACCGAGTTCGGGGGCGGGCCGCGGGTCTACCTCGGCAACGGCGACGGCTCATTCCAATCGCCCTCCCCGGCAGGTAGCGGACAGCTCGCTATTGCCGTGGCCGATCTGAATGGCGACGGTGCTCTTGATGTAGTGGGCTCCAACTTCAACGACAGCACCATCTACGTCAGCCTCGGTCGCGGCGATGGCACATTCCAGAACGCCGTCGCGTTCGAGATACCCAATCGGCCCTACGACGCCAGCTATTACCGCCTGCACATCGCGGATGTGACCCTGGACGGCGCACCAGACATTCTGTTTGGCGAAGAGCCCGGCATCGAATCCGTAGGTATCCTCGTCGGCGATGGCACCGGATTCTTCTCCGGTGCAAGCAGCTACGACCTGACGGACCCCTTCACATCCGCCGTCGTAACCGGCGATTTCAACGAAGACGGCTTGCCCGACATCGCCGCCGGCAACAGTGGCGCAAACAATATCTCAATCCTCCTGCATCGATAGACTCCATCGACACCAGACCGCGGACGAAGACGTCCGCGGCCTTCTTGTTTCACGGGTCAGTTTCGCAGACGCGGATCTCCTGTAAGTCCATCCTCCTCCTTGCATCCCCCAGGCTCCCGTGCGGTATAACTACGCCACCGAAAGAGAGCCACCATGACCGCACCTGCCCTGAAATCGCCCAACTTCCATTTCCTCGCCGATCACGATCCCCAGCTCCTGGAATACGCGGCGCGGGCCGAACGCTATGTCCTCGACGACCCGAACACGACCCTGATCAAGCTGCGCCAGCTCGCCGAGGCCCTGGCGGAGGATGCCGCGGCCTACGACGGCATGCAGCTCCTTCCGGAGGACGATTTCAGCAACATCCTGCGTCGCCTCAAGCGCGAAGACATCATTACGCAGGAAATGGCGGACATCTTTCACGGCCTGCGCAAGGCGGGCAATGAAGCGGCCCATGAGGGCGGCGGCACGCGCCAGGATGCGGTGTCACAATTGAAGCTGGCCCATCGCCTCGCCGTGTGGTTTCACCGGGCCTTTCGCGATCCCGCTTTCAAGCCGAAGCCCTTCCTGCTGCCGCCCGCGCCCGACGGCGGCTCCCCGGAGCTGAAGGAGGAGTTGGAGCGCCTGCGCAAGGCCCGTTGGGATGCGGAGCGCGAGGCGGACGAAACCGAAGAGGCCCTGGAAGTGGCCGAGCGCAAGCGCGTAGCGGCGGAAGCAAAGGCGGCGGAGCTCTACGCGGACCTGGAAGCCGCCCTGGCCCTCGTGCACGATAGCGACCCACGCCAGGAGCACATCGCGCGGCGGCATGAAGAGACGGTGGAGCAGCTCCGCGCCGAAGCCCACGCCGCCAGCCACGAGGAACGCGCCACGAGGCAGCACCAAGCCCGAAATGCCGCGCAGGCCTTTGATCTCTCGGAGGAAGAAGCCCGTGAGCGCATCGACGCTGAACTCCGCGCGAAAGGCTGGGAGGCCGACACCATCGTCCGCACCTGGGAGCACAGCGCCCGACCCGAAGCGGACCGCAACATGGCCATCGCCGCCGTACCCACCAGCGCCGGCCCTGCGGACTACATCCTCTATTGCGGCCTGCGCGCCGCCGCCGTCGTGGAGGCCAAGCGCAGCAACACCGATCTCCGCGCCGCCCTCGACGAAGCCGCGCGCTACGGCAAGGCCTATCAAGCCCTCGCGGACGAAACCATCGCAAGCAGTTCCGACGCAACCCACCCCATCCCCCTGCTCTTTTCGAGCAACGGTCGCCCCTTCACCTCGGAGTCCGATCCCCGCAGCGGCATCTGGATGCGCGACGTGCGCACCGGAAAAACCCGGGCGCTGAAAGCCTGGCCCACGCCGGAGGATCTGGAAAAGTTGCTGTAGCGCACGAAAGTACACCACGGGTGCCACCTTCAAAGACGCGAGGAACGAGCGGCTTTGTGGGTGTGGGCCGCGAAGGAGAATCTCTCGTTTCATTGCGACTTCGACGCGAAGCCTCACTGCCTGAAACACGAAAACCAGGCCCACCGAAGTCCCTTCACCCACAAACTCCGTCGCAAGCTCCTCCGTGTGTGGGTGGCACCCGTAGTCGTTGCTTGCGCCCTCAGATCACATTGATGTCTCCGAGTACATGAAAAGCCCCCGGCGCATCCACGCCGGGGGCTTCATAGTCTTAACTTAACGCATCACAATCAGCAGGGCAGTTCCCAGCCTTTGCGGTATTCCTTGCTGATGAGCTCCGCCGCCTTCTTGTCGTTGGTGACTTTGCCCTTGATGTTGTCCCAGTGCAGCTTCTTGCCGGTGCGGATGGACAGGTTACCGAAGACAACCATTTCCGTGAAGGGTCCGGAGTAGTCGAAGCTCGAACCGGGCTTCGGGCCGCCCTTGATGCCGTCGATCCAGTTCTTGTAGTGATCTTCATTCTCGATGCGCGGGATCGTGGCTTCGGGGCGCGTGTAGGCCGCCATCTTGTCGTCCGGGATCAGGCGCGACTCGCCGCCGTAGGTGCCCGTCGTCATGATGCCGCTGGTGCCGTAGAACGTGGAGCCGTTGCTGCCGTCACCCAGCTTCACGTCGTCCTTGATGCCGTCCGGGCGCGGCGGCATGATCTTGCCGTCGTACCAGAACACTTCCACCGGCGGCATGCCCGCGCGCGCGGGGAAGCTGTACTTCACGACCGAGGACAGGGGCGGGCATTGATCAGTCATGCCGTCCTGGATGGATTCCACGGTGAAGTACTCGGCCTCGTTCAGCTTCAGCGCGCGGTAGCAGGGATCCATGATGTGACAGGCCATGTCGCCCAGAGCGCCGCAGCCGAAGTCCCACCAGCCGCGCCAGTTGAAGGGCGCATACTTCGCGTTGTAGGCCCGCGTCGGCGCAGCGCCGATCCACAGGTCCCAGTCCATCGTCGCGGGCACGGGCTCGCCTGGCAGCGGGGCGGCAATGCCCTGGGGCCAGATCGGGCGATTGCTCCAGGTGTGGACCTTGGTCACATCGCCGATGGCGCCCGACCAGACCATCTCGCACAGCTCGCGCACGCCGTTGCCTGAGTTGCCCTGGTTGCCCATCTGGGTGATGACGCCCGTTTCCTTCGCCACATTGGTCAGCAGGCGCGCTTCCGCCACGGTATGCGTGAGGGGCTTCTGCACGTAGACGTGCTTGCCGAGATTCATGGCCATGTAGGCCGCCGGCGCGTGGGTGTGGTCCGGTGTGGAAATCGTCACCGCGTCGATCTCCGGCATCTCCTCCAGCATCGTGCGGAAATCTTTGTACTGCTTCGCATTCGGCAGCTTGTAGAACGCCTCGCCCGCGCGCTCCCAATCCACATCGCACAGCGCCACGATGTTCTCGCCCAGCGCATGGCAGCCCATCAGATCGCTCATGCCCTTGCCGCCCGCGCCGATGGCCGCGATGTTCAGCTTGTCGTTCGGCGAAAACTTCTTGGGGACCACCCGGGCCGTGTTGGGTTTGGCCGAGGCGTATCCGCTCATCGCCAGGGCGGCCGTGGTCGTGGTGGCGGCAAGAAATGCGCGCCGGGAAAGCCGTGAGTCACTCATTGTTCCATTTCCTCTCAGACTATCGATTAGGGTAGGGGCACTCCCCGGCCCGGAAAAATTAAATCGCACTATGGTAACGAATTCAAAATGGGGAATCCATTTTGAATGCTGAATGGTGAATTGAGAATAGTGAATGAAAAAGTCGGCCTTGATTCGCATTTCTTCAATTCACTATTCCCAATTCGCTATTCTCAATTCCATTACACGGGAAGTTCCCACCCCTCCGCGTACGCTCTCCGCAGCAACGCCGAGGCCGCCGGATTGTCTTTCACCGTTCCGTTCACGAAATCATACTCCACCTTGCTCCCCGTGCGCAGGGCGATGTTCCCCACCAGCACCATTTCCGCGAAGGGGCCCGCATAGCTGAAGTTGGAGCACGCCGGCGCACCGCCCTTGCAGGCTTCGATCCAGTTCCGGTAGTGCGAACCCTTCACGCGGGGGATCGTCTCGGGCGGCAGGGTGTAGCCCGCCATCCGGGACTCGGGCAGCAGCTTCGTGGTCATGCCATAGGTCCCCGTGCCCAGCAGGCCATCGCTCCCGATGAGGAAGGACCCGCCGTCGTTGTCGCCCAGTTTTTCCGAATCAGGGATGCCCGCCGGCCGCGTGGGCTTCTTGCCGCCATCGTGCCAGTAGAAGTCCACCGGCGGAAGGCCCGCCCGTTCCGGAAAGCTGTATTTGATCACCGACCCCGTGGGCACCTGGACCTCGTTCTGTCCTTCGGCCTCCACCACCTCCACGGAGAACGAGTGCGCATCGCCCAGTTTCAAGGCCCAATAGGCGGGATCCATGATGTGGCACGCCATGTCGCCCAGCGCCCCGCAACCATAATCCCACCACACCCGCCACTTCTGTGGAAGCAAAATGTCGCTATAGGGACGGCGCGCCCCATTCCCCTGCCAGAGCTCCCAGTCCAGCGTCGCCGGCACGGCCTGGCCCGCGTTCAACAATGCCGGATCGCGGTGCCAGCGCCCGCCCGGACGATCCGTCCACGCGTGGGCCTCGCGCACTTCGCCAATCGCGCCCGACCAGAAGATCTCGCAGAATTGCCGCGTGCCACTGCCCGAATGGCCCTGATTCCCCATCTGTGTGGCCACGCCCGTCGCCGCCGCCGTCCGCGTCAATAGCCGCGCCTCCATCGGCGTGTGGGCCAGCGGCTTCTGCACGTAAACATGCTTCCCCAGCGTCATCGCCGCGTGGGCCACCGTCGCATGCATGAAATCCGGCGTGGACACCGTCACCGCATCGATCTCCGGCAGCTCCTCCAGCATCTTCCGGTAGTCCTTGTACTGCTTCGCATCCGGCAGTTTGTAAAAGGCCTCCCCCGCCCGCTCCCAGTCCACATCGCACAGCGCCACCACGTTTTCCTTGCGGCAGTTCATGATATCCGTCAGGCCCTGACCGCCCACGCCCACGCCCGCGACATTGAGTTTCTCGTTCGGCGAAAGCTTACGCGGAATCACCTGGGCGTCGTTCGCCCGAATTCGTGTGGTGGCGAGCAGGGCGGTGGTCGTCGTGGCGGCCAGAAAGGCCCGGCGGGTAAGACTCGGCTTTTGCATGGAAATGGGCTCCTCTCGTTTATCGATTGTTGTATCTTAATGGACGCTGTTCACATCGGTCCAAGTTTCACCCGCAGGGACAGCGTCGCCTCGCGATTCCGGCATAGGCTGGACACTACGGGTCAAGCAATATGCTCCGGCGTATACGGCTCGCTTCAACCGGCGGGGCTGTCCTGAAAATTACACAAGTGGCGAAACCAGAACGTCGAGATGGTCTTTGTCGACCCGGGAGTTTACCCCCCTGCCCCCCCCGCAAGCGGGGGGAATCCTACTCACCAAAGCGCCCCTCT
>JBHEKR010000502.1:0-9555 GCA_041859365.1 Candidatus Hydrogenedentales bacterium
CCGGCAAGAAGACCACCGCTTCCGTCTAATCAATTCGATTTAAATCGACGCCCCACGGCGCGCTTTGAGGGATTTGTTCCCCGAAGCGCGCCGTTTTCATTGTCGCGCGTTTGGGGTACGCTCCCCCTCCCTTAAAGCCGAACATTTGGAACCACAAAGAACGCAAAGAGCACAAAGCCCCCCCCTGAACTTGTGCGCCCTGCGTTCTTTGGAGGTCTTCCCGTAAAATTGCATGGCCGTGTGCCGCCACGACCCCTATCAGTCCTATCTACGCTCCCCCGCCACAGTTACGCCAGCCTATGTGCTCTTTGCGTTCTTTGTGGTTAATTCCCTTTCCCTCCAACCCAAAAGCCAAAAGCACAGAGTCGCTCAATGCGTCTCTGTGCCTTTGTGATTTCTTCGTAATCTATTCGTCGCGGCTATTTCAGCCCAGGGCCTCTTTGCAGAGCGCATTCAGCATCTGGCCGTCCGCGAGATCGCCCAGTTCCTTCTTAATAGCGCCGGTGAGCTTTCCGGCGTGGGTCACGTCGGGATTGGCCGCCAGGAAGGCCTGAATCTTCTCCCGAAGCTGCGCCTCGGAAAGCTGTTTCGGCAGAAACTCTTCGAGGATGGCGATTTCCTTCTTCAGATTCGCCACTTCCTCGTGTTTGCCGTGGGCGGCGTAGGTCTCGATGCTCTGCTGGCGCTTCTTGGCCTCGGCGCGCAGCGTCGCGATAGCGTCGTCGTCGGACAGGACCGATTCCTTCGCGCTTTCTTTTTCTTTCAACAGCAGTGCCGCCTTGGCCATGCGCAGGCACTCCAGGCGCAACTGGTCTTTGCTTTTCATGGCCTCTTTGATGCCCTGCTGCACGTCGTCTTTGATACTCATGGGTAAATTCGCCTCCATCGCGATTTCGTGGGTGGTTCAGCCGCCTATAATAACACGCCGCGCCATGCGCATGGGAGCCGCCCGGCCCCGGAAATAACAAGCAAATCCACCCTTTTCCCGAAGTACTTTCCATGCCCTCTCACCCTAACCTGCCTTCAACACAAACGCGCAAGAGGCATCCGGCGGCGGATGCTCAACCCAAGGAAGGCACATCATGGAAAATCGCACGCTTTCGGATCGCTACAAGGTCAATTGTTGTCCGGCTATCATGGCGGAATTCACCAACGAGGAGGGCCCCTGGCATGAAGCGAAAGACACCATTGCCGCCAGACTGGCCTGGGGCAAGGAGAAGGAGCGGCTCCTGCGCTGGGTGCGCTGGCAGATGCGTTGGCGGCTCACCACCAAGCAGCGACGCGCCATCGAGCTCTACTATTTCAAGGACCTGACCTACGTCGAGATCGGCAGGAAGATTGGGTGCAGCCCCTCCGCCGCGTGCCGAGCGGCGCAGCGGGGTCTGGAGCGGCTGCGCGGCGCGGCAAAGCGTGAAGGAGTGGGGTATAGTTGATAGTTGGTCGCTCAATCGTCCTGATCGGTCTGAGTTTTTTCAGTGGGCGACCAGGCCGGGGGCGATTACCGCGCAGTGGAGATCGCATTCGGAACCCACCAGGGCCCCCGGCAACACCACACAGCGCTCGAGGCGGATGGGGTGCGCGATGCGCGCCCCGTCCCCGAGGATGGTCTGGTGGAATGTCGCGCCCGGCGCAATCTCGCAGCCGTGGCCGATGAGGTACTGCTGGCCCAGCACTTCGAGGGCGCGCACGTTGCAGGCGATGAGATCGGCGGGCTCGGTGAGGTTGATGTCCCATGCGGTCATAGGGACGCCATACACGGGGGATCCATCGTCGATGAGCACCTGGATGGCGTCTGTAAGCTCGAACTCGTTGCGCAGGGAAGAGCGGGGGGTCCGGCGGATGGCGTCGAAGATCCGCGTATTGAAGAGATAGAGGCCGCAACCCTTGCAGCGGCAATCCGTGTGGAGCGGTTTCTCCACGACGCGTCGGACCCGCCCATCGGGCTCAATCTCGACGCTGAAATTGCGCTGTACGGCGGCCTGGTCGGCGCCGTGCTCCACAGCGAGCACGGCGGCGGCCCCGTTACTTTCGAATGCGCGGGCGGCCCGGCCGGGGTCGGTGAACTCGAAGTAGATATCGCCCAGCAGGAGATAGAAGGGCGCGGTGATGTGAGCCTCCAGCGCGGCGACGGCATGGGCGATACCCTGGCGTTCGTGCTGGTGGACGTATTGAAGAAACACGCCCTGTTCACGACCGTCACCCAGGGCGGATTCGATCATCGAAGCATGGTGCCCCACGACAATCACAATCTGCAGGACACCCAGACTCCGAAGAGTTTCCACGTGCCGGAGGATCAGGGGCACGTTCGCCACGGGCAGGTACGCCTTGGGGAAGTAGTCCGCAAGGGGGCCCATACGGCTGCCACGGCCCGCCGCCAGGATGACGCCCTGGTAGGGAGTGGACATGAGGGGGCTCCTTTCGCGGGGTGGGTTGCTTTGACTTGGGGCTCCATTGTGACGAAGTGCGGTGAATGGGTGCAAGGGGATAACGACTTTATCACCATTCCACGCCAAACCTTGCAATTAGCCGAACTATAGTCTTTCAATCAGCCGCACAATAACCTTTCATATAGCCGCCCTCGAACCTTGCAATCAGCCGAAGGTAGAGGCGCTAACAGACGCAACTTCTGGGGCGTATCTCCAGTAATATAGCCGCTTTTTGGAAGGGAATTCGTGTGACGATATCTGATGCTACGCGCTGTGTATTAAAGCTCATTGTAATTTTCGTAACGCTTTGTTTTTCAATATTTTACATAAAAACCACCTCCTTGCAAACTCACATAACCTTTCAATTAGCCGAACCATAACTTTACAATCAGCCGAACATAAACCTTGCAATTAGCCGCCGATTGCTCTAAAATACTTTCAATCAGCCGCAACCAAACCTTGCAGTCAGCCGAAATGCCCAATCCAACAACCTATACACGATTCATCGAGCCGCGCCTGCGGGAGGCGTTGGAGGACTCGCCCGTGGTGCTCATCGACGGATCGCGCCAGTGTGGGAAGACGACACTGACGCGCCAGGTGGGTGATGATCTGGGATATGCCTATTTCAGCTTCGACGATGATGTCATGCTGGCTGCCGCTTTGTCGGATCCGGCGGGCTTTATCGACAATCTGCCTCCGAGGGTAATTCTTGATGAGATCCAACGGGCCCCCCACCTCTTTCGGGCAATCAAGGCAACGGTGGACCGAAACCGCACGCCAGGCCGTTTCCTGTTGACCGGCTCCGCCAACGTGCTGGTGTTTCCACGGCTTTCCGACTCGCTAGCGGGCCGCATGGCCATTCTCCGGCTCCACCCCCTTTCGCAGGCGGAGCTGACGGGGACCCTGCCGGACTTTCTCGATTGCGCATTCCATGGGAGCTTCCCGATCACGACCAAACCAAGGCTCAAGAACGAGCTGGCGGAGCGCGTCGTGGCCGGCGGTTATCCGGCGGCCTATGCCCGAGCGACGACGCGTCGGCGCGCACGGTGGTATCAAGATTACATTACCACCATGGTGCAGCGAGATGTGCGGGACATTTCACGAATCGCCTCGCTGGACGCGTTGCCGCGCCTGCTCGCGCTGACCGCGGGCCAAACCGCGCGGCTGATTAACGTCTCGGATATGGCGGCGCCTTTTCAGTTAAGCCGCCCGACGATTCGCGCCTACACCACGCTACTGGCCAATGTGTACTTGCTGGCGGAATTGCCGCCATGGCACGCCAATCTCTTAAGCCGCCTGGTGAAAACGCCCAAGCTCCATATCGGCGACACGGGTCTGGCCTGCGCGTTGCTCGGAACGGACGCCCCGGCCCTGTGGGAAAACCGCGAGCTACTGGGACAACTGGCGGAGACCTTCGTATTTCAAGAGTTGCAGCGGCAGGCCAGTTGGCACGAGGACCGGATCGTCTTTCACCACATCAGGGATCGGGACGGCGTAGAGGTGGACATTTTGATGGAGTGTGGCGGGAACTTCGTCGGTGTTGAAGTGAAGACGTCGGCTTCCATTCAGAAGCATGATCTGAGTGGACTCCGGAAGCTGCGCACGGCCTGTGGCGACCGATTCAAGGCGGGCATTCTCCTTTACGACGGCGAGATCACGGCCCCACAGGGCGATAATATATTTGTCGTTCCCATTCGCAGACTCTGGGAAAACGCCTGACAGCGCTCGCGCGCTTTCCCATCGCGCCCTTGAGCGCCGGGGCTGCCATGCGAACCTTGAAGATCGTGATGCGCTATCCGATTGCTGTCGGAGCGCGCAATGAAATTTGGACCCTTTCAGGGACAGCAGGCCAGGGAAGCCCTGCTGTCCCTGAATAACCGAAATTGCTCTATTACTCCGCCACCGGGAAATTCAACTTGTCGCGCAGAAATTGGAAAGTGCCCACGCCGTGGATGGTGTGGGGACCGTTGAAGTACTCGAGGGTCGTTTCGCCGCCGAGGCCCAGCCGGTCATAGCGCTCGCGGGTGCGGGCATATTCGTAGCCCACCCAATCGTTCGGCGCGACGCCGTCGTCGTGACCGCGCTCGACCATGAAGGGTCGCGGACAGATGAGCCAGCTCATCTCCGCATAGTTGAAGGTGTTGCCGAGGTTCCACTCGAACATTTCGTATTCCCCGTGGAACACGTAGCTGTAGATCCTGCGCCGGGTCACGTTTTTCCAGATCCATTCGTTGTAGTCGCCGGAGCAGATGGAGAGGCAGTAGCCATCCAACACGGCGGGCACGCGCATGGCCGTCTTCCCGCCATAGCTCAGGCCATAAAAGGCGATGCGCGCCGGGTCCACTTCGGGCAAACCGCCGAGCCACTCCAGGGTGCGACGATGCTGCTCGATGATGTAACTGAAGAGCGAAAGTTTCAGGGGGTTCGCCTTGCGCTGCAGGGTGCGAAAGTGATCCTCGCCGATATAGGGATTCTGGGGCGCATAAACAATGAAGCCTTCTTCGGCCAGCTTCGCCCCGAAGCGGTGGTAGTAGTGGCTGTCGCTCGCGGGATCGGTCACTTCCTGGGGACGCCCTTCGAGGCCATGCTGACACACGACCACGGGGCGCTTTTCTCCCGGCGCGATGTTTTTTGGCAGCAGCAGAATGCCATAGGCGTAGACCTGCTCGTTCACATCGAGCATGACTTCGTAGCCGGTGAATTTTTCCGTGTTGTAGATCTCGCGGGTACGGGGATTCAGCGGCACCGTGCCCTGGGGCAGCTTGCCCATCAATTGCTCGTGGAAAAATTTACGGTAGCGCGGCACGGACTTCGCCCAGGCTTCCGCCGAACTGGCATCCGCCTCTTTCCACACCGACTCCCGGGCAAAGGGCGCTTCCGCGAGGATGTGGTCCGTCCAGCCAAGCATGCCCTCCACCTGACGCTTCATCCGCGCGTCGCTATCGGGCAGATCGGTTTCCAGGCGTGGAGACGAGGCTGTGGCGGGCAACCCATCCAGCCCGAGGGCCGAAGAGAAAGCCTCCAGTGTGGCGGGTTGTCCGGGGAGCCCCCCATCAACACCCGCACGCTGCAACCAGGGCGTGCCCTCGCCCGCGGGCACGTAGGCCTGGGCTTGGGCCACTTCTGCCTGAATTTCCTCGGCGGAAGGATTGGGCACCACGCCCGGCGCGGCGCCCGAGCGGCCTTCGGTGACGGGCGGCCCAGTGATGGCGGGCGGCGTGGCCCCTTCCACGATTAACGTGCGCGGCGCGATCAGCGCGGCCACCTCGGCATTGCCAAAGTCCGTCAAGAGCGACCACACATTCCGGTAGATCGGCTCGGTCCAGAGTCCTTCGCGCGGGCCGAAATAACCCGACACCACCGTCGCCTGAACGCGCGTATCGAGCGCGGCAGTGTGCAGGGCGATCAGACCGCCCTCACCGTAGCCCATCAGGCCCAGGGGCGCTTCCGCCGATTTTGATTGAAGCCAGTCGAGGGCCGCAGTGACTTTCTGAATCTCATAGCCAATGACATGGCGGCCCATCTCATAGGCGGCGCGGTAGATGAACTCGCGGTGCGGCTGGTTGGTCATCCGCACCTCGGGGTGGCCCGACCAGGTATCAGCCCGATTGGCCAGCACCGGAATGAGGATGCGGTTACCCTGCTCCGCCAGGGCCACGGCCCAGGGATTGCCCGGCGCCAGGCCCAGCAGCGATTCCGGTGCTTCATCTGCATCGGGAAGCAGCACGAGCGACGCGCGGGCGTCGCCATTCGGCTCCACCAGTAGGCCCTCACCCCAGGCATCCTGAAACACCGGCCAGCGCACGGCATAGACCCGGTAGGCGTCCCCGACGGCAATCGGCCCCTCCTTACCCGGCGCAGACACCGTTTCCATCGCAACCGGAAGGCGCGGATCCACCGCGCCGAGAATCACACGCAGCTTCTCGCGATGTACCGGCGCAAAACCCTCCGCCGCCGCACTCGCCGTCCACTTGGCCGAGCGCGCCGACTTCGCTGCAGTGGTGCGGGTGTCCAGGTCGGCATGGATACCCGTGACCATCTGCGTCGCGAGGTCGCCTTCGAGGGTGAGGGGGGCTGTGCCGGGGAGGGGTGCGGCGAGGCTGGATTGAATTGCGCCACCTGCCAGCAGGGCGACGAAGAAGCAAATGACGCGGGTTGAGAGGGTTGAATGCATGAGTCGCTCCTGTGCCGGTTAAAAAGGTTATGTGCGCCCAATTCTATGCGGCTCGGGGGAAGGATTCCAAACGCTGCAGCAATACCATCACGACTAATCCAGCTCGACTGGCTACCGGCGGCAAGGCACTTCTGGACACTCGAGACGGAATACAAAATAATATTTCTGCGAATAAGCATACCCAACAATCAAAAATCACGATACCTTACCCATAGCGCGAAATATTCATTGCGAAATTCCCCCGCTTAGGGGTATACTGGGCGTACTTGGTGGTAGAGGTGAATCAGGACAAAAGGTGTGAAAAGCACCCCATCGTCCTACAAATACTGGGTGAGGAATCATGTTGAGAAACATAAAACTATTGGGCCTACTGGTGTCGCTGGGGGTGTCGTCATCATTGCCAGTCAATGCCGCTATTTTCAACGACATTTCAATCAGTGGCGACTTCAACTCTGCCCCCATTAGCTTCACGCCAACAAATCCCGTTGATGTGACAAACGGGGCATATGATTTCTCAAGTGTTTTACCTATAAATGCTGGTGCAAACGCTAACCTTTTTTTTGATTTTGAGGAATACGCTGGCGGCTTAAATCTGAGAGCAATTGTCGAAGGTGTTTCCACATATGGATTCACTCTAGCCCCCTTTAGCGTGACCTTCACGAACATCATCAATTCAACACCAGGCTCCTACTTTACGTCGATCCAGAGTCTCCAAGATTCTGATTATGTTGGCTCAAATGTTTTTTTTAGTGGCGTGACTGTTAGCAATCTTGTTGAAGACCCTTTAAACGTCATTTCATTCACCCTCGTGTTTGATGGGTTCCAAGTTGCGGGTTATTCCCGATTTGTTGAACTGGAACTGGGATACGGAAACGTCAACGACAACGCCTCCGTCGTCCCAGTCCCCGCCGCCGCTCCCATGGCCCTCCTCGGTCTGGGCGTTCTGGCCCTTGCGCGACGCTTCCGGCGGAAGAATAGCTAAGATCCAATAGCATTCAATCTCCCAGTCGGGCGGTATGGCTCCAAGCCTGCCGCCCGATTGTTGTATTCCGGGAATAGCTTTCCGGAACACGTGGGCATCGCCGCCAAACCCCATGGGCACCTCCTCCCACCCAACGCAATCCAGTATTCGCGTTCATTCGCGTCCATTCGCGGTTCAGAATCCTCCCGCCACATTCCCCAGAGCCCTCTGCGTAAATTTGCGGTTCGCTCCACAAATTTCCCCGGTTTGCCTTGTGCAATTCCCCGTTGGGCGGTATACTTACTCTACTTGGTGGCTGCAGCAATTTCGGGAAGCGGTGAGGATCGTGCCCTGCCGATTTTTCCCCCACGGGTGAGGAATACTACCTTGAAGAACCATAGTTGCATGGGCGCAGCGCTCCTGCTGTGTCTGGCGCTCGCCGCACCGGCCCGCGCCACCCTCGAAGCCGACCAGATTGTCGGCTCCTCGACCGGACTGACCACCTTTAACGCCGGCCCCGAGACCATCACCTTCGATTTTGACCCTGAATTCGTCGGAACGCTGGACATTGGGGGAAGCAGCCCCGTCAATTTCGACCTCAGCTTTTTCTTCTCCGATGATTTTCTGACCGTCTTCATCGAGCATGACCTGAGCGGCTCGACCCAGTTCATGACGAATTTCACCGTGACCTTTTCCGACCTGGACTACATCGGTTTTCCGACCTATATCCTGACGGATGTGTCCTCCGCCTACGACACGCTGGGCGGCGGTGCGGGACTGGCTGTCAGCTTTACGGACGATTCTTTCGAGTTGACTTTTACCAACTTTGAGATCACGGAATCCCGCGAGCTCGGTCTCGATCTGGTCTTCGAAGAAGACGACCCCTCCACGCCCGTTCCCGAGCCGGCCTCCCTCACGCTCCTCGCGATGGGCGCGACCGGACTGGCGCTGAAGCGCAAGTTCTTCTGACCTTCAAGAGCCGACGCACGGATTATCATGGGCCTTCCTCCAGGAGGCCCATTTTTATTTACACGCCAAAGCTGGACAGCGCGTCACGGGATGTTTTAGTCTCTTAGGTGCCTCGTTTTCGCGTGACTGCGCGCGGACGCGGCGCGGTAAACGGCGATGTCGCGTCGGCCCCGTTTCAGGCCCCCACGACGTCTGGCCAATCCCTTTCACCCCTGCGCGGGATCTTCCATTCCGCGCGTGACTGCAACCCATGGAGACGATTATGCGACTACGAAATTATCTGGCACGTCCCGCCTTGCGCCTGGCTTCGGCCGTGGCGCTCTGCGCGGGCATCGCGGGGATCGGGGCCCACGCCGCCGATGACGAATTCACCCCGCTCTTCAACGGCACCGACCTCAGCGGCTGGACCGGCGACGCGAAGCTGTGGCGCGTGGAGAATGGCGAGATCGTCGGCTCCACCAAGGGCGTGAAGCTGGAGAAAAACACCTTCCTCTCCACGGAGAAGACCTATTCCGATTTCGTGCTCAAGGCGCGGGTGAAGCTGACCAACCACAACAGCGGCATCCAGTTTCGCAGCGAACAACTGCCCGACCACGCCGTGAAGGGCTATCAGGCGGACGTGGCGGAAAAGACCTACTTCGGCATGCTCTATGAAGAACAGGGCCGGGGCATCCTCCCCTACTGGAACGAGTACACCGAAGATCAGCGCGAGGCGGTCTTCGCCGCAGCCAAGCTGGACGACTGGAACGACTACGAGATCACCTGTCAGGGCGATCACGTGAAGATCGTGCTGAATGGCTACACCACCCTCGACTTCGTCGATCCCGCTGGCGCGAAGGCCGGCATCATCGCTCTCCAGCTCCACGCGGGCCCCGAGATGGAGGTCCACTTCAAGGACATCGCCATCAAGGAACTGGGCGAGAAGAAAGCCATGAACGAGGGCGAACTGATGCCCAACGCCGAAGCGCGGGAGGCTAGGCTGGCCTACCTGGGGGAACGGTTTCGGCTTCCCGACGGGTTCTCCG
>JBHEKR010000544.1:0-9777 GCA_041859365.1 Candidatus Hydrogenedentales bacterium
AAAGTAATAGCAGGTATTCACAAAGGGGGGCGGGATCTCCACGGGATCCGGGTTCGCCCAGTCCCCGAGACACCAGCCGCCCGGTTCTTCCCGGTCCACCAGACCGTCCTGATTCACCCGCGTTCCGAGGTAGTCCACAAATCGTTTCATGCCGGGATAGTGCTGCTTCAAGACATCGAGGTCGCCGTAGTATTGATAGTAATACCAGGGGACGCGAACATAGGAAGCGCCCCAGGCCGGTCCACCACCGCCGCCCCCGTAAGGCGCCGTATGGGGCACATGCCCCGTATCGCGATTCTGGGCGTCCGCCATGTCCTCAAGCCACTTGCGATAAAACTGGGCCATGTCAAAGTTCAGGGTGCACGATTCCATCAGATACTGCCCGTCGGCCGTATACCCCAATCGTTCACGGTGGGGGCAATCGCTGATGAACGCGCCGTGGAAATTTCCCAGTTGGGTCCGGATATAGTTTTCGTAGATCCGGTTGAAAAGTTCGTTGGAACACTCGAAGGAGCCGACCCGCTCCACGTCGGTGTGCACCACCCTCCCGGTCACGTCGCTCAAGGTAACGGAATCGGGCACGTCGTCGATCTCGATATGGCGAAACGCGTGCCAGGTGAAGCGCGGTTCATAGTGCTCCACCCCGTTTCCGGACAGAATATACGTGTCTTCCTGACCGTAGGGCCCACCCATTTCTTCAATATACCGAAGCGTGATGCGAGTCCCCTTCGGGCCTTCCACCTCGAAGCTCACCCAGCCGGAGAACATTTCCCCGAAGTCGAAGGAATAGCCGCCCTCGCCCTTCCTGGATTCGAGAACCGGCTTGATATCTCGGGTGACCCGGTCGGGCGGCGCAAGTTGCGCTTCCAGTTTTCCCGTGGGCGCACGCACGAGCTCCGCCTTTTTCCAGTGGGAATCATCAAAGCCGGTCTGACTCCATCCAACGGGCTCCAGGCGTGCGTCATAAACTTCGCCGGTGAAGATGCCATCATGCAGGAGCTCACCAGTGGCGGTGGTCCAGGTGCTATCGCTGACAATGCGCTCGACGGTCCCGTCGTGATAGGTGATTTCCAGTTGCAGGATCATCCGGGGCGTGTCATACCACATCCAGCCCTCGTCGCGCCGGTCCCGCTGATTGTACCAGCCGTTCCCGAGAATCATGCCGATGGCATTCTTTCCTTCCTTCAGCAGGGCGGTAACGTCAAAGGTGTTGTACAGCACGCGGGTTGAGGTGCGATCGCTGTAGTCGTATAACAGATGGCGCAAATTGCGCTTATCGTAGTTCGTGGGCGCGGGCGCCAGCACATGATCGCCGACCCTGGCGCCGTTGAGGTAGAGTTCGTAATAACCCAACCCGCTGACGTGGACCGTGGCGGCCTGGATCGGCTTTGTCGTGTCAAAAGTCTTGCGGAGATAGGGCGCGGGGCCGGTCTCCGGTGAATCCGGCGCGGCATCCTCCGACGGCGCGATCCAGCGCGCCTCCCAGTCGCTCGCCTCGTTAAGCCCCACACGCCACCGGCCCGCTTCGCTCCACGCCGAGCGGCGTCCGTCCTGATCCCACACGCAGACCTTCCAGAAAGCGGTTTGACGCGATTGGAGCGCCTTGCCGCCAAACGCGATGCCCTGAGACCGATCGCTTTCGACGCGGCCACTGTCCCACAAGTCGCCCACATCCTTTTGCAGGCCCTCCAGCGTACTGGAAACGAGGATCTGGTAAGCCGTTTGCGCCTGCAGTACTTCCGCGGAAGGGAATCTCCAGCTCAACCGTGGCGCACCGCCCCGGATGGCGACCGGGTCCCTCAGGGAATCACACCGCAGGTCTACCGGCATCAGCGGACCGGCATGAACCTCGTGTGCTGTGCTGCAGACGGCCAACAGAGCCACCACCGACAGGATGAACGAACCTCTCAAGCAATACATAATCCAGATCGCGCTTTCTCTCGTTTTTTCCACCCGGGTCAATGCTCCGACGTCGTTGTTATACCCCATGGCTTGTCACGGGGCAAGGGGATTGATCAGGGCAGTCGCATTGCAGACTCAGAGATTGCGGAGGGCATGGTTAATGCGATGCAAGGAAAGCAGTATCGACCACGGAAAGGCACGGAACAGCCGTTGGCCGTAACCAAAGTATATTGACCACGGAGACACGGAGGCACGGAGAAAAAGAGGAGTGCAATAGTACCAGTACCGAGTCACGGTGCGCTTATCTTCGAAAAGGTCTCCCCCGTTTTCCCTCTCTCATTTTTCTTCTCCGTGCCTTCGTGCACTCCGTGGTCAGAAAGAGAATGAAGTAGTAGACCACGGATTGCGCGGATGGGCACGGATGCGGACACATTGGAAGTTCAAGTCGGCAACTGCGGGTGGTCCTGCCGCATGTGGGATGGACTTCGCGACCTCGCCCGTTCCCGGTTGCGGGGCCGAGTGAGTCCCGCCCGCGTCCCGCCACGATCCTTGGGGGTTGACAATGGACTACGTTCGTGATACCGTGAGATCACAATCGTAATCCAACAGGAGAAAAACGATGCGCGGTGTGACCATATCAGCGGCGGAGTGGGAGGTGATGAGGGTACTGTGGAAGGCGGGGCGGGGCATGACCTCGCGGGAGATCATTGAGGCGCTGGAGGGGCAGTCGGACTGGCAGCCGAAGACGATCCGGACGCTCGTGAACCGCCTCACGGAGAAGGGGGTGCTGGCCCGTGAAGAGGAGGGCAAGGTACTGGTGTTCTCTCCCGAAGTGGCGGAGGAAGAGTGCATTCGCGAGGAAAGCCAGACCTTTTTGAAGCGCTTTTTCGACGGCGGGCTGACGCCCATGCTGGCCCATTTCCTGGAGCATGAAAAGGTCTCGCGGGAGGAGCTGGACGCGCTCCGCCGCCTGCTGGACGACAAGAAAAGGGAGCGCTAGGCTATGGACACGATGCTGGAATCTCTCTCGACGTGGATGCCTGAGTTATGGCGGACCTCGCTACAGGGGGCCTTGCTGGTGGCGGTGATTGTGGCGGTGCAGTGGGCCTTTGCGAAGCGTCTTTCGCCGGGTTGGCGGCATGCGCTGTGGGGCTTGCTGGTGGTACGGCTGCTGCTGGTCTGGGCACCCGCTTCGCCCCTGAGTGTGTATAACCTGGCACCGCGCGAGGTGCCGGCAATAGCGATGCAAGCGCCCGCGATCACTGCCCACACGGAGGTTTCCACGGTGCCGGAGAGTCCGGTGCCACCCGATGCGTCGCTGGCAACGGAGCCCAAGGGCAGCAGGGACTTCAGGGACGGCAGGGACAGCAGAGCGTGGGGCAGCTACGTTAACGGGGTCGATTTCAGGGCTGCGGCATCCTTGGTGTGGCTGGGCGTATTCAGTGTGCTGCTTATTGCGATGGCGGGGCAATCGCTGCATTTCGGGCGACAGGTGCGCCGGGGGCGGATAGTGACCTACTCGGGCACGCTCGAACTACTCGAAGAATGCCGCGCAACCTTGCGCGTGTCGCCCTTCCTCGCGCTCGTGGAGACGGACTGCGTGCGGAGTCCCGCCTTGCTCGGCTGCGTTCGCCCGAAGTTGCTCCTGCCCTGCGGATTCCTCGACACCCTCTCGCGGGACGAGATGCACCACGTATTCCTCCACGAGCTCGCCCACGTGAAGCGCGGCGACATCTGGAGCGGCTGGCTCTTTAACCTGCTCCTTGCGGCGCACTGGTTCAACCCCGCGATCTGGTTTGCGCGGCGGCGCTTCATCGCCGACCGAGAAGCGGCCTGCGACGCCCACGTGCTCGCGGCGCTCGACGCCACCGGTCAGCATGGCTACGGACACACCGTGCTCAATCTTACCCAGCGTTTCAACGCCTCCCCGTGGGCCCCGGGGATGGCGGGAATATCGGAAACCAACAGCAACCTCAAACGGAGAATCACCATGATCAAGCAATTCAGGCCGCCGACCCGCCTCGCCGCGTGGTCGGGGGCGGGCCTGTGCGTGTGCATCGGCCTAGCGACACTGACGAATGCGCAGGATGTGAAACCGAAAGCGGCGCAAGCTGCGGAATCGAATGACGGCATCGACACGCCGCGCAAAGCAGCGGAAGAACTTGTCAAGAAGGGGCGCTACGACGACGCGATGGAACTGCTGGATAGAGCGATGAAGAAATTGGACAAGGGCAGTGTCGAAGGGGAACTCGCATACGAGGAGTTAGCCGCGCTATATGAGATGTACAGGGGCGAGGTGTTGTCATTGCCCGCGTTTAAAAATGCCACTCCGGCGGAAGGCTCGGATCCGGTATCTGCGGCACCTGAAGGTTTGGGTGATATCGTCTGCGTTCCATCGGACATCTACGGCTATACGGCGACAAACGGCGGAACCATGATCGCCGCGCAGCTCACGAACACGGGGGCGCAGGATGTTGCCGTGGACGTGGAGTTCTGGGAGGGCGGAATCGACACCGGGAAAAACATTGGGCGCGGCGGTTTGGTCGTGCCAGCAGGCAAGACGGTGACAGAAGCGATTCCTTGGGTGGTGGAGAATGGCAACCATGTGATCGCGGTGCGTATCGATCCCGGCAATTCTGTAAACGAAACTGACGAGGCCAATAACGATGTTACAGCCACTATCGAATTTAGCAATGGACGGTTCAGGCAGGTAATTGCGGAACCCACCTTTCAAGAATTGGTAGGGCAACAGATCGGCGAGAGAATACGTAAAAACATTGATTTAAACATCGAAGCCGCCGGTGAGCTGCCGCAAAGCTCGGCCCAGTCGATTGAAGAGTTAGAAGCCCGCGTGGATAGGCTTCAGCAAATGGTGATGGAACGAGACGATGTCGTGAAAACTAGTCGCCAACGTTATTTGATCGATCTTCTCAATAAACTCGAGACTCAACGATATGAAGTCGCGCAGCTAGGTAGTACTCATAAAGAAGGCCACCCTACGTTGATGGCGGCGGAGGCGAAGGAGAAGGTGCTGCAATCGGAGTTCAATCGATTGCTCAACGAAGATGAAGGCGAAAGCGAGTGGGACTCCCAATGGGAGCAAAAGGTAACGGAAAATGGCTCCGCGTACTTCGAGATTGCCGCAGAGGAACCTAAGCGCGGTTGGGGGCCGGAACAAGCCACGGGCGAGCCGGACACGCCCGAAGCCGGAGATTTCCAAACCGCCTGGGCCTCGCTCACGGAAGACGGCCAGCCCGAATGGCTTCGACTCACCTATGAAACGGCGGTTGCCCTCGTCACCATCCAAATCCACGAGACCTACAATCCCGGTGCGGTGAACAAGATTACGTCGGTACACAATGGGGAAGAAATCATCCTCTGGAATCAGCCGGAGGCCGCTGCACCCGGTTCAGACAAAAGGGTGCTTGAAATTCCCGTGAACGCGGAATTGTCGCTGGACAACATTACCCTCCATCTCGATTCGGAACGGGTAAAGGGCTGGAACGAGATTGACGCGGTGGGCCTGGTGGATGCGCAGGGGCAGACGCACTGGGCGAAGACTGCCGAGGCGAGTACGTCTTACACGGATCGCGGCGCCCTCGGGCTGCCGAGTGCGCCCGAGACCGGTGAAGTCGCACCCGATTCCAAGCCGTTGGATACTACGGGGCTGGAATTACTGAGCCACGTTGGCGAGTCTTACGCGGGCAAGCGCAGCCTGGGCGGCTCGGGCCACATGGTAAAATTTCGCCATCCCGGCGGAGGACGGATCGCGAGTATTCAAATTGCGGCGAGCCGCTACGGTATGGCAGAACCCCCAGCGGAGAACTTTCATGTGTCCATCCTTGATGGCGGCTCGAATCTTATTCAGGATCTGGAATTTCCGTACGCAGTGATCGAGCGCGATGGTATCCGATGGTACACATTAAACCTCCCGCAGGTGGAAGTGCCTGAAGATTTTCAAATAGCGCTCAATTTCAATCCGCACCAAACCAAGGGTATCTATCTCGCGTACGCCCCAGCGAGCGGTCAATGCCACTCGTTTCAAGGCTTGCCCGGGGGAACTTTTGAGATGGCGAACCATGGCGTGGAGTGGATGGTGCGCGTGTATATGGCCGGCTAAGTAGCCGGGTTGAAATGGACGTGGCACTCGCGAAGATGCCTGTGCGTCGGAGTCTATGAGTTCGGGGACTTTAATTTTGTAACGTCCCCCCGCGGGGTCCCGGTCGCTCCGATTCGTGCCACGCGATCCGGCAACGCCGTTTCGTGTGTACAGAGGGGAGTTCACCGTGCTCAACCTCGACAACTCACGGTGTCCTTTTGCAGGCCGCCTGCGATCTGCCGGTACGTCGTAAATCGCAATTCAGACAAGCCGCTCGATCAGCACAACAATCAAATCTGCCGTCCACCCGATCTGAGACACACGAACCGCCCTTTCGGGCGGATCGCGTGGCACGACAGACGGTCGCCGTGGAGCGCCAGGATGGTTACGCCGCACCCACATCGCTTCACCCAAGTGCTGCTGCCCGAAGAGTAGCGAGCCCATTTGAAGAGGTTTCCTACTCGCCGCCCGATTCCGCGCAAACTTCACCGCACGCGGCGTCTAGTCCTCAATCACAAACTCGTGCGTTCGTTCCATGGCCCGCAGCGCGGGGGAATTGCGCAGCACCGCGGCCATGCCGTTCTCGAAGGGCGTCACCATGCGATACTGCGGCGGGATGATGGGGGTGCCCTGGCGGTCGATGTAGCCCCAGGCTTCGCCTTTTAGAACTGCCGCCCTGCCTTCGAAGAAGGGCTCGACCTGATCGTACTCGGGCGCGAGCATGGTCTGCCCTTCGCGATTGACGAAAACATACTCGGGCGCTTCGGTGCGCCACACCAGCGCGAGGCCGTCGTGGAGGGAACTTTCCATCTGCTGGACCTTGTCGATCGTGACGACAAATTCGCCTGTCTTGTCGATGAAGCCTGCGACTTCGGCTGAACCATCGGCCCTGCTGATTTGCGCGGCCGCCAGGCCATCCAGAAACGCAAACAGTGCGTTGAATTTGGCTTCGATGACCCAGTTGCCCGACTTGTCGATCATTCCTAGGCGCTTCTTGCCTTTCTCGTCCAGCTTGCCCGCGATGGCGAGGCCGTTCTTGAAGGGGCGCGCCTCCGCGTAGTTGCCGGGCACGGCGTTGTCGCCGTTGATGTCCACATATTCAAAGAGCGGGCTGGAGTTTCCCGGGCCGCGGCCTGGCCCGAGGATGCCCATGGCCGCTACGCCCTCGGAATAGGGGGAGGCAATGGCATAGCCGGGATCGACCCGAAAGAGGAATTCGCCGTTCTTCTTCACATAATACGTCGCACGGTTCGTCTGAACCGGGAATACCTCGGCGTTCGGCGCTTGGATACCAAAAACACCGGCGACGCCCGCGCTGGACATACGCAGATGGTTGAAGGCGCCCAACAGCCCGTAGTTTCTTTCTGCGTCCCGGAGCCACGGATCGTTGGCTGTCTCCACCAGAGTGTCGGCCACATCCCGCACCCAGGCCACCTCGCTTTCAGGGACCGGCGCGCCGTCGGGACCGATGGTCTGGTAAAGGCCACGGAAATGGGCCTGGGCCAGAAGCGGAAATCCGTAGTACACGGCGAAGCCGCCTGCCGCCAGGAGGCCAAGGCTCATACCCGCGATGGTAATTCGCTTCCGGATGGTCATGGAGAGTCTTGCCCTTTTCCCTTGTGTTTGCCGCTGGAACGATGGAGGTACCGTACCAGATTGGAAGGTCACCGTCAACGGTGTGGCGTCCAGGGATTGCCTTGAGACGTGCGGACACTCCGGGCTTCGCAATTCTTGGTTGTCCGCCCGCCATGGTGTACACTCTTGGCACTTACTTGGGCGGGACCCTCGCGTCCCGAGGTACGAAGGGTTGCTTGCTTTGCGTACGCTGCGGTTTTTGCGTTTATTTTCTGAAGGGGGCGGTGTGTCCATTCGCGGTTGTACCCTGTTGATCTTGATGGGCCTTTCTTCGGTGGTTGGCGCGCAGGAAGCACTGCCGGAAGCCGCCGAAGCGGCCGCGCCCGATCTTGCGACTCCGCTGGAAATTCCCGAATTAAAGCCGCTCCACCTGGAGACGCCCCTCGTGGAAGGGGGCTCGGCCATCCTCATCGTGGTTCCAGCCGATGGCTCCCACGATGCCGACGCGGCGGTGATCGCCAATGCCATTGAAGCCGCGGGCGGGGCGCGTCCCGCGCTGCTGAAGGACGACCCCTTCGCGACGGGCCTGGCCTTCGAGCAGCACCTCATCGCCCTGGGCAATCGCTCGACCAACAAGTTGCTCAGTGCGCTTTACGATCGCCACTACAGCCTCACCGACCTGCGCTATCCCGGCCCCGGCGGCCACGAGGTCCGCACGCTCCACAATCCCCTTGGCAACGGCAGGAATGTCATCATCATCGGCGGGAGCGACGCGGCCGGCGTGACCAATGGAACACTTTCATTCTCCCGGAAGGTGGGCGACGCGCGGAAGACGGAATCCGGGCTGGTGACGGGCCGTCTCATGGAAATTCAGCTCGGCGCGGGTATCACACCGCCGCTGGATCTGGAGCAGGTGAGCACCTGGGACGATAGTGCGGTCGGGGGCGGAGGCTATGGCTGGAACAGCATCAGCAAGCGTATGGCTCTCTATTACATGACGGGCGATCCGTTTCACGCGAACGAAGTCCTGCGCCTGGCCTTCCCGAATGACCAGGCGAAGGCCGAGCTGGAAGTACTCGACGGCGCCCGGATCGAAAATCGGGACGCCCCCCTCAGCAGCACGCGGTCGGAGTACGCCCTTCGCATGGTGCTCTACTGGGACCTCATCGAGGAGAGTCCGGCCTTTACGGACGACGATCGCCTCCGCGTGACTCAGGCTCTCGCAATGCAGGTGGTCCCGGGCGACATCGAAGCCACGATCCTGACCCCGTACTTCGTCGGCATCGCCCGGGAGCAATGGTCCTCGCTGGCGCGCTTCAGTCTGGGGCGCTATCTGGCCAAGGACTACGCCGATCCCCGCTGGGCCCTGATCCGAGACCAGGGCGCAAAGGATTTCAACGCCCTCCAGACCAAGCCCTGGGTGGTTGGCGGCGGCCAGGACCTCGCCCAGTATGGCGCGGGTATCGCCCCCGTGTTGAACTATCTCCTCCTGACCGGCGATCGTGTGCCCGTCGAGAAGGGCGTGCTCGCGGCGCTGTTGCGTCCCTTGGAAATCCTGGCGAGCGGTCGCGAGGGTGACTGGACCCTGGTCCAGAGTCCAATTGCTTTCTTTCACCAGGCCGCCCAGCTCACCGGCGACGGGCGCTGGCTGGAGTACGCCCGCCGAGCCGGCGCTGACCGGGATCGCTTCCGCATCGGCCAGTCCTGGTGGCCCGCCATCGCCGCCGTGCCGCCGACCGGGTTGGCGGAGACCTGGCAGGTCTACGGCGTGCCCGATCCCCAGTGGCGGGAACGCAACACTGGCATATCCTGGGAAGATTCCTTCAATTTCATGAGCTACCGCAGCACCGCCGATGCCACGGGCGACTTCATCCTGCTCGACGGCCTTCAAGCGGAATCGCGGCAGCCCCTCGCGCTTCTTGAATTGCGTCAGGACGGTCAGACCATCCTCGAAGGGCGACACAACGCCTTGCGGGCCCGCGTCGAAGGCATCGCCGAAGCGACCCTGCCCGCCGATGCCGCCCTGAAATACCGTGGGGTGGTGGGGGAGATCGCCACCACCATTGCCGAGTTGCCCAACGACCCGACCGCCGTCTGGCGGCACAGCATCGTCAACCGGCGCGGCCACTACACCCTCGTGCTGGATACCCTCACACCCCGCGTCGACGCCACCGACCTCGAAATCCAGCTCTCGTGGGAGA
>JBHEKR010000546.1:0-18153 GCA_041859365.1 Candidatus Hydrogenedentales bacterium
CCGGCAGCGCCCTGGCGCGGCGGCTCCACGTTTCCGCCGACGGGCGCACGGTCACCATGTTTTACAACGACATCCTGCCCTCCAGCGCACGGGTACGCGTCACCGTCAACGGACAGGGCCTGCGCGATGTCAACGGCGACCCCGTGGACGTCGACGGCGACGGTCTTGCGGGCGGACTGAACACCTTCAACTTCGACACCATCAGCCTGAATACCGTCGCGGGAACCGTCGTCTCCGGGCGTGTCTTCGCTTCGGAGCTGGCCACCTCCAAGGGTGGCGAACCCATCAACGTACCGCTGGAGGGGGTGACGATCACCGTAGACGGCGCCGAAGACCGGTACCGCGCCGTCACCGATGCCGACGGCAACTTCCGTATGGACCCCGCGCCCGTGGGCGATTTCTTCGTCCACATCGACGGACGCACCGTCACCACCGCCCTTATCGACGGGGTCGTCACCGAGACCACCTTCCCCGAAGGCCCCTACTACCCCTATGTCGGCAAACCCGCTAAGGGCTATGCCGGTCAGGAATTCAACAAGGGAAACATCTATCTCCCGCTCATCCGGGAGGACTCCCTGACCCTTGTGAGTGATGACGCCGACACGACCATCGGATTCCCGGCGGCGGTTCTGGAGCAGTTTCCGGAGTTTGAGGGCGTGTCCATCACCGTGCCCGCCGGTAGCCTCATGGCGGACGATGGCACCACGGGCGGGAGCGTGGGCATCGCGCCCGTGCCGCCGGACCGTATTCCGGGAGAATTGCCGGAAGGGGTGGAGTTTCCGTTGGTGATTACGGTGCAGACGGACGGGGCGACGAATTTTGATTCTCCCGCGCCGATTTGCTTTCCGAATTTACCGGATCCTGTGACTGGGGAGGTGCTTCCTGCAGGCGAAAAGACTGCTCTCTTTAGCTTTAACCATGATCTAGGTGATTGGGAGGTTGTTGGTGGAATGACGGTGAGCGCGGATGGACTCTTCACTTGCACAGACCCTGGCGTAGGCATTCTCGCACCCGGTTGGCATGGTACAGATCCTTCAACTCCCTGTCCAGAATGCAAGCCATGTAAGCCCAAGCCTACACTAGACTATAGAACATTGAAGGACTTTTCGGAAGCAGCGAGAGCGTGTATCGAATCGGCTGGAAAGCTTGGCGAGGTCATCAGTTGTTTGTGGAGCGTGGCGAATGGAACGGTCGAGCTATACTTGACAGCACAACAAATCTCGGCGAATCTAAAACAGGGAAATAGAGATCGTGCGGCCATACAAGCTGCGGTCGATCAGCTTCTAGCTACCAAAGAACGAATTTTAGCGTTGCTCTCAGATTGTTCAATCACAAAAGAATCTGAGGACAAAGCTGCACCTGCCATATTCGCGGCAGTCATTCGCACGTTGATCGCCATGCGAGATTGTCTCCTTGCTATCATCGAACAGGCTCTTAACCTTTGCAAAACGGATTCACAAGGAGGAGTAGGGTGCCAGCCAGGTTACTTGACTGGTATAATCTGTAAGGGGTTAGAGGCTGTGAAGACGGGGTTATCGGTGGTTAACCCGCTGATCTCGAGAGCTGAGAAGGCGCAAGAACTCTGGAAACTAGAATTGGCCTGCGCAATTATCGATGAAATTCGCGACTTAGTAATTGATGACAAAGGAACTCTCAGTATTTCAGAAGACGAAGCTCTCGCGTTGTTGGCGCTGTTTGACAGGCTTGAAAGTGAAACGGGTGATTTTCACTTGGCGATGGCAGATCTCAGCATGAGTGAGGCCGATTTCTATGCCTTTGACGCGACTACCGATCAGGTTCTTGAAGATTTCGCACTGGTGGCCGAATTTGGACTCGATTTCTCGACAAATTACTTCTATGCCATTCAAGCGGATGGATTCGTGCAACGCGGCATTTCAAATTCAGCTGGCACGTTTAACGCTATATTACCAGCATCGACGGAAGTCATATTAAACATCTACTATCCAGATGATGAGCTAATTGGTGTTGGGCGGGTGATGTCGGCGGTCGCTGGCAGATTAACGGCTTTCGACACCACACCTTTGGATGATGCGAGCAGCCTCCCAGATTTGGATGAGGACGGCCTAGCAGATGAAGTCGAATTTATCGTTGGTACCGACCCCAACAATCCCGACACCGACGGTGACGGCATCCCCGACGGGGCGGAAGTCGAGAACGGAACCGACCCCCTCGGCGGTTTCATCGTCCAAACTGGAATCATCGCGGCGGCGGACACGCCGGGCAACGCGGTGGACGTGGACGCCATCAACGAGCGCGTGGTGGTGGTGGATGGGGAATCGGGTATTTCCCTGTTCAACGTCTTCAACGGCATGGACCCGACGATACTGGCGCAGGTGAACACGCCGGGTTATGCCACCGCTGTGGCGCTTTCGGGCGACACCATCGTGGTGGCGGATGGCGAGGCGGGCCTGAGCCTGGTGGATATCTCCGATCCGGTGGAGGCGGATGTGCGCGCCCAGCTTTCGGCGGCGACTCTGGGCGGCGGAAAGATTCAGGCCGTGGCCGCGAGCGGGGGCCTGGCCTTTACGGGGTCCAGCGCAGGCAGCGTCGGCCTTGTCTCCGTCGATACGGGTCTCCTCTTCTCGGTCCTCCCCCTGCCCGGTGCGGTGTATGACGTGGCCCTGGCGGGCGAATATCTCTACGCGTACACGCCCGGCCAGCTTCATGTAATCTCCTATCTCGACGGCGTGCTGCGCGTGGTGGGATCGGTGGCCTCGCCGGAGCCCGCCGGCATCAACACAGGGGTCGGTCGTGGGCGGGTATTCGCTGGCGGGGATTTTGCTTACACAGTTCACCTGCTGGGATATAACATCGTTGACGTAAGCAATCCCGTTGCACCTGCGCTCCTGGCTCAGGCAGATTCCACCCAACGGGGCTGGAAAGACGTTGCGGTGGACGGTGCAGGGCGCGGCGTCGCCGCCGTGGGCATCAATTCCGGTATGAGTAACCCGAGCAACGTGCAGTTGTATGATTTTACCGATCCATCGGTCGCAGGGAACGACGCGTTTATTACTGAGTTTACTACCCCAGGCGTTGCCAACGCGGTAACGCTATACAACGGCCTGGCCTATGCGGCGGACTTTGAAAGCGGCGTCCAGGTCCTTAACTACGAGGCCTACGACAACCAGGGCGTGGCGCCGGATGGTGAGTTGCGCTACTCGGCTGAGAATGGCACCGCCGAAGCGGGCTCGGTCGTGCTGCTAACGGCGGACGTGTCAGACGACAAGCAATTGCGGAACGTGTCCTTTTACGCGGACGAAACATTGATTGCGACCGACGGGAACTTCCCCTACGAGTTGTTGTACACCGTGCCCAATACGCCCGGCGAATCGATTGCATTCACGGCAGTGGCCAGCGACACGGGCGGCAATCAGACCACCCTCGGGCCGCTCAACTTGAATGTGGTGGCCGATACCACGCCACCCGCTCTTGCCGTTGTCTCCGTGACCAACCACCTTGGACTGACGCCTGTGATTACGGGTGACGTTCTTCGGGTGGTGGTCACTGTGGGCGACTTTTCCGCAATTAATGGCGAGATTCGCGTCTTCGTGAATGGCGTGGAAGTCGATACGCGAGGCCAGTCCTTCGGCGAGCTTCTTATCGAGACGCCCTTGACGCCGGGTGAACTGATTATCACCGTCGAGGCGACGGATGGCGCGGGCAACACGACCCGGGAAGATGTAGCCACCGTGCAAGTGCTCGGCGAAGCCATCTCGCGGATGGTCAGTGTCTACAACGACCTTACCGAATTTGGCGAAAAGGACGCTATCAGCCGCCAGGTCTCGGTCTACAAGGGCGAAGCTTCGCTTCGCCGCACGACCCAGGGCCTGCTGGCCGATCTGCGCCTCTTCCGCAATACCGATCCCGGTGCGGTGCGCTTCTATATCGGCGCGGTGCTCGTTACCGCGACGGAGATCGAACCCGGACTTTGGGATCTCGAAACGGATGCGGATCCCGCGGCCGTGCGGGTGGAGCTGGACTTCGGAAATGGCAACGTGGCTTCCTTCGATATCGACGGCGGCGCCACAAGCAAAGAAGCCATTAGCCGCCAGGTTTCAGCCTACAACTTCGCCATCGTGCCGGAGATCTCCGGCACCGATTTTCTCTTCGACCTGCGCCCCTTCGCCCGAATGGGCATCACCGGGGTGAAGGCCTTCGTAGACAACGTTGAGGTGGAGCCCATCGAGGCACGACCGGGCGTTTGGGGTATCCCCCGCCCCGGCTATGCGCCCTTCACCCTGCGCATCGAAACGACCCTCCAGGGCGGCGCGGTGGCCATCACCCAAATGACGGATGCAGACATACGCGGGGAAGTCATTTCCCGGGAAGTGAGCGTGGACAATGATACGGAAGCAAAATAAGAACGGCCATACAGGAGCTGAGGCAATGAAGAAGAGAAAAAAACTAGTGATGTCTTGGATTGCCGCGTGTGCCGTGGCAATCGCCCCCTCGGCCCTGGCCGCAGTAGTCGTGCCTGGTGCCGATGGCACGGACGGAATCTTTAACCCCAATGCCAGCGTCACAATTAATTTGGCCGAAGCGGCCACCGGTGCGTGGGATAGTGCCAGTCCCGCAGCAGGCAAAGGCGTCTACGACCCAGAGAAGTGGGCCGTGGTTTTCAAATACCAGCGGGTGGTGGTGCGTGAAGGGGTCACAATTGACTTCGCGCCCCATCCATCGGGCGCGCCCGTGGTGTGGCTGGTGAGTGAAGACGTGACTATTACGGGTAGTGTGAATTTGAATGGGAAAACTGGTCACTCAGCGGGTGACCGTAGATTGATACCGGCTCCCCCTGGCGGCTTTATGGGTGGTATGGCTGGCGAATTTTTCGCGCCTGGGGGGGGGTTCGGTTTTGGCGGTGGTTTCTGGAGCGACAGTTTCTACAACGGTGGTGGTCGGCGCGGGGAACGTGGATCTTTCGCATCTAATTCCATTGCGAGGAACAGTAACACACAGGTACCGATTCGCACCTACGGAAATGCAAGACTCATTCCATTGATTGGAGGCTCTGGAGGTTCTGGAGGGCAGGTGGGAAACCCAGGCGATATCGGCAGTGGGGGCGGTAGCGCTGGTGGGGGCGCATTTCTCATTGCCACGCAGGGGAAGGTAATCCTATCTGGGTCGATTGAAGCAAATTCAACGGAGTTGAATACAGGCAGCGTTTGGGATGGTGGTGCAGGCAGTGGCGGTGCAATTCGCATAGTTGCAGAACGGTTGGAAGGTGCGGGCCATCTAAGAGCTACCAGCCTCAATGGCGGCAATGGTCGCATTCGTGTTGAGACCAACAGCATCGGCTTTGGGCACGCTGGAGAGCCCCACTACACGGCAGGCTTCCCCGGTGAGACGGCGGAGTTGTGGCCGGACGCCAGCGCGCCCATTGTGCGCCTGGTCAGTCTCGCGGGGGCACCGGTGCCTGTCGACCCAAAAGGAAACGTCATCGATTTCACCCAGGCCGATGTGCCCTTGGCGACCGAAGATCTCGCGCAGTTGGTGATCGAGACGGAGAATATTGACCCGCAAGCGGACGTGCAAGTGCGCGTGACACCCCTTTCCGGTCAGAACGATGACTATCCGGCATTTTTCATTAGTACGACAGACGGTGTATCGACTTGGCACGCGGACCTGCCGCTTGGTCAAGGCTTTTCCGCGATTCAGGTGCGCGTGGTAACTCAGTAGCGTTAGATACCAATCAAAATGAAAAATCATGGAATGGAGCCCCTGAAAATGCGACTTAACCCTGTATTATTCTGTGCGAGTCTGAGCGTGGCGGCGCTGTTTGCCACATCGTCGGCAATTGCGGCTATCGTAGTTCCTGGTGCCGATGGAACGGACAGCATTTTCAATCCGAATGCGAGTGTGACCATCGACCTGTCTCAAGCGGCCACGGGTGCCTGGGATAGCCCCAGTCCCGCCGCGGGCAAGGGCGTCTACGACCCCGAGAAGTGGGCTGTTGTTTTCAAGTACCAGCGGGTCGTCATTCGGGAGGGGGTCACTATCACTTTCAAGAACCACCCCTCCGGCGCGCCGGTTGTGTGGCTGGTAACGGAGGGCGTTGGTATAGATGGCTCGATCCAGCTGGACGGTCAAATTGGGCATCATCACGTTAACGACACCAAGCGGCTAAGCACGCCAGGACCCGGCGGCTTCCCTGGCGGATTTGGTGCGGTCAACACATTGTTGGGCAATGGGGGGTTTGGTGTTGCTGGGGGCTATGACCCAGGGTTCATTGGGTCCGCGAACTCCTTCTACGACACGAATTCGGGAGGATATGCCACCACGGGATTGCAGCGCCCCAACGAATCACGCCCGGTAACCTATGGCAATGCAAAACTCCTCCCGTTGATCGGGGGTAGCGGAGGCGCAGGTGCCCAGCTAATTGCCGAAAATGGTGGTGGCGGTGGTGGCGGCGCGGGCGGTGGTGCGATACTTATAGCTGCCCAAGGCGCCATAGAAATTGACGGTCAAATATCAGCGCGCGGCGGAAAAGGCGGCACCGGCGGTGGTGGCGGCAATCCAGGCACGGCGGACGGGGGGGCTGGTAGTGGGGGTGCAATTAAGTTGATTGCGGATTCACTAAGTGGCAGTGGAGAGCTACGCGCTGACCCGGGAGTAAACTTTCACGGCGTATTCGGTAATCTCTTGCGTCGAGGTGGCGATGGAAGAATCCGGCTTGAAGTTAACTCGTCCACTTTCGCCCATCCTGGAAGTCCGGTGTACACCTCGGGTATGCCCGGACAAACCGCCGAATTGTGGCCCGATCCTGGGGCGCCTGTTGTTAGACTCATAACGCTTAGCGGGGTACCTGTACCCGCCCATCCTATAGCGAATCTCATCGACTTCGCACAGGCGGATGTGCCGGTGACAACGGAAGACTTCGCCCAATTGGTGCTGGAGACCGAGAATGTAGACGATCAGGCATCAGTCTTGGTCCGGGTGACCCCGATTGTCGGGACGAACGACGACTACCCGGCATTCCACATCAGCACGGCAGACGGTGTCTCGACCTGGCACGCGGACCTGCCGCTTGGTCAAGGATTCTCCGCGATCCAGGTACGGGTGGTGACGCAGTAGCGTGCTTCAATAGACACAGAACGGGCGGCGGCGGCAATCCAATAGAAGGGCTTACATGAATACTTCGATCAGCTATTACGAAAAGTTAGTTCTGGCATTTGCGCTGACGTTGCTGCCTCTCGGTTGCCCGACGGCGCCGTCCCCCACTCGGATTACCGTTCCTGATGTCGTGGGCCTGCCCTATGGCGCTGCAACGATCCTCTTGCTTGATGCTGGAATGATTCCTGGCGACTTAGGAACAGCGTTCAGCGATAGCGCCCCGCTGGGTGAAATCATTGCGCAGAATCCTCTAGCTGGCACCCAAGTGGCTCCAGGCGCCTCGCTGGACCTCACAATCTCTGCCGGCCCGGCGCCTTCGGGAGAAGGTGAAGGTGAAGGTGAAGGTGAAGGAGAGGGTGAAGGAGAGGGTGAAGGAGAGGGCGAAGGAGAGGGCGAAGCAATACTCTCCGTAGTGCCTTACTTCGGCTCCGTGGATGGCGGTGAACTGATTACCATAAGAGGTCGAGGCTGCGTGCAGGGCGCGGTCACTGTCTCCTTCGACGGGACCGCCGCCACGGACGTCACCGTGTTGACCGGAGGGGAAACAGGCGCCTTTACGATCACGTGCGTCTCCCCGTCCCACGCTCCGGGCTACGTGAAGATAGACGTACAGAGCGACTGCATGCACCTGCAGGACGCAATTTTTGGCGGCTATACCTACCAGGCCACTACATCGACCATTGTCACCGGGCGTGTGGTTCAGCCGGACCGCAGCCCGGCCAGTGCTGTAGAGGTCTACGCAAATCTGGGTGGCAGCACCACATCTGACCCTTCCGGCGCCTTCAGTTTTAGCGTACCGATTACCTACCACACGGAAGAGCTGCCACTCCTTGTCATTTCTGCGCGCAGCTCAGACGGCGAACTCATTACCGGATCCGTCGGCGAGTTCAAACCCCTGCCAAACGGTTCCGTCGATGCCGGTACTATCCATTTGCGAGCCTCCTCAGACGCTATGCAGTTCCAGGGCCCTGAGTCGTTCTCCGCCGGTGACGTTTTATACAGCGTCACCGTGGGAGACTTTAACGGCGACGGAAAGAAGGACATGGCGGCGGTGTCGGACTTCAACCTTCTCTGCATTTTGCTGGGGAAAGGTAACGGAGGATTTCATCCTGAGCAGCGTTTCACTACCGGAATGACGCCGCAGAACGTTGCCGCAGAAGACCTTAACGGCGATGGAGACCTGGACCTGATCGTGGCGCACTACAACGGTGTTGCCGTACATCTGGGGAATGGCCAAGGAAACTTCGCGAACTTTAATAGTTTTACTACACTGGAGGAGAGTTTTGGCTATTATTTGAAAGAGTTGGCCCTTGTCGATCTGGACGGAGATGGCCATACTGACCTGGTAGCCACAAACCCAGGGGATGGCGCAATCGCGGTGCTGACGGGCAACGAGAATGGATCGTTCGACCCCGCCGTCCTTTTCGAAGTGGGTGAGATTCCAATCAGCCTGACAACGTCTGATTTTACTGGAGACGGCCACCAGGATGTCCTGTTGGTTGATGCCGCAAGCAATGATGTACTTCTTTGCCGGGGCCAGGGGGATGGATCACTTGAAGCCGCCGTAGACTTGGGTCTCGATTCTCAGTCAAACTTTCGAACCGCTTCCGCCGACTTCAATCTCGACGGCCATCCAGATATCGTTGTCTCTGATGCGGCCTCCGGAGCAATTGCCCGCTATTGGGGAAATGGAAGTGGCACTTTTTCCAATCGCGAGGTACTCGCCTTCACTGAACCCTATGCTGACCTTGCGGTTGTCAAGCTGAATGCCGATCCTTACTGGGATCTCGTCGCGCACTCCGGCTTCACCAACTACACGTACTTCTCGCTGGGAGGCCCCGATGGCACGTTCCAGTCGGTGGAGCGCTTCGACGCTGTTACCAGCACCTCAACCGTGGAGTTCGCTGACCTGGATGAAGACGGCCATGCGGATATGCTCGGGCTGCAATCATTCTACAGAAATATTACTGTGTTTCGCGGACTGGGGGGTGCGGAATTTGTCGGGCCATACCGCTATGGAACAGGGTCTAGTGTCTATCCAGGTTTGAGCAACAAAGCGCTGATAGCCACTGACATGAACGGCGATGACCGCGCAGACCTCGTGTCTCTTGGAAGAGATGGTAGCGATATTTTGGTTCTAAATGGAGATGGAGGTGGCAATCTTTCATTTCGGAACCAAGTCACGTCCCTGGAAACTATTCATTCCGGGGTCGTCGCGGATTTCAACCGAGACAATCTGCAGGACATTGCTGCGGTTAGCACTACCGCGAAGTCCGTATCGATTGTTATTCAGGATTCAAACGGCGACTTTCATGCATCGACCAGTTTCTCACCTGATGTTGAGCTCTATGATATCGCGACGGAGGATTTTAATCGCGATGGGGCTCCGGACTTGATCTTGGCTGGCTATCCCGGCTCGACCGTTTGGATGCTCCTTGGCAATGGCGACGGTACCTTTCAAGAGGCTGTCACGATTCCCGTGGGCGAAGGAGGCAGTGCGCTTGCCATCGAGGATTTCAATCAAGACACATTTTTTGACATCGCTGTAGCAAACTATGACGACTCAAGTGTGTCGATTCTGACTGGTAGCGGAGATGCGTCGTTTCTGGCCGAACGGCGGATTGCTGCGCCGCTGAATTCCTACTTTATCAGCGCCAGTGACGTTGATAGGAATGGTACCGTTGACCTTATCACGACCGCGTTAAATGGACCGAACGCGACCATTTCGGTTCTGGCAGGAAACAACGACGGAAGTTTCACCCCCCCGAACGAATTAGTCTCGGCTACATACTTAGGAGAAGTCATTCCAGCGGACGTTGATGGCGACACGAAGTTAGACTTAATCTACGGTGACCGGCAAAGTCTTGGTATCTCTATTCTGCTTGGAAACGGCGATGGATCATTTCAGGCTCCCCGCCGCTTCATCATTAGCGAGGGTATGATTCACTTGACGGTAGCGGACTTCAATGACGATGCTCGCCTGGATATGGTTATGGAGGACTATCTTTCCCATGACGTGCTGTTGCTGCTCCAACGTTGAGGCGTTCACTCCCCTACCCTTCGGGACATACCGGCGTTGGCCGGTTTGAAGCATGAGAAAAATGGAGAGCGCTGCGATGCGACTTAGACTTGCTACTTCCATCACCACCAAAGTGATTCTCGCGCTCTTATCATTGGCACTCTTACCTGAGAGCGCAGTCGGTCAGCACTCCGCAGCGCGTACGTGGAATGAGGAGCTCCTCTTCGCCATCCGTCGCGATCAGGCGCGACCCACGATTCATGCGCGGAACTTGTTTCACGTGTCCGTCGCGATGTGGGATGCTTGGGCGACCTATGACCCGAATGCGAAGAACTACCTGGTTGGCGAGAAGCTGGTGGCATCGGAACCGAATGTCGCTCGCTCTGAGGCATTGAGCTTCGCGGCATACCGCATTTTGAGGACTCGCTTCGCGACATCACCCGGCGCGGTTGCGTCCCTTGCGGAGTTTGACGCGACGATGGACGAAATGGGCTATGACCGTACTTTCGAGTCCACCGAGGGCGATTCTCCCGCCGCTCTTGGAAACCGGATTGCGGCCGCGGTGCTCGCATTCGGTCTGGAAGACGGGTCGAATGAGCAAAATGGCTTTGCCGCAACAAACGGCTACCTGCCGGTGAACGAGCCTATGGTTGTCGCCCTGCCGGGCACGGAAATGGTGGACCCGAATCGTTGGCAACCCTTGGCGCTGCAATTCTTCATCGACCAGTCGGGCATCGTGTTGGGCGCCTATCCCCCCCACCTGACACCCCACTGGACGGCAGTGACGCCCTTCGGTCTTCGCGAATCGGACCGAATGCCCAATACACACTTCGATCCGGGTCCACCACCGCTTCTTGGGGGCGAGGAACATGAAGAGTTTGTGGCGAATGTTATCCACATCATCGAGGTAAGCAGCTACCTTGACCCGGATGATGGTGTGCTGATCGATATTTCGCCCGGTGCACGCGGCAATGCGCCGTTGGGTACCTATGACGGCACCGGAAGGGAACTGAATCCCATCACTGGAGAACCCTATGAACCGAATGTGGTGAAACGCGGCGACTACGCGCGTATCCTCGCAGAATTCTGGGCAGACGGTCCCCAGTCCGAAACTCCGCCCGGGCATTGGAACACGGTAGCCAACTATGTTTCCGATCATCCACTCTTCGAAAAGCGGATTGGCGGAGCGGGTCCGGTGGTCGACGACCTTGAGTGGGATGTGAAGCTATACCTGGTACTCAATGGCGCGTTGCACGATGCTGCAATTTGCGCCTGGGGTGCGAAGGGCTATTACGATACTTCAAGGCCGATCTCTCATGTCCGCTGCATGGCCGGTTTCGGCCAGTCCAGCGAGACCGAGGCGGATGATTATCATCCCCTCGGACTCCCACTCGTTCCCGGCCTCATCGAGCGCATTACCTTCGAGAGCACCTCGCCCGGTGAGCACCATGCCCATCTGGCGCCTTTCCAGGGCGAACTGGCCGTTCTCGCGTGGCCGGGCGCTCCTGAGAATCCAGCCACGGATTACAGCGGCGTACGCTGGATTCCCGCGCTGGATTGGGTACCCTACCAACGACCTACCTTTGTCTCACCGCCCTTTTCCGGCTATGTCTCGGGCCATAGCACCTTCAGCCGCGCCGCCGCCGAAGTACTCACGGCCATCACGGGAACCGAATACTTCCCGGGCGGCATGGGCGAATTCTTCGCACCTCGGAATGAATACCTCGTATTCGAGGACGGCCCCACGGAAGACGTACACCTCCAGTGGGCCACCTACTACGATGCGGCCGATGAATCGGGCCTCTCCCGTATTTACGGAGGTATCCACCCGCGCCAGGACGATATCCCCGGACGATTCATAGGCAATCAGGTAGGCGTACGCGCCTGGGAGCACGTGCAGGAGTATTATGGCTCGGCAGCCGAAGGCGAGGGCGAAGGAGAGGGTGAAGGAGAGGGTGAAGGAGAGGGTGAAGGTGAGGGTGAAGGTGAGGGTGAAGGTGAAGGTGAAGGTGAAGGTGAGGGTGAAGGAGAGGGTGAAGGAGAGGGTGAAGGAGAGGGCTGCAACTTCGTTAAGGCTGGCGTAGCTACTGGCTCCAAGACGAAAGTCGCCGACAGCTTCCTCATGAGTCTGGCAATGGTAACGCTGCTTACCATAGGGCGATTCACCCGTCGTCCGTAGTATCAATCGCGCCGCCCGACGGGCCCGTGAGTTGCGTAATCGGCTCACGGGCCTGTTCCTGTTTCCTGCGTCTATTATCCCGCCTTCGGCTTGAATCCCCCTTCGCCCACTTGGTACAGTCCTACGACTGCTAACCGCAGAATACTTACATTTACGTGTGGGGATGGGCACCGTGGCCAATCGAGGCGGCCTCGCTCGCGGACTATGATTGTTTTTGGCAGAAAATCATGTCCTTGAAGCAACAAAACCCGTTGCAGTCCCAACATCCTTCTCATGGTCCGAGGGAGACGGCTAAGTTTGAGCAAGGCAAGCGCAACGAACTGGGTGACCATGGAGGAATCCCAGTATCCCTGGGAGCGGGAAGCCCTCGTCTATATCCGTGAGCAGTTTCCGGAGCACGAGCCCTGGCGCGCCTGGTCAAACTTTGAGTTTATCGCGGAAGACGGCAGCGTCAACGAGGTGGACCTCCTCGTCTTTTCGCCGCAGGGCTTCTTTCTCCTCGAGATCAAGAGTCACCCCGGCCGACTCAGCGGCGACGCCGGGTTGTGGACCTTCGACCACGAAGGCAAGCGCACCACCTTCGACAATCCCCTCCTCGCCTGCAATCGAAAAGCCAAGAAGCTTCGCAGCCTGTTGGGCCGCCAGGCTGCCGGCCGTAAAAAGCAGCTCCCTTTCATCGAGGCACTCGTTTTTTGCTCCGCCGCCGACCTGATCTGTCAGCTCCAGGGCGTCGCCAAGAGCCGTGTATGCCTGCGTGATCGCCCGGCCGAGGGCGGCCAGCCCGCGCGCGACGGCATCATGGCGACCATCAAGGATCGCCGTGGCTGCGAGGGTCTCGGCGGCTCCCCCAGGGGCGAGCACAACCGGCCCATGGCCAAACTCGTTGCCCAGGCCATGGAGCAGGCCGGCATCCGCCCTCGCCAGCGCAACTGCAAGGTCGGCGATTATATCCTCGAGACCCTGATCGATCAGGGTCCCGGCTATCAAGACTGGGTGGCCACCCACACCAAGCTGAAAACCACCAAGCGCCTCATTCGCCTCTACCTCGTCCGCGCCGAGTCTTCCCTGGAGGATCGCCGCGCCATCGAGCGGGCCGCCCGCCGCGAGTTCGAGCTGCTCGAAGCCCTGCAACATCCCGGCATTCTCCGGGTCTACGACTTCACCGAGCACGAGCTCGGCCCGGCCATCTTCTTCGCCTATGATCCGGCGGCCCTGCGCCTGGACCACTACTTCGCGCGGCATCACACCACCCTCAGCGCGGATCAACGCCTTCACCTCCTGCGTCAGGTCGCGGAAGTCATCCAGTACGCCCATGAAAACAAGATCGTTCACCGCGCCCTCTCCCCGCGCAGTATTCTCGTCGTCCCCGGCGAAGGCGAACACCCGCGCATTCGCGTGTTCAACTGGCAAGTGGGCCACGCCGCCACCGGCGGCACGTCGTCCGACAGTTCCCGCTCCCTCACCGCGCACATTGATCGCCTCGTGGACGATTCCAGCACCGCCTTCATGGCCCCGGAAGTCTTCTCCACCGCGGGGAACCTGGGCGAGCACCTCGATGTCTTCTCCCTGGGCGCCCTGGCCTACTATCTCTTCTCCGGCGAGTTCCCGGCCGAACACGGCCTCGCGCTCAGCGAGAAGATTCGGGGCACCGGCGGGCTGAAGATCTCCGCCGTCCTCAATGCCGCAGGCCGCGAACTTCAAGACCTCGTCCAATACAGCACCAACCCCGACGTCTCCAACCGCCTCGACTCCGTCGCCGACTTCCTGGAATACCTCGATCTGGCCGAGCGCGAGTTGAGCCCGCCCGACGTGGAAGAAGTGGACACCCCCGCCGACGCCAAGCAGGGCGATCTCCTCCCCGGCGGCTTCCGGGTGGTCAAGCGCCTGGGTCAGGGCAGCACCTCCATCGCCATGCTCGTGGAGCGCGAAGGCGAGCACTTCGTGCTCAAGGTCGCCTCGGACCTGGACTACAACCAGCGTCTGATGGACGAAGCCGAGGTCATCCCAAAGCTGCGCCACTCCTGCGTGGTCGATTTCGTGGGTCCGCTGCACGTGGGCGAGTATGCGGGCTTTCTCGTACGCCCCGTCTTCGCGGACAAGGAAAAACTGCGCATCGAGACCCTGGGCCACCGCCTGCGCGTCGAGGGCAGCCTCCACATCGACCTGCTCCAGCGCTTCGGCGACGATTTGATCGGCGCCGTGAGCTATCTGGAAGAGCAGGGTATCCCCCACCGCGACATCAAGCCCGACAACATCACGGTGGGCATGGTGGGCCGCGGGGACAAGCTGCACCTCGTGCTTTTCGACTTCTCCCTGTCCCGCGCGCCGGTTGAGCAGATCCGCGCGGGCACCCACGGCTATCTTGATCCCCTCCTGCCCCTGCGCAAGCGCTGGGATCTCCACGCCGAGCGCTACGCCGTCGCGGTCACGCTCTACGAACTCGCCACGGGCACCCAACCCGTCTGGGGCGACACCAAGAGCGATCCCTCGCACCTTACCTGCGAGATCACCCTGGAGCCCGAGCGTTTCGATTCCAGCCTGCGCGATGGCTTTACGGCCTTCTTCCGCAAGGCCTTCCGGCGCAATGTGGATGAGCGCTTCGACAACGCCGACGAAATGCTCGACGCCTGGCGCGAGTGCTTCAAGGCCATCAAAGAGGTCGGCGCCACCGCCACGCCCGAAGAGCAGGCGGCCCTGCGCGAGCGGCTGGATTGCGCCACCGCCGACACTCCGATCCACGATCTCGGCCTCGGCGCACGCGCCACCAATGCCCTTGATCGGCTCAATGTGGTCCTCGTTGGAGATCTGCTCCAGTTCAACCTGCGCTCGCTCCAGCACATGCGCGGCGTGGGCAATGCCACCCGCCGCGAAATCGCCGAGGCCACCCGCATCCTGCGCAAGCGCTTTGGCGGCATCGTGCCCGAGGATGCGCAGACCACCACCAGCGGCCCGCTGACCGAAGACGACCTGCCGACCATCGGCGATCCGGCCACCGCCAGCATCGATCAACTCGCCCAGCGCGTCCTCAAGACCAGCGCCCGCGAGCAGGAAAACACCGGTCTCGTGCTTCACCACCTCCTCGGCGTGGCGCCCGGTCAGAAAGATCCATGGCCCAGCCAGACCGATGTGGCCGTCGCCGTGGGCCTCACCCGCGCGCGCATCGGCCAGTTGCTCTCCAAGTTCCAGACCCGCTGGTCCAAAGACCCCGCGCTTACCCCCCTGCGCGCCGACATCGCCGAGGTGCTCGAAAAGGCCGGGGGCATCATGCTCGCCAGCGAACTGGCCGACGCCGTCATCGCCATCCGGGGTTCCGTGCTCGACGAGCCCGCCCGCAGCGCCCATGCTCTGGCCGTCGTGCGCGCCGCCGTGGAGGTCGAGCGCACCCTCGCCGCCCCGCGCTACAACGTGCGCCGTGTCGATCACCGCGTGCTCATCGCCACCACCCCCGAACTCGCCGAATACGCGATTCGCCTCGGCCAGCGGGCCGACCAATTGGCCCAGGAGGATCCCTTGGCCGCGCCCGCCCGCGCCCTGGAGCGCCTCCGCACCGTGAGCCTGCCCGAGGGCCACGCGCCCCTGAGCGATGCCCGCCTCGTGCGCCTCGCCGCCTCCGCCTCCCAGCGGGCCGCCCTCTCCAGCCGCCAGGAATTCTATCCCCGGGGGATGGACGCCGCCCGCGTGCTCAAGCTTTCCAGTGGCGTGCTCTACCTCGCCCCGCGCGGCAGCAACCCCGCCGTGCTCACCGTCGACGAGATCCGCGAGCGCGTACAAAGCCGCTACCCCGACGCCGCCCCCCTGCCCGAGCGGCCCAAGCTGGATGAATTGCTGGCCCAATCGGGTTTCGAGCTGCACTGGCATGGCGAGGCCAACGAAGGGCGCGGCGGCTACATGGGCCCCCTGGCCGCGCCCTCCTCCGTCACCCAGGGCACCGATCTCCAGCGCTACGCCACCCGCGTGGTCACCGTCGCCCCCAGCGAAGTCATGCCCCCCTAAGTGGCCGACGCCCGCCAGGTGGAAGAGCGCCTCCAGCGCGCCCTGAAGGAGGGCGCTTTCCTCGCCCTCACCGTGGAGCCCAAGCACTACCTCACCGCCATGGAAGAGCTCAGCCGCCGCTTCCCCATTGAACGGGTGGATATGGAAGCCCTTGTGATGGAAGCCCTCCGCGACGCCGCCGCTCAGGCGAAAGTCTCGTGGGATATCGTCCTCCAGACCGACGCCACCCCCGGCCAGGGCGACTGGGACAAGCTCCTCCTCCTCGTGCGCCGCGCCATGCCCGCCGTCGAGGCCCGCCTGCGCGCCGCGAAGCAAACCATGCTCCTCGTCTACCCCGGCATGCTCGCGCGCTATGGGCAGATGGGGCTCCTCGAATCCCTGCGCGACAGCGTCGGCCGCAAAGGCGGCATCCCCGGCTTGTGGCTCCTCCTCCCCGGCGGCGACGTGCCCCTGATCGACGGCCAGGCCGTGCCGCTTATTGGGCCTGGTCAACGGACGAGTTTGCCCAAGAGTTGGCTGGAGAATGTACACCGCGCGGAGCGCGGCTGAATTGAGAATAGAGAATGGTGAAGAGTGAATTGGAAAGAGTGAATTGAGAAGAGAGAATGGTGAAGAGTGAGTTTTTCACCATTCACTATTCACTATTCTCTATTCTCTATTCATAATTGATTAGGAGGGTTTGAATTGTGAATGCTCCCGAGCCGATTACGGATCGCACGTTTAGGTTCGCGATTCGTATTGTGAAGTTGGCGCAGCACCTGGACAAATCGCCCGGTGTGCCGCGGACCTTGTCGAACCAGCTCCTGCGCTCGGGAACGTCCATAGGCGCGAATGTGGAGGAAGCACAGGGCAGCCAGAGTCGGCCGGATTTCCTGACCAAGATGTCCATCGCCCTCAAGGAAGGCCGCGAGACCCTCTACTGGTTGCGCCTCCTGCAGGCAGCGGATCTGTGCGCCGAAACAAAACTCGTGGAACTCATCAAGGAAGCCAACGAGATTGTCAGTATCCTCGTTGCCATCGTCACCAAGACGAAACTAAACAATAAGAAATGAGGAACGAAGAGCGAATAGTGAATGGTGAGCGAATAGAGAATGGTGAATAGAGAAGAGTGAAAATTTCACTCTTCAGCATTCACTCTTCACTATTCTTGTTTCACCATTCTCTATTCTCCATTCACCATTCGAAAAGGGATCCAGCATGACCTACAATTTCAATAACCGCGCAAGCCACCAAAACGACCCGCGAGATTTATTTTTTCACTCTTCACTCTTCACCATTCACTATTTCCAATGGTAGAAAAAAAACTACTCCTCGACACCTGCAAGCGGCTGATGAAATCCCTGGAGGATGACCTCATCGCCCGCAGCGTTTCCATGCCGGAAGTGCGTGATCAGCTTCAGGCGGATTACGAAGAAGCCCGCAAGCATAAACGCACCGCGCAGAATTTTGAAGACTGGCGCAGTGACTATGCCACGCAGCAGGCCGCCGCGTGGGTGCTGAGCGCCGTGTTTGTGCGCTTTCTGGAGGACAACGGCCTCGTGTCGCCGCCGCGCCTGGCGGGGCCGGGCGAAGCCCTCACCCGCGCGCGGGACCAGCATGAGCTCTATTTCCGCAGCCACCCCACAGAGACCGACCGGGAATACCTCCTCCATGTCTTCCACGACGTGGCCCGGCTCCCCGGCGGCCGCGAGATCTTCGGCAAGCACAACCCCGTCTTCGAATTGCCCCAGTGGCTCAGCGGCGACGCCGCCGGCGAAATCCTCCAGGCCCTCCAGCGCATCGACGCCAACTCCGGCGCACTGGTCCACGATTTCTCCGACCCCGAAGGGGA
>JBHEKR010000006.1:0-39396 GCA_041859365.1 Candidatus Hydrogenedentales bacterium
GGTTCCAACCGCCGCGGAACTCAGTATGACGTGGACGTCGTCAACCCATCAACCAATGGACGCAGCCACGCCGCGTGCAGTCAGGGCATTCGCGGGCGCTTCGCCATTCGGGTCATACTTCTGAAACTCTACATGGCCATCCATGTAGAGCACATTGGCGCCGCCCGGAATGTGGTTGAAGTCTACCTTATCAATATTAACGGTCGTGGTAACGGCATCGAAATACACAAAAACGTCCGATTGCGCCTTTGCGGACGCACCCGCGTTGTTAATGTCCGTGATCATGAAACGCTCCACGCCTTCGCGCAAGCGCAGCAAGTCCGCTCCAAAGCCGCTTCCGTAATTGCCCGTACCGGGTTGGCCCAGGGCTCCTGCGGCGCTGTTGAGGTTCACATTGTTCTTCACAGAGGTTTCCGCCGTGGGCGTGGCCGGCCAACCGGTCAGCGTCCGAACCGCCACATCCCACAGGGTGGTCTGCAGGCAGATATTGCCTGCGGGGAGTCCGATTGCTGCACCGTCGATGCTTCGGTCGCCGGTATCGCATTGGTCGATGATATAACCGAAGTAAAGGTAGCTGTCCTGGCCAGCGCGGCTGCCCTTGTCATCGGTTCCTTCGCAAAGCTTGTGAAAATAGGATGCGCCCTGATCCGTGGTCCATGCCTTGGTGGTGAGGGTAGCATCGGACGGACAAACCACGATGCCGGGATCCGTCAGGTACTCCGGGTAGATCTGGCGCGGATCCGGCATCAGCTCATAAACATTCTCTGTGGTTGAAGATACGGCGCCTTCGATCGACGCGGAACTGGTGAAGGTGTTGCAGTCGAATGATGGCGCGTTAAAGTGCGCGTATAGCGAGGGGAACTGCTCGCCCTTCGACTCGTTGGAGTACATTTTCAAAACGATGCCCATCTGCTTCAAATTATTCTGGCAACTTGCGCGCCGCGCGGCCTCCCGGGCGCGGGCCAGCGCAGGCAGGAGAATGGCCGCAAGAATGCCGATGATGGCGATCACCACCAGCAATTCGATCAAGGTAAAACCTTTTCGCTTCATGGTAACAAGACCTCCGTTTAATTTTAGGGGTTATGAGTACGTGGCTTCATTTCTGCGCTGCGTCGGCTCCACCCGACCTCGACTCTCCTTTTCAGTTTTGCACCCGGCTGTATTGCGTATCGCGCTAGCACCAGGCGTGCTCCATCGGTTCCACAAGTTCTACGGGAATGAGAAAATGATTCGGATCGGCCTTGAGCCCCCGATTCATCTGGTGCACCATGCGATATAGGGCGTCGTTCGACTCCCGCGTCGTGCCCCACCGGGTATACGCATATTTCGGCTGGTGGCCCACGGGTGTTCGGATCAGCACCGTGCCCACGACAAAATCCTCCGGTATGCACAATGAGAGCTTCTCCGCAATGCCCACGGCCAGCTCGGCCGTGAAGCGCGTCGTGCAGAAAACCCCCGTGGGCGGCGCTTCGCTGCGCAGGGCCTGCAGGAGTACCGTCTCAATGGCGTCGGCATCCCACTCCACGCTGCGCACCCGCGCCTCCGTCCCGCCGCCCGCGCTTCGCAAACCCTCGTCGATTCCGTCGAGAAAATCATTGTCCCCGCAGCCCCAGAGGTGATTCATAAGCACGAGAAAGCGGCGGTGACCCAGTCCCCGGGCATACGCCGCAAGCAATCGACCGGCGCTTCGGTGATCCATGTCGATCCAGGGCAGCGCACAGTTCGACTTCGAAACGCCCCCCGTGGCCACGACCGGTACGTTCGTCTCGCTGAAGAGACGCTGGATCTGTTGGCTGCACGACACCAGCACGACGGTGCGGGGCTCTCGCCCCCCTTCCCACTGCTTGATGACTTGCGCACAGAACGCCGCCGGCTTGGACTCGGGCACGAAAACCTGCTCGATGGAGTCGGTCGGAAACTCACGGTGTACCGTGGCGACGATATTCTCCACCACAACCCGATATACATGATAGAAATTGGACGAAATGATGATCTGCACGTGGCTGAGATCACAGGCGGAGAATTCGCCCACCGCCTCGCCCACACAGGTCCCGGATCCATGACGCCGGGCGAGAACTCCCGTCGATGCGAGACGCCGCATGGCGCGATCCGCCGTCATCGGGCTGACGTCCAGCATCTGAGCCACCTCGCGCGCGCTTTGATACGGCTGCCCAGGCCGTAGTCCGCGCGCACGGATGTCTTGCTCAATAGCACTCATTACCTGTGTGTTTTTGCTGGCCATGCCTCTCCCGATCTCATATCACTGCAACACCGTGATAGCACGATTGGAGAAGTTTGTCAACGATTTCACCAAAGGTGTACCAATCGCAGATACACTTTCGGGCGGCAAGGCCAATTAATTGATTTTCACCGGGGGTGTGCGTCCTGCAAAGCTACTTCCGGGTTGCCAGGAACTCCACCAGATCACGCAGCTCCGAAAGTGTGATGAACTGTGCGAGCCCCTCCGGCATGGAGGACAGGGCACGCTCGCGCGCCCTGATATTGCCTTTCGAGATGGACTTCGTCATGGTGCCCGGCGCCGATACCACCGCTGCGGCTCCCTCGCCGTGGCTGCCGGAATCCTCCGCGACCACGTCCACCTCGCTGTGCGGCTTGTCGGCTTCGGTCCAGTCCTCAAAGGGGTCCTCTTCCTCGGGAACCTCCAGTACCAGGTCTGTTTCCGTCTCCTGGAGCAGCCGCCCGGTGAGATACGTACCATCGGTCAGGGTGATACTGACATTCTCGAAACCCGCCGCGATGGCGGCGTTGGGGGTCACAATCGCCGCGAGGATATGTTCCCGGTCCACTCGTGCGCCGATTCCCGTCAATTCCGGCCCCACCTGGCTCCCCCCTTGCCCTTCCAGGCTGTGGCAACGCAGGCACTGGGTCTCCGCCCGTTCCAGAAATATTTTGCGACCTTTTTCGGCCACGCCGCCCAGGAGCGCGGGACGGTAGGCCGCAAGGGGATCATTCGGGTCAAAGGCGGCTTCTCGCCGGGCCAGCGCGTCTTTCACGGCCTGGGGCTCCGCCAGCGCGGCGGTCTGCAACAAGTCCAATTGTACCGCACCATCGATCCCGCCCTGGCTCAATTTTTCCAACAGGGACACCAGGAGCTGCTCCTGAAGTGACACCTCCATCGTGGAAATGGCCTTAATCGCCGCCTGCTTCTCGACCACGCTTCCGGATTCGATACGAACCGGGATGAGTTCTCGCGCCGCCTGCTGATCCAGGGCGGCAAGCTGGCTGATGGACTCGGCCCGAATCAATTCATTCCCATGGTTGAGCGTGTCCGTCAAGAGGGGGCGCAGCCGCTTTCCATCCATACGGCCAAGATACTGCATCCCCCCCACGCGAAACTCCACAGGGACCGATTCATCCATCACCAGCGTCGCCAGGGTGGGCTCCACCCCGGATATTTTGTGATTCTCGCAGACCGAGGCCAGCGCCAGGAGCAACTCGGGTGACTTCAACCTGATAAGGTCCTCCATGCGCGGGCCGACGGCTTCCAGTACGTCTTCCGAGGTCCCCGGCTTTCGCGGACGCCATTCGCCGGTAACGGGGTCGAGGGCAGGCGGATCACTCCAGGTCGCCAGGGCCTTCAGCCCGCCCAGGCGGGCGATCTCGGGAATATACGCCGCAGTAGCCAGGCGCGCCAGCGAGGCCGCGTCCTCGGGCTGCCCCAGGCGAAAATGGGCGTTCACGATACGGCGCCATGTGTAAGTCTTTTCAAAAGGAATACGGGCGCCCTGTTCCGCAAGCGCGGCCAACGCCGGATAGGCCTCCAGTATCATCTCGTCATGGATGGCGCGGACCGCTTCTTCCACGACCATGGGGTCTGAGTCGATGAGGAATCGACCCGCCTCGGGGCTCTTGATTCGGCGCAACGCCAATAATCCGCCCAGCCGCACCGCGGGCGAAGGATCCAGCGAGAGCGCTGCCAGCATCTCCGTCGTGGCCGTTCCCTGAAGTCCGACGACGGCGGCATGACGCAGGTTCGGATCGGCATTGTCGTTTGCGCGGAGTAACTCCACAAGATCGGATGCGGCACTTTGATCTTGAAGCCCCAGCCGCCCGACACTCGTCGCCGCGTGAAATCGGACCCGCGGGCTCGAATCGGCCAGGGCCTTGCGCAGGAGGGGCAGCACCCGTTCCGGCGCGGCATCCCCAAGCACCCGGGCGGTCTGCACCCGAATCTCCTCGGATTCGTCTTCGAGCAGCGGCATCAGCGCCGTGGCGTCGGCGTCGCCCTGCAGAATCAACTGCCACTGCCCCCACACGCCATGGATACGCGCCAAGAGATTCTTCCCGCCCGTGGCTGATCGACTGAAGATCGGCAACGCCTCCGAATGACGGTCTGCCAAGGCATATTGGGCCTCCAGGCGAACCCGCTGGTCGGCGTGACCCAGGAGGGATTCAAGTTCGAAATCCTCGCGTTGCGCCATGCCCTCCCCAAGAAAACGAACCGCTTCCGTGTTGAGCGCGTCGCCCTCGATATCCGGTTCATAAATGCGGTACAGGCGCCCCTTCATGGGCTGGTCCCAACCCTGGGTCCAGTCCGAGAAGTAAATTCCCGGTTCCATCCCAAACTCTACGTCGGTCACGAGCATGTGATTGGCAAAATCACGACGATTGACCAGTTCGAATCCCGCACCCTTCGGCTGCACCTGAAACGCATGAATCAGGCTCCGCCCCGCGTCCCCCCGGAAATCCGCCAGAAAAAAAGTGTCATTATAGGCGGACGACATGCCCGTGCCCGGATAGAAAGTCAGTCCCGAAGGACCTGCCCCAATATTCAGAATTGGCGGCACCATATGAGCCGGCTGACCCTCGTGCCAGGGCTCCCACATCTTCTCGGCGTTCCAAGGCCCCCGGGTGTTGGGCTCCGTCACCCACTGATACCCAATGCGCCAGCCGCTGTCGCCCCCTTCAACAATCCATACCCAGCGCGCCTGATCACCCGCATCGGAGTTGTTGTCGCCGGTAAAGAGATTCCCGTAGTTGTCGAAGGCCAGCTCCTGCGGATTGCGCAGACCGCGATGGACTATCTCCAAATCCGAGCCATCCATATTGCAGCGAAACACCGCGCCCGTGTCCGGCTCTTCCAGGCGTGTGCCGTCGGGCTGCTTGATACTGACGCCTCGGTCCCCGATGCTGAAGTAAAGTCGACCGTCCGGGCCCTTGCGCAGACCATGAAGGTCGTGCCCCAGGAAATTGATATGGACCCCGTAGCCGGAACTCAGTACCTCGCGCACGTCGGCCACGCCGTCCTGGTCTTTGTCGGTAAGTCGCCACAACTCGGGAATGCACGTGTAGTAAACCGCGGCCCGATCCACCAGCAGCCCCGCGCCGATGCCCGTGAGCGCGTCCATGAAGCCATCCGCAAAGACCGTGTCCACGTCCGCTTCGCCGTCACCGTCGGTATCCCGTATCATTTTGATTCGGTCGTGCTCACCCACCCAATTTGAAAAATCGGCCCCAAGATTCTTCTTCATCGCCACGAGACGGTCTTCCACCGTCCTCGATGCCAGGTCATCCACCAACCAGTCCCGATGTCCCCGCATGTCCCCCACCCCCTTGTGATGGCGGTAGGTCTCCGCGACGTAAAAGTTGCCTTGAAAGTCCACGTAGAACGCGACAGGATTCGCAAGACGGGGCTCCGCCGCGAAAAGCTCGATTGCGAAACCCTCCGGGACCGCAAAGGTCTTTATGGCTCGCTCCCCCTCGTACGAGGCGGGGGCGATGGGTGGGTTGTAAAAAGGAGGCGCCCCCTGCGATGCGGAAATGGCCGCGATACTGAGCGAGAAGGCAATAAGAAGATAGCGCTGGAAAAGGAATGGGGAAAACATGATGACTCCGTGATTCGGCGTGGGCAGGGCCCAAAGGACTGCGCGGTAAAGCTGCCTACGTTAAAATATTTGATCGGGACCTGCCGATAAAACGGAAACGCGGGGCGTCGACAGGCACTGCATAAGAAGGACGCAGGTTAGCACGAATTCGGCGCGAAGCCCAACTCCACGAGAAGCAGCTTCCGCAGTATTTGCATTGTTTTGTCGCACCCTTTACCATGCCCTTCCGGAATGTAACAATCCAGGTCCCGGATCGCACAAGATAAGTGAAACCAACGGTTACCGGATGTCGCCCGAACTGCGGGGTCCCGGAACCCATGAAGTGCCCTGCTGTTGACCGACACCACAAACGAAGCTCCCTTTGCCGCCGAAGTGGCACGGGTCGCCGCCGCGCTGGCGGGCGACGAGCGTGCCTACATGGTCATTGTGGAAGAGCACCAGCCCATGGTGGCCAAGCTCATGTGGCGCTTCACCCGGGACCCGTTGAAATTGGAAGAATTAGTTCACGACACCTTCGTTCAGACGTACCTGAGCCTGCCCAAGTATCGCGGTTCGGGCCCTCTGGGGGGATGGATACGCACCATTGCGGTGCGTACCGGTTACCGCCACTGGCGGGAAAAGGCGAAAGATAAAGACAAGGAAGTCCTGAACGAACAGATTGCCTTGGAGCCTTGGCGTCAGAGCGATCAGGAATTTCCGGAGGAAAGCCCCGAGGCCGCCCATCGCGAGCTTTACGATGCGCTCGCACAGTTGCCACCCCGGGACCGATTGGTGTTAACCTTGCTCTACTGGGAGAACTGCACCACCGACGAAGCCGCTAAACTCTCCGGATGGAGCGGCAGCATGGTGCGGGTACAGGCCTTCCGGGCACGCAAGAAACTGAAGAAAATCTTAGAGGCAAAACCCGATGGAAACACTTAGACGCGTAGAAGAACTGGCACGCCGCTCGCAGAGCGCCTCCGTGCCCCCGGTGGAAGTCCAGGCCCGGGTGCGCGCCACCCTGCGCAGTATGGCCCCGGAAGCCCCCGGCCTCTTCGACGCCCCCGCTCTGGCTTTTGCTGGTCTGTCCCTGGCCATCATGGCCATGATGTTCTCCCTGTCCATGCCCGCGCTCAGTGTACTGCGCGATCCCTGGGCTGCCTACATGAATACCCCTTGGAGTTTTTGATGTTCGGTTGTTGCAAGATGCCCGCGCGCCATCCCGCCCTGAGGCTGCTGCTTAAGTTGTCCGTGCTGACCCTCATCTTTGGGGCGGGGGGCGTCTCCGGTTTCCTCTATGGCATCAACTTCTCCTTCCGCGAAATGCGCCATCATGCCGAACACATGGACGAGTTGCCCGATTACGCCATACCCCGCATGGCGGAAGACCTCGCCCTCACGCCGGACCAGCTCCCCGAATTTGAACGGATCTTTCGAAAATATCACACAGATATCTCCACGGCCGAAGCCGAAAACGCCGTCAAAGTCCACGAACTTTTCTACGCGATGGGTAAGGAGATCCTGCCCCTCCTCAACGAAACCCAGGCGGAAGAATTCCGGGAACTTCATCGGAAAATCTGCACCGTCTTCCTACCGCCGATCCCCATGTACCTCAAAGTCGACGGCAAGTCCCCGCACCATCCGTGTGAGGATTTGTAGGCCGACAACGTCGGCGCGGCAGACGCTTATAACCCTTTAAATTCGCCAGGCCGCAGCTTCTGCCTGACGGGGCGCACGGTAAGCACGTGAACTTTCTTTCGCACGCTGTAGATGACACGGTAGGACTTGAAAATAACTTCGCGAATCTGGGGCGATCCTACTTCGGGAACCCATCGACCCGATTCAGGAAATTCGCCCAACTTTCCCACCAGATCGAAAAGATCTTCCAGCCACTTTTCTGGCGCCTCCAGTTTGTCACGAGCAATATACGCCGCAAAGTCATCCACATTGCGCAGGGCGACGCGCGACCCGACAACCTTCACTTGCGAAGCTTCTTGAGCGCTCGCGCCCGTGCTACATCGTGGGGAACGCCTCGCCCCGCTGCAATCTCCTCTTCCGCCTTGAAGATATCTTCCAACAACGCCAGGCGATCCTGCATCTCCGAGTAGCCATGGGCATCCATAAGCACCGCAACGCCCCGACCATGCTGGGTGAGCACCATGGGCCGCCCGGTTTCCTGGATTTGACTCACAAACGAGGCAACGCCCGCCCTGAACTCCGACAGCGGACGGATGTCCTCGTCAACCCTGATGACCGTATGCGAACCCTTTCACATGCTTACGTCTTTACGTAAAATCTGTTGTACAACATAGCGACCGATTGCGCAAGGCCGTCAGTGAGTCGAACACAGTTCGCCGATGGCGGTGGCACGCCCCAAGTCGGTCAAGCGATTTTCCTGAGTTGCATTTTCCGTGAGTTTCCGTGCTCTTCCGTCGTCGATCCATTTCTGTTGACCACGGAAGAGCACGGAAATTCACGGAAACGAATACGTTCATTACGCTATATGATGTCCCATTCGTAAACTGGCTGCGCAATGGACGCCTGAGCGACCCGAAACCCGAAGATCGCATCACCCAGCAGTGCCCCACGGCCTACAACAGCGACGCAACGTGTCCACGATGGCGCCAATTCCTCGAAGAAGTCTTTGAGTGCTTTCCTTCGGAATGGGTGGCCGCAATCGTCGGAATACGCAGACAACCACCCCGTGTATCGGTGCAACGTATATTCCCGAAGATATCCGTGTGCATTCGTGCAATCCGTGGCAAAAAGCACATTGTTGACCACGGATTGCACGGATACTCAAGGATGGGAAGACATTCACAACGCTGCCTTTTTTCGCCTTCGCACTCTCTACTCCAATCCCACATCGATCTTTACGGCTTCGGGGTGCGTATCCGACACGGAGTGGGTGTGAAAATGGACCGCACCCGTCGCGATTTCAACCGACACCAGGCGTTGGGGCGAATCGCGCAGGGCGTCGCTGATATCGGGATCGCCCTCGATGTATTCGTGTCCGAAGATTAGAATGTGCTTCTCCATTTTCTTGACCGATTGCACATTCGTGAGCGGCAGGGCGGCCTCCCACTCCACCTTGCCCACGGGCCCGGAAACGCGGGCGAGCCGGAGTTTACCAGCCTCACCCAGACGCTCGCGGTGTAACACAAAGATACTCGCGGGATCGGTCACCCAGAGGGCGGGAAGCTGCTGCTGCGTTGAGTACTCGCGCAGGAGGCCGGCGTCCAGAAATTCCGGGGCTTCCGGAAGCGGCTTGAGTTCCGAGAAATCCCGGTACATGGGGAGGGATTCGTCTGGCGTGGTCGTCCGCCCCCCCCAGAGTCGCCTACGGATTTCGGGGGTGAGCTGGGTCGTTCTCTTGCTCTCCACAAGCACCTTAAACTCCTCCTCCGTGAGGAGTCCCATCCAGGCATCAACCATTTCAAGGCCCCGCACCAGATGAAGTCCCGAACTGCCCGGTGTGATGAATTCAGGTGGAAAGGCCCCTTCTTTCGGAGGCTTGGGAACCTCTTCGACTGCGGTGACCTTGAAGGTCGCCGGATCGACGCGCCACTGACGCGCATCCGCGGCCGTGATGCATAGTCCCCGGCTGTCGAAGACAATGTAACGCGAATCCGTCGGCATCAGCCCCTTCAATTCCGGGTTGAGTTCCTCCACCCGACCCACGGGCGCAAGTACGGACCCGTCCGACGCGGAAATCGCCACCAGTTTGCTATGTAGCACTAGCCAGATGACGTTGCCGTCGACGCCGAGGAATTCGCGGTCGATGAAGCCACCGCCGCGCTCCGTCTCCAGTCGCTTGCGCCACAAGGGCTTTGCGGTGGCTGCGTCCACCGCCCACATATCCACATAGAATTCCGTGTAGTCGTAGCCGCTGTTATAGCGACCTGGCGGGCGGATTCTGCGCCATTGTCCCGTGAGGAGGTAAACCCGTTCACCTTCAGCGACTTTTGCGAACACGGGCGCACCAAAAAGTCCAAATGGACTGTAGCTGGTCACTTCGGCGCGCTTCGCGATCAGATAGATCACGAGGGGCAATGACATCAGTACGATAAATATTGAAAGCGGCTTTAAAACACCACCGAAGTTGTTTGATCGGGCTGCGCGAGCATTCGTCTGCATGGCTTCAGAGTCCTAGGTTGATCCCTGCGGGTTTCAGGTGGGTCTCCAGCGCCGAAAGGCTGAAGACCCTCGGCGATCCGTCCGCCAGATCGAGCGCCACGAGTCTCCGTGGAGAATCGCGCAGGGAATCGCGGATTTCCGGATCGCCCTCGATGTGCTCGATTCCAAAGAGCACTACGGCGTTTTCCAGTTGCCGTACGGATTGAATCTGGGTCAGGGGAAGGCTCGCATCCCAGAGAATTTTTCCATCCGCCACTGTCACGCGGGCCAGCCGCAGTTTTCCCGCATCACCGAGTCGATCGCGGGAAAGGAGCAGTACGCTTTCGGGATTGCCGAGTTTGATCGCCGGAAGGTTGGTAGATTTGGCATATTCGCGAAGGAATTTTCCTCCCAGATAATCGGTCGTTCCGGGCACCTGGGTCAACGCAACGTAGTCCGGTTGCTCGCCGAAGAACGTGCTCTGTTTCTCAATCTTCGCGCTCCACATCTTGCGTCGCTCGTCGTCATAGTTGTCGCCTATGGAGTTATGCTCCTCGAAATGCTTAGCCTCGGCGTCCGTCATCATGCCGATCCACCGTTCTGACGATTCGACGCCTCGGACGAGGTGGAGCTGCGTGCCATTGGGCGTGTAGAAGAGCGGCGGAAAAGCTTTCGAATCGGGCGGCGTATCGGGCGTGAGGGGAATGACCTTGAACGAATCGGGATCGATGCGCCACTGGCGCGCGTCCGCCGCGGTGATCAGGAGGCCACGATTATCGAAATCGAAATAGCGCTCTTCGGTCGGCATCAAGCCCTGCAACTCAGGATTTCGATCTTCGAGATCGCCCTTGGCCAGCAGCACCGAACCATCTTCCGCTGAGACTGCGACGATGTTCCGCCTTATCATGAGCCACACAGTCCTGCCATGGACGCCCATCAGCCTACGATCACCGTAGCCTCCTCCGCGCTCGGAATCGAGTCTTTTTCTCCAAAGGGGCTTCGCCGTGGCGGCGTCGAAGGCCCAGAGGTCAATGTAGAAATTGAAGGACATTCGGCCTGTCCTACCCTGCCCCCGCTGTGTCACGGTGCGATACTGTCCAGTGAGTAGGAATGCCCGGTCACCGTCCTCATACGATGCGACGACGGGTCCGTCGAAGTTGCCCAGGGGGGAATAGCCCGCATCAAAAAAGTAGCTGAGGACGAAGTAGACTGCCATCAGCAGCATAAGTAGGGTGCCTGAGACGTAGATCAGACGATGCATGACGCCGCCGAAGTTTCCGCCCCGAGCGCGCGCGGTCATCGCGTGGCCTCCATGAAGGGAAATCGATTGATGGCATTGAGCGGCGGTGAATTGGACATCGTGCCGGCATTGATCCGCACCGTTTCTGAGGCTTCAAAGGACTTCAGAGTAAACTGCTCCCAGGCCGTGCGGTTCTTCCTGCGTTTCCAGTAGGTGGTCTCCTGGCGCTCCTTGACGAGGCCCGTGGAGACGTCGGCGTAGATCGAGCCGCGCTTGCCGCCCTTGTAGCCTGCCCAGTCGGACGCGGGCGGCGGGGCAAACTCACCCGCCGTCTGGATGTACCAGAGATCTCCCCGCCGATTGATCAGGCGAATTATCTCGCGGACGGGCAAATAGGGCCATGGCGCATCGGCCTGCGGCGCGGACCACATATCGCCCAGGCGCACGGAGCCCTTCGGCAGGAATCCAAAGGTATCCAGCAGATGGCGCCGGATCGGACGGTCATCAATGTGAGCCATGAATACGCGACGCCATGCGTGCTGCAAAAGCGGATCCAGTTTCGCGAACTGAAGGTCCTTGCGCGAAACCACCGCCGCCACAGAATTCTCCAGCTCCGTCAATCCATCAATGTGACTGATACCACCGTCCGCGTTTACGGTGAACGTGAACGGATGAAGCAGAATCGCCTGCTCGAGGTCCTTGAAGAGGGACTCCATTTCAGGGGGGCGGAAGCGATCTCCTCGCGGCGTCACCACCCAGTCGTCCATGGCATAGATCCGGGGAGTGATGGAAAACTCCGTGTCCCCCGCGCGGCTGCGCTGAAGGGTGTGGAGCTCGTAGACAAAGCGCGTGAAGCCCTCAATGCGAATCTCTTCCCCCATGAACCCGTACCGGCCAGCACTGCGCCGGGATGCTTCCACCCTGTGGGGAGTGTTCGACGGCACATTCAGGTGCAGCGACAGGGGCTCGCCCTTGCGCAGGGGAGGCTGATCGGCGGTGCGGCACGCGGAGAGGGCCGCGACGACAAAAATGAGGCTGGTGGCCAGTGCTGCTTTCAATGGGTAATCCTCGGGCTCAACTGCCAAAGGCAACACTACCCAAGGGCGGGTGAGCGAATCAAGCCGGGGGCGTGAGCAAGATCGGACCGATCATACGGATCAGACGGATCGGATTGGCGCGATACGGGTAACGGTTACTGGCGCTCTTTCACATCATAGGCGATCAGCTTATCACCGTGGCGAATGTAGAGCCGCCCGTCCGCGATGGAGGGGTGCGCCCAGTGAACGCCTTCCCCCAAATCGACCTCAAACTCGCTTATTGACTGATACCCCTCGGGCGACATTCGGGCAAGTCCCAGGGTACCCTTCTCGCTGTAGCAATAGGCCAGGCCGTCGGCCACGGTGATGGAGCCTTTGCCCACGCCGCGCTCTTCCCACTTCACCGCGCCGTCCGCAGCCGACAGGCACACCCAGCGCCCGTTCATCGTCGAGCCATAGAGATAGCCCTTATCGAGGATTAGGCCGCCATGATGGTTGTTGAGGGTTTCGTCGGCCCAACGCTGCGAAATCGACTTGCCATCCGGGGAGAGCTCATACATGAGGCCGCCTTTGCGGTGACCGCTGGTGGCATAGAGGAATCCATCCGCGTAGACGGGCGCTACCGCGTGGTTCTGCAATTCTTCGTTTTCATCAAAGGGTGTCCGCCACACCACCGTACCGGTCTCAGGATCCAGCCCGGCGAGAGTCGCGGTAACGAGCGTAACAACCAGGCGGGTCCCGCTACGTTCGATGAGAATGGGCGAACAGTAGGCCGACTGATCGCTCAGGCCTTTGCTGGTCCAGACGGTCTCGCCGTTCGCTTTGTTCAGCGCGACCACACTCGCATCGGGGCCGCCCGGCGTAACGATCAGACGATCCCCGTCGATTAGAAGCGACTCGGCAAAGCCCATGGCCGGCGCCGTGCCGCCGAAGTCTTTCGCTACATCCCGCTGCCAGAGCAACGCGCCTGTTTCCGCGTCAAAACTGCACACCACGCCATGGCTGCTGATGAGGTAGGCCCGACCTTCGTTGATGGTGGGCGTGTAGCGGGTGCCGGGATAGGTCTTTTCCCATTCCGGGCCATAGGGCGTGGACCAGCGTTGATTTCCGTCCAGATCGAAGGCGTGGAGATGGCCCTGCTTGTCTTCGCCCAGCATACCGGTCAGGTAAATCTTCCCCCCCGCTATCACCGCCGACGAGTAGCCTTCGCCCAATCCTTCGGCAACCCAGACCGGCTTCAGTCCCTCGGCGGGCCACACGGAAAGCAGGCCGACCTCGGGCGAGGCGCCATTGCGATCGGGGCCACGGAACTGGGGCCAATCCGCTGCGTGGGCGGCGGACATTCCAAGGGATACAACTAAACTGAAGAGCAAACTGCGGGAAGCAAAATGCAACGGCAACGGATCATCCTCCTTAATAGGGCCCCGGCTGGCCAGAAGGCACTCCCACGCCCAACCGCAACGTGCCGAAGTCCATAATAACCAGAGGAATCTCAATTCGCAACGTACGCCCGGCTTGCGCGTATGTCCGATCGGAGCGTATCATAAATCGATGCTAATAACAGCGACGCTTCATCGTCACAGAATTTTCACCACGAAGCGCACGAAGGACACGAAGAGAAGAAAAAGCGAAGATCCAGCGTGGGTGATCTACGAGACATTTCAAGCGTCCGTGAATTCTCCGTTCTCCGCTTTACTCTTCGAGTTTTTTCTTCGTGAACTTCGTGCGCTTCGTGGTGTTTTAATTCCATGCGTTCTCGCAGGGCTAGGAGTTTTCATACATGTGTTTGCAGGCCCGGAAAAATACCTTCGGCGTCAACGTCGGTGGCGTGCAGGTCGGCGGCGGCGCACCCGTGGTCGTCCAATCCATGACCAACACCGACACCGAGGACGCTCCCTCTACGGCGCGGCAGATTGTGGAACTGGCCGAGGCCGGGTCGGAGCTGGTCCGCATCACGGTCAATACGCCCAAAGCCGCCGCAAGCGTCCCTGAAATTATGGAGCGCGTTCGGGTTGCCGGTGTTAATGTTCCCGTGATTGGCGACTTCCACTACAACGGTCACCGTCTCCTTACGGCCCACCCAGCCTGCGCCGAAGCCCTGGCGAAGTATCGGATTAATCCCGGCAACGTAGGCAAGGGCGACAAGCGGGACGAGCAGTTCGCAACCATCTGCAAAATCGCCAAGGACAACGACAAACCGGTACGAATCGGCGTAAACATGGGCTCGTTGAACCAGGAGTTGGTCATTGAGCAGATGCAGATCAATACCGACAAAAACCTCGGCAAGTCCTCGGAAGACATTATTAACGATTGCATGATCCTCTCCGCGCTTCAGTCCACCGAGCTCGCTCTGGAAGCCGGATTACGGGAGAATCAGGTTATCATCTCCTGTAAGACGAGCGTACCCATTTACCTCATCGAGCTTTACCGCAAGCTCAGCGCCCAGACCCGACAGCCCCTTCACTTGGGCCTCACGGAAGCCGGCATGGGCATGAAGGGCCAAATCTGGTCCGCCGCCTCCATGGGCATGCTGCTTGGTGAAGGTATCGGGGACACCATCCGCGTCTCCCTCACGCCCCAGCCGGGTGGCGATCGTCGCGAAGAGGTCTACGCTGCGCAGGAGATCCTGCAGTCCCTCAACATTCGCCAATTCGCCCCCAGCATCACCGCCTGCCCTGGCTGTGGCCGCACCACGAGCACGACGTTTCAGGAGCTCGCCGCCGAGACCCAGGACTATGTCCGCCTGCGGATGCCCGCCTGGCGCAATGAGTTTGAGGGCGTTGAGGGCCTGAAGGTTGCGGTCATGGGATGCATCGTGAATGGCCCCGGAGAATCCAAAGCCGCCAACATCGGTATCAGCCTGCCGGGCAATGGCGAAGACCCGGTGTGCCCGGTCTTCGTGGATGGCGAGAAGTACGCCAGCTACTCCGGCACGAAAGACGAACTTGCGAACCAATTCCGGCTGTTGCTGGAAGATTATGTGGGACGGACCTACACCCGGAAATAGGGACTCGCCCCTCAGAGGAGACTTCAGATGAACATCACAACGCGATCCACGCTCCCGCGGACAAGTTGCATCCGCCGAATCATCACCGCCACCGCGCTGGCCCTGGTCATCGCATGCCGCGCGGGCGCTGCGGGCTTCACGCTGGAGGAGTCCGATCGCCAGCTTACCATTCTGGAAGCAGGCAAGCCCGTTCTGACCTACAACTTTGGACGCGTGGATCCGCCCGCCGGCGTGGACGTGGAGCGCTACTGGCGCTCCAGCTACATTCATCCCCTTTACGGTCTCGACGGCGAGATTATGACCGACGATTTTCCCGAGGACCACTATCACCACCGGGGCGTTTTCTGGACCTGGCCGGAGACGATGGTGGGCGAGCGCAAGATCGACGTGTGGACCATTATCGGCGCGCACCAATTGTTTCAGCGCTGGCTGAAGAAGGAGGCTTCGGCTGATCGAGTGGAAGTGGGCGTGGAAAATGGCTGGTTCTTCGATGGAGACCCGAAACCGAAAGTGCTGGAGACCATATTCTTCACGGCGCACCCCGCGCAGGATACTTTTCGCGCCCTGGACTTCCACCTCAAGTTCACGAATGTGTGCGACGAGGATGTGACCTTTGAAGGGGCCAAGGACAAGGGCTATGGCGGCTTTTCCTTTCGCCCGAATGCCGACAACAAGCCCTTCACGTTTCTGACCGCCAAAGGCATCGTGCCGGAGGACGCCCTGAGCTTTGAAACGCCCTGGGCCGGCATAAGCTGGCAACGGAAAGACGGGGCGGGCACCTCCGGAATCGCGATGATGCAGCACCCGACCAATCCGGGCTTTCCCCACCCCGGCTGGATTTTTCGCCACTATGGATTTCTGGGTGTCTGCTGGCCCCACGAACAGACCCACGTGCTGAAACCGGGCGAATCCTTCGAATTGCGCTATCGCCTGCTGGTCCAGCACAACCTCGACGGTGAAAACGCGCTGGGCGCATTATTCAAACAGTATGTGGACGAGTCCACGAAACACTGACGCGTTTGCATGCCGCCTTTTCACCGAAGGAGTATCCCATGGGTCAACTCTGTCGCCCGATCCTGCTTGCGGCACTTACAATCGCGCCGTCGCTTTCCTGCGTCTTCGCGAGCGAATTGGCGCTCGAGGCCCGTACGGGCCAGGATCAGATCGAGATCTTCGTCGGCGCCCAACTGGTCACCGCGTACAAGTACGCGTCCGGCCAGAAGTATCCCTATCTCTTTCCCGTAAACGGGCCGGTGTCCGGGCAATCCGTGACGACGAAAAGTTCCGAGCCCTATCCGCACCACCACTCCCTCTTCTTCGCCTGTGATCGCGTCAACGGCGGCAACTACTGGCAGGAAGGCAATGAGCGGGGTCAGATTCTTTCTCAGGGGCCGAAGGTCGAGAAAAGCGAAGGGTCGCGCGTCGTGATCCTGGATGAATGCCTTTGGAAACTGCCGGAGGAAGAGGCGGTAATCAAAGACCGGCGGCGCATAACGGTCTCCGCGCCCTCCGAGTCGCTCAGGCAAATTGATTTTGAGATCGCGCTCGAACCCCTGGTGGATATCACGATTGAGAAGACCAACCATTCGCTGTTCGCCGCGCGGATGGCTCCCGAACTGAGTGTGCCATCCGGCGGGGTACTGGTCAATGCGCAGGGCGACTTGGCGGAAGCGGGCACGTTCGGCGTGGCGTCACCCTGGTGCGACTACTCGGGCGTGCGCAATGGCGTGCGCGAGGGATTGGCCATTTTCCAGCACCCGGATAACCGATGGTATCCCGCCAAGTGGTTCACCCGCGATTACGGGTTCTTCTCCCCCACGCCCATGTACTGGCCTGAGGACGATGCAATCAAGCTGCCGAAAGGCGAAGTGCTGACCTTGCGCTATCGCGTGGTGGTGCATGGAGGCGACATGACGAAGGCGGACCTTGCAGCAATGCACGAGCGCTACGCCGCCGAGTAAGGGCGGCGCCTTTCAACCGTGCTTTGTTTCGTATCCCGACCGCTGGGATCGCTTCAGGTATGCGTTGGCCTCGGGGTCGTTGACGAACTCTTCCCTATCCGGATCCCAGGCGAGCTTGCGGCCGGTCCAGCGCGCGATATTGCCGAGGTGGCAGGCGGTCGTCGAGCGATGGCCCGTTTCCATTTCGGCGGCGGGCACTTCGCGCGTGCGAATGCATTGCAGCCAGTTTCTCAAGTGCTCCAGCGTGTCCTCGCGACCTTTGGGCTCCTCGACACGCGACTTTTCCTGCTCGTCGTTGCGCTTCAATTCATAAACGCCTCGGGAGATGCTCATGACGCCCTTCGTTCCCACGAAAAACCCGCCCCCCGCTGGTCCCTTGCCGTCCATGTGCACGGAGACGCCGTTCGCGTAGCGAAAGACCACGGGGCAGGCCAGTCTCGCCGCCTCGGGCCAGGGATGGTCGCCCTTGAGCGGCGCGCCTTGAAAGGACAGTTGTCCAGGGCCGAAAGGCTCCGGCCATATTTCCACGGGGCCGGTCTTCCCCATGCCGAGGCCCCACTGGATCATGTCGAGGCTGTGGGCACCCCAGCCGGTCATCTCGCCGCCCGAATAGGGCCGGTATGAAATCCAGCCATAGGGCCGTCCGTCGTCATAGGTTTTGCCGTTCCCGCGCGGTGCGAAGAGCAGCGGGTGGTAGGCCCGAGGTTCGGTCTGGCCGCACCAGGCGTCCCAGTCCAATCCCGCAGGCGGGTCTTCCCCGCCCAACTCGCACTCCCAGGGACTCGGGAGGTTTGCCGTGTGAACTTCCTTAATTTCGCCGAGGTCACCGTTCAGTATCCGCTGTATACCCTCGCGGCAGGAAACCATGCTCCGTTGCTGGCTCCCGGTCTGGGCGATGCACCCGTTCTTCCGAACCGCGCGCACCATTTGCTTGCCCTCATCGATGGTGAGGGTGAGCGGCTTCTCGCAATAGACATCCTTGCCTGCATAGCAAGCATCAATGACCGGTTTCGCATGCCAGTGATCCGGCGTCGCGATCACCACCGCGTCGATTTCGGGTGAGGCCAGCAGTTCGCGATAGTCATCGTAGAGCGCGGCTCCGGGAAAGCGCTGTCCCACTTCTTCGAGCCGCGGACGGTATACGTCGCTCAGCGCCACGAGCTTCCCCTCCTCCGGAAGGCCATAAAGACTGCTGGCGCGGCGGCCGCAACCGATGTAGCCCACACGTATCGGGCCCGTCGCGGGAAGTCGGCGTGACGGCGTGGTCACGCATGACGAGAGAACGGTGGGTGCGGCGGAGAGGGCCAACGCCGCGCCGGTTTGCTTGAGGAAAGTCCGGCGTGGGATGGAAATTAGACTTTTCATGGCGTCAACCTCACTGGTTGCGAATGGGGACCGCTACTGAACCTTGGATTGGTCCATCAGTGCCCGCAGTTTTTCTTCATCGATCTCGATGCCCAGTCCCGGCCCCTGTGGGATGGGGACTTTACCGCCCTGGGGAATGAAGGGTTCTTTAATCACGCTGGCGCCGAGGAACTGCGGGCCATTCAGTGCGGCGGGAAACTTGAGACCATAGGCTCCATATAGAATGAGCGACGCGGCCAGAGAAACATCGGGATCAGTCAGGCCGCTGCCGAGGAAGAGCAGCCCCTCGTGTTCCAGGATCTCCACCTGCTGGGCCGCAGACACCAGGCCGCCACAGCGCGCGGGCTTCAGGGCCGCGCCATTGCAGCACCCCAGCTTAACGAACTCGATCAGATCGGTCGGCGAGACGACGCCCTCATCGAGAATAATCGGCAGCGCGCCTTGCCGTATCAGTTCCTGATATCCGGTCAAGCGGTTGGAAGGCAGCGGCTGCTCCAGCACGGCGACTCCGGCATCGGCCAGGCGCGGCGCGGCGTCCAGCGCGGTCGCCAAGTCGTAACCGCCGTTGGCATCCGCCCAGAGGAAGCCGTCGGGCACCAGCCGCTTCAGCGTGCGGCACATTTCAAGATCGAACTTGATGTCAGGCGCCACCTTGACGTTGAAGTTCTCGAAGCCCCGTTCCCGGCCCTTTTCGATCAGCGGCTCCAACTCGTCGAGCGTCCTGGGATTCAAGGTCCAGCTCAATACGAGCTCCTTGCCCGGCTCGCGGCCCCAGAGTTCGGCGATGTTCAGGCCGGACGCCTTCCCGATCAAATCGTGAAGCGCCATGTCGACACCACTCTTGGTGATGGGCGCGCCGGTGGAGAAAGAGTTGGCGACCTCGCGGTTCATGGCGTCGTGACAGCCCTTGAGGTCGAAGGGATTGCGCCCGAGCAGCACCGGCGTCAGATAGCGATCAATGGTGCTGACGGCGCTCTCCAGCGTCTCATAGCTCCAGCGAGGCACGGGTACGCTCTCGCCCCAACCCACGGTGCCGTCGTCCGCCGTAATCTTCACCAGAACCGCCGGGCGCCCCGTGCCCGAAGGGCCTTCGAAAAACTTGAAGCGCATCACGGTGGGATAAATCACCGGGAAGGTCTCAACCCGTTCGATGCGCAGGGGCTTGCCGGCCATCGCCATTACCTTCTCGCTTAGCGCCATGCCTGCAACTCCAAACAGCCCCGCCCCGAGAAAGCTCCGGCGACTCCAGGCTCGCTGTTTTCCGCGTTCCGTTTGCATGTCCTTACCCGATCCGGGGTTTGCGCCTCCGTGAACTGGCGAATGGGCGCACCTGTCAGTATATCAGTTCCGCCCAGCGCCCGCTGGATTCCAGACCTTGCCGTATGGCCGACCAGGCCGCTTCGGAGTCCGCAATCTTAATCATAGTCTTGTTGAAGCTCTCCAGCGCGGGTTCGAGCCCGGCGATGTAGACGTAGGTGTTGGGATCCTGCATGAGGTTCCAGACTTCTTCCCCGTAGTCATTCATGTGGGCTTCCCAGGTGACGGGGGCCTGGAGGTGCGGACGGGGACTTACGGCCTCGAAGGCCTTGAAGCTGTCGTCGTCGTAGTACAAATTAAAGTCGTTGACGACGTCGTTCATGTAGAGCAACTCCAGCCCGTGATTCGCGCCGTAGAAGAGTCGTACCTGGCCGCGCCAGTAGCCCTTTTCGTGGAAAATCCGCTTAACAAAGGCGCGGAAGGGCGCGATACCCGTTCCGACGCCCACCATGATCATGTTGGCATCGGGCGAGCTCGGCATGGTGAAGTGATTGCCGTAGGGTCCTGTTATTGTGATGGTGTCGCCGGGTTTCCGGTCGCAGAGGTAATTCGACGCGACGCCGGGGTACTCTTCACCGTTCACCTCGTCAATATAGGAACAGCGACGCACGCAGATGGCGATCTCGGTGCCCTTGCCGTCCTCCCCCAGCCGGGTGCTCGCGATGGAGTAAAGCCGCAGGTGGTGCGGATTGCCAAACTCGTTCTCGTGAGAAATCAGCACGCCGATGCTTTGCCCTTCGACGAAGGAAAGGCTGCCGCCGGGCACGAGCAGGGTGATGTGGCGCACCTCCACCGGCGATTCCTCCGATGTAATTCGGTGCGTATCCTTGACGACGGCCGTATGGGGATGGTTGGTGTCATAGTAGGAAAGTTTCATGACCTAATCTCCTGATTCGTGCGCCGTGTCGGCGCCGGTTGTGCGGTGTGGCACGTCCCCGACGAGGGACAATACCGGCAGCCTTGACCGTCTGTATCCGATGTGCCGTGCTCGTGCGTCGCCAGACCGCAATGATGCAGCAGGGCGAGTGCGGCCGCGACGGCGAGCCAGGCAACGAGTAACTTCAATAGAATCATCGCTTCAATTCCCCAATCCGGCGAAGCCCATGAAGGCGAGGGAAAGAATGCCGGCGACCATCAGCGCCAGGCCGGAGCCCCGGGCGATACCGGGAGTATTGTTCAACGCCAGTTGCTCACGCAGACCCGCCATAAGCACCAGCGCGAGGGCGAATCCCGCGCCGGATCCCAAGGCGTAGGCGATGCATTGAAGCAGGTTGTAGCCCTTGAAAGTTTGAAAGAGGGCAAGGCCGAGAATGGCGCAGTTTGTGGTGAGGAGGGGCAGATAGGCACCCAGGGTACGATAGAGTCCCGGGCTGTGTTTTCTACAGACCATTTCAATGATCTGAACCGCCGAGGCAATGACGGCGATGTAGCAGATCAGGCGGAGATACTCCATCCCGAAGCCGACCAGGACTGCGTTGATGGTGTAGGCGCAGACGGAGGTCACAACCATGACGAAAGTGACCGCCAGGCCCATTCTGCTGGCCGATTCAAATTTCCCCGACACGCCAAGCACGGGACATATACCGAGAAAGGCGCTCAGCACGAAATTATTGATGATACAGGAGTTCAACAGGATGAAGGTCAGGGAATCATCCGACATGATGGGTCACCTCCGCAGTCTCTCGTCGACCGCCGCGCTCTTTGAACCACGCGAAGAGCAGCAGCCACGATCCGAGCACGAAGAAACCGCCGGGCGGCAGCAGCATGATGGTCATGGGCTCAAAGTGCGGACCGAAGAGGTCATAGCCAAGCAGGGAACCATTCCCGAGCAGTTCCCGGACGGAACCGAGGCACAGCAGGGCGAAGGTGAAACCCGCGCCCATGCCCAGGGCGTCCAGCACCGCCAGGCGAACGCCGTTCTTCGAGGCAAAGGCTTCCGCGCGGCCGAGTATGATGCAGTTCACTACGATCAATTGAATGAAGGGTCCCAGGGCCAGGTAGATGTCCAGGCTGATGGCCTGAATGGCATAATCCACCACCGTCACGAAGGTGGCGATGATAATCACATAGGTCGCCATGCGAACCGGTCTTGGAATCGCGTTGCGTATCAACGAAACGAGCAGGCTGGACATGACGAGTACGAAAAACGTCGCGACGCCCATGGCCAAGGCGTTGACCACGGAGTTCGTCACCGCCAGTGTGGGACACAGTCCGATCTGGATGACGAAGACCGGGTTTTCACGCCACAGCCCTTTGATGAAGGTGTCAAATGAGGTGCTCGACCGCGTGCTCATTGTGCTGCCTTTCGAATCGTGTCCAGATAAGGCCGCACGCGGGGAAGGGTCTGGCGCAGTGCCCTATCCAGCATGGCGGCGATGGCCCTGGAACCTACCGTGGCCCCGGAAATTCCGTCGATCTCCCAGGGCTGGGTTTTCGTGCCGGACTTCACGGCCACAATCCCATTCACGAGTACATTGCTCAGCGGGTCCACCGTAGCATCCAAGGCAGCGAAGTTATCCAGGAATGCGGGGTCCTTGCCGATCTTGTCGCCGAGCCGCGGGGTCTCTTTGGATGCGAGCACGGTCATACCGGTAACCATCTGCCGGTCGGGGTCGTAGCCGTATAGAATTCGTATGATGTCCTGGTAGCCCTGGCCCGAGGCCTCGAAGGCCAGCCCCTTGAGCGCACCGTTGTCCTCGTAGACCGCATAAAATCGGTCGCCGAAAGCCGCGCTTCCGGGATTGGGGTTTAAGCCCTCGTCGCCAAAGCCAAACGCGCGCGTGCTCGTTCCACCGGGCACCACCTGGAAGATCGCCTGGTCTATCCTTGCCGTGTGGTTTGCTTCGATATAGGGCGACGTCACCTGGAACGCGCCCACGATAGCAAGGCAGGAAAGGGCGGAAATCAATAGTGCGACCTTGACCATACTGCGGGTACTCGCTTGATCCGAAGCGTGGGATCCGTCTGTCGTCGCCAATGGTGTTGGAGCGTCAGCCATGTTTTGCCTTCCGCTGGCCGAGAACTCGCGGCGGGGTCCATTGGTCAATAAGGGGCGTAAGGGCGTTTCCGAGCAGGATCGCGTACATGACTCCTTCGGGCAGGCCGCCTTTCAGGCGAATGATGATCGTGAGGGAGCCGATGAAGGCGCCATAGACCCAGAGGCCGCGCGGCGTCACCGGTGAGCCGACCATGTCTGTGGCCAGGAAAAAAGCCCCGAGCATGAGTCCGCCGGAGAAGAGCATGAAAAAGGGTCCGGGGGTGGCGGTCGTATCGACCACGTAGAAGGCGGTGCTTACCAGCAATGCGGAGCCGAGCACCGCCACTGGAATTCGCCAGTTGACGATCTTTTTGACGATCAAATAGCCCCCCGCCGCCATGATGAGCAACGCACTGGTCTCCCCCGCGGAACCGGCGGTGGTCCCGAGTAACAAATCCCAGACGTTTGTCCCGATGTGGCTGAATTTCTGAAGCGACAGTGGCGTTGCGCCGCTGAAGCCGTCTACGGCGCGCTCCAGAACCCAGGCATCGACGGACGCTGGCGTGCAGAAGGGAGCGGCGAGCGATGACGGGATGAACCCGGCGAAGCGCCCCGTTGCAAAGGCGGGCGACCACGTTGTGATGGCAACGGGAAACGAGGCCTGCAGGAAGGCGCGCCCCACGAGGGCGGGGTTGAACACATAGGAGCCCATACCCCCGAAGAGGGCCTTGCCCAGTCCGATAGAGATTGCGCCGCCGAGGGCCGCCATCCAGAGGGGGAAGCCGGGCGGCAGTGTCAGGGCCAGCAGGACGCCCGTGATGGCCGCGCTGCCATCGGCGAGGCTGGAGGACTTTCTGGATAGATAATTGAAGAAGGCCTCGGCCAGCAGGCACGCCACCACGCTAGTAGCGATGAGCGCCAGCGCGCTCAGGCCAAACTGCCACACACTGAAGGCGCAGAGCGGCACGAGGACAAGGAGCACCTGATACATGATCGTGTTAATGCCTGTCTTCCGATGCACATGGGGCGCGGCGTGAAGTTCCAGCAGATGGGCGTTGGCGCTCATGAAACCGCCTTTCGTTCCCGAAGGATCTGCTTGCCGATCCGGAAGTGCTGCACCAGTGGAATGTCGACCGGGCATACATAGGAGCAACAGCCGCACTCAAAGCAATCCATCAGGTGGTACTGCTCCGCCATGCGCTCATACTCGCGGACACGGGCCAATTGGCCCAGGTAGCACGGATTCAGGTGAACGGGACAGACTTCGAGACAGGCGCCGCACTTGATGCAGGGCCGTGCTTCTCCCCTGCCGGCCTTGTCACCACCGGGTATCACCAGTATGCCCGATACCCCCTTGGTAACGGGCGTATCCCAGGAGCTGATCGCCGTCCCCATCATGGGGCCACCAAAGACGACCCGGGTATTTCCGGGCTTCAGGCCGACGCATGCCAGGATGTGCCGGACCGGTGTACCCAGCGGAACCAGATAGTTTCCCGGTTTTTCGATGCCGTCGCCCGTCACCGTGATAATTCGCTCAATCAAACCTTGACGCTGGGGCAGCAACTCGCCGATCTGGGCCAGGGTGGCCACATTGAACACCGCCACACCCACATCGGCGGGTAGCCCTCCCGCGGGCACTTCACGGTCCAACAGAGTTTTGATCAATATCTTTTCGGCACCCTGGGGGTAGCGGGTTTCCACGACGCGAATTTCCACGTGGTCCTGCTCCCGAATGATTTTCTTGAGCGACGCCACGGCGTCCGGCTTGTTGGCCTCCACCCCAATGATGGCGTGTTCGGCGCCCAGCGCCTTACGGACCACTGCCAGCCCCCTGAGCACGGCGTCCGGTTGCTCGACCATCAAACGATGATCGGTTGTGAGACAGGGTTCGCATTCGCATCCGTTTGCGATAACGGTGTCGACCGTTCCACCATCCGGGATTCTCATCTTGACGTGGCTTGGAAAAGCACCACTGCCCAGGCCGACCACGCCCGTCTCCTGCACAGCGGCGACGAGCACTTCGGGCGTCATGGTCGAAATGTCTTGCTCGGAACCGTACAGGACCGACTGGCTGGCGCTCGGGTAGACGTCGATGATGATCGTCGGCACAAGTTCTCCCCGAGGGGTGGGCATGTGCGCGATCTCTCGAACCCGTCCCGTGGCGGGAGCGTGCATGGGGACCGACAAGAAACCCGCCGCGCTTGCGATGGGCTCACCACGGACGACTTCCTGGCCTGGGTGGACCAGAGGTATGGCGGGCGTGCCGACGTGCTGCAACAGGGGCACGTAGACCACTTCAGGAAAGGGCAGACGAACGACCGCCTTGTGAGCCGTGAGCTCCTTGTGCTCAGGCGGATAGAGTCCCTCCGAGGACTTGTTCCACCATTCTCGCAGCAGGTTCAGCATAGTTCGCGCGCCTTGGTTGACCGGTCGATGACGTTCAAGAGAATTTCTTCGCCCGTTTCACCAGCTTGTCCAGATCCTTTTCCTTCGGGTCGGCCGGGGTTCCAGGATGAATGACCTGGGCCGTGCACTTCTCAGCCGCGCGCACGATGTCCTTGAACGGGCCGCCGGTCGGGTCCTTCACAAACGCCTTTTTGTTTTCGTTGTAGGCGAAGATTTTTGGATTGATTTGAATGCATTCATTGCAGGCGGTGCAGCCCGCGGAATCGATGTACGCCGGGGTGTGGGCACCTGAGCTGCCATTGTTCGGTGCGGCGGGCGCGGCGGCGGGGGCCACTGCCGTGGCCGCGGCCTCTATCAGGGCGGCACCGCCCCCTCCCACCATTTGAAGCAACTGGGCCGCCAGATTCTGGGCCATTTCCGCGCGCACCTCGGTCGCAATCGACTCCCGATCCGGCATCTGGGTCGGCAGGGCGATGGCCCGGAGCATCGTCCAGAACTGGATTCGATCCTCCGCCGCTTTGACGATGGGCTCCGCCGGAATCACGCGCATGAGCTCGTTCTTCTTGCCCACCATCCAGATGTAGGGGAAGTGACCTTTCCGTTCATCTACGGGCATCTTGATGTAGTCCGCCAACTGCACCATTTTGTCGTTCCACGTGTCGCGCGGGGCCTTGCGGAATTGCTTCCGGAAGCGCCCTTCGGTCACGGCGAAGTCGGCAAAGGTCAGCGGGGCTTCCATGGTCTCCGGCGCGCCTTCCTCGTTCGTGAAGTTGATCGTGTAGACCGGCCAATCCGACTCCATCGCGGGATTGCCGTCGAGATCGAAGCACTCCTGGGGCGTGGGGCCGAGATCGGGGTTGTAGCGGAAGATGGGATAGGCCCGGGACTCGACCGCCAGCTTGCTCTGGAAGTTCGCCAGGTCGTCCGCGATACCGTGCTCCGGCATACAGGGGGCGTACACGTTAAAGAGGGCTGGACGGCGGATATTCAGTCCGTCGATGAAGCCTTCGAGTAGATGGGTTACATTGGAAACGCTGCCCTGCAGGCAGTAGGTCGTGCGGTGCGCCATGGCGATGAGGCCAATTTCCTTGCGGATTTCCTCCTTACCCTGGAAGGCTTTGCCATACTGGGCCATGTCCGACACCTGGCCGGTGAAGCCCGATGTGCAGGCTTGTCCGCCGGTGTTGGAGTACACCTGCGTGTCCAGAATCATGACCTTGATCGGCTTGCCCGACATCATCAGGCGTGAAAGGTTCTGGAATCCGATATCGTACATGGCGCCGTCGCCGCCCACGGAAACCACCGGCGGACAGAGCAGGAATTCTTCGTCGGAGAAATCGCGCCAGTTGAAATAGGTGAGATTCTTCTCGTACTCGCGCCATGGCAATTCGCCCGTCAGCGCCAGTTCGGCCATGCGCATGGCCTTGAATCCTTCGGCCATTTTGGACATGTGCCCTTCGAAGATCCCCATGGCCATGCTGGGCGAATCCTGGAACAGGTGGTTGGTCCAGGGGAAAGGATAGGGATTAAAGGGGAACGTGGAGCCCCAGACCGAGGTGCAGCCGGTGGAATTGATAATGCCCATGCTGGACCGGCCCTGATGATTCGTACCCGTCGTGTATTTCCAGTGCAGCCGCTTCAGTTCCGCCATTAATCCGGTGACCCACTTCAGCCAGCCCGGATCGAGGGGTTCCTGCGCGTGGGACGCGTCCAGCCCTTCGGAAAGGCGCCCAAGAGTCAAATCGGAATCTCCCGCGCCTTCGATCGCATGTTGGAGGGCCGACGGATTGCTCAGGTCGATGGTGCTCGCCAGTTTCAGGCGCACATGTTGCTCCAGGCGACCAATGAGGCTTTCCAGATGCTCCAGATGCTTTTTCACGCGGCGCTGCATCAGCGCCTCCACCGTCGCGGTGAAGAGGTGGATGATGGTCTTCTCTCCGCAGCCGAGACAGGCGCCATCGCCACCGCTCATGGTGAAGTACGCGCGCTTATCGAGGAGCAGGGTCTCCAGCGCACCGATTTTCTCCTCCAGATCGTCGATCCGGATAAACTCCTGCGAGGTGGTGGGCAGCGCCCGCCACACATCCCAGTCGCCGCGCAGTTTCTGCAGACTCTCCGGACGCTGAGGAATAGAGCGTAGCGCGTCGTCGTTGCAGACTTTGACACATTCCATGCAGCCTTTGCAGGCGTAGGGATTGACCGTGATCGAAAGGAGACCGCCGCTACCGGGCTTTTCCTTTTCTTTTTGGATGAAGTAGGGCTTCGTTACGGAGAACTGATAGTCGCCGAGCGCTTCGCTGAACCACTGTGCCTCCTCCTCCAGCCGGGGCCGCTCGTCTTCGGGGAGTACCGCGACGGCGACCACGTCTTCGAGCACTTCGGCCAGGATCACGCGAGGACTGGAGGCCTCGCCCTCGGTATTCAACCGACCACGGAAACGATTTTCCACGGCCACCAGGGCCTTACGCAGGTGTCGGGTTGCCCCATGGGCCTGTTCCGCGCGCTTCGTGGCGGTATCAAAAATTTCGTTGAGGGAATGCACGAGACCGGGAATGGCGCTATCGGGGCAGACCGTGTAGCAGGAGCCGCAGGCCGTGCAATTCTCCGGAATCCACAGGGGGTGATCAAAGCGAATCTGACTCATGTCGCGGAAGACGCCCGTGCTCGCGGGCACCACGCTCAGACCGATGAAGGGATCGACGATGTTGTCATTGCCGCGCCCGGTCATGTAGAACTCGCCGGTCTGCTCCCAGAAGCGGTGAATGTCGTTGAGGGTCACATCCCCCCTGGGAATGTCCCGCATCATGACGGGAAGGGCGAGCTCCTGCCGGAGAAGGGGCTCGGCCACGGTGGAAATAGCTTTGTCGGTGATCTCTCTGACCTCGTCGAAGCCACGCGCCACGACACGCACGTTGTCTTCGACTACGCGGGCACCCTTGCCGCCGAATTTGTGCTGCAATTGCTTGCGGATGGCTTCGAAGAGGGTCTCCTCGGTGAGGCCCTGGGCCGCCATGACGGGCGAGGCCTTGAAGAAGGCTCCCTGGAAGGCGTTGCCCTGCATGCGGAACTGCAATTCCGGGTCCGCCGCCTCGTCCCGGGCGATCTTGAAGGCGTCGAGGTAGTAGAGGCGAATCTTATGGTCGATGATGATTTTCTGATAGGTCTTCGGGATGCTTTTCCAGACGGCCTCGGCGTCGCCCAGATCGGACTGAATGATAAACACGCCTCCGTCTTTCAGGCCGGCCAGGGCGTTGCTGTGATTAAACACATTCGGGTCCGGCGAGAGGACCACGTCCACGTAGATATATTCACAGTTGATCCGGATCGGTTCGGGGGCGGCGGAGAGGTAGTAGGTCGTCGGCTGCCCTTTTTTCTCGGAACCGTACTTGGGATTGGCCTTGATATGATAGCCAAGCAGGTCGAAAAGGGTCATGGCCAGATTCTTACCCGTGGTGATGGCGCCCCGGCCGCCCACGGAATGAAAGCGCACGGTAATCGCGTTCTTCGGCATGAGATTGGGGTTTTCACTACCTCGGATCGCCAGTTTCCGAATATCGGGATAAGCCGCTTCGATTTCCTGCTGCTGGATCTGCTGCTTGGGCGTATAGGCCTTGTCGTGAAGGAAATCGACGGACAGGTAGAAAAAGCGTTTCTTCTCGCCCTCGGGAAGCATGTTCTCCACGGCCGCGATCAGGCCCTCCGGCTGAAGGTCCCGGCTGCCGAGTCCAAAGGAGCCGGAATACAGCAGGGGCGCGTCTTCCGCGCTCTTGTAGGCCTCGATGCCGGGATAGGGCTGGGGGCCTTTGCCGGCGCGCCCATTTTCCAGGGCTTTGCCGATGGCGCCACGCACTTCCTTCATGAGCGGAAGGTCGGACGCGAGGGGCTGGTCCACACGTTCGAGAATGACCACGCCCTTGCGGCCCTTGAGCAGCTTGCTGATCAGGTCGTTCGGGAAGGGGCGGAACATGATTAGATTCACCACGCCGATCTTGATCTTCCGGGTCTCGCGCAGATAGTCCGCCACGGTTTCCGCAGAACTGACCACGCTGCCCTGGCCGAAGATGATGTAGTCCGCGTCTTCGCAGCGATAGGTATTCACGCGCGCGTAGCCGCGACCGGTCAGGACCTCAAACTCGGCAAAACACTGATCCGAGAGGGACTGAATGTGATCGAAAAAGAAGGGGCGTTGCGCGGCCACACTCTGCATGTAGGCGTCCTGATTCTGCACCGTACCGATCTGCATCGGGTTGTCCACGGTCCAAAGCTCGGGAATGCGGCGGCGCGTTTCGCCAAACATCATTTTCTGGGCCGGTGTCGGCGTGGGAATAATATCGTCGGGCCGTCCCAGATACTCGGCGATTAGCTCGCGCTCCGGAAGGAGAATGGATTCGATCAGGTGGGTCGTCAGGAAACCATCCTGGCCGACAATGCCGGGAGTCAGGGACAGCTCCGCAATCTTGTGGGCAATGATGTTGAGATCGCAGACTTCCTGCGCGCTCTTGCCGAAAACCTGAAAAAAGCCCGTGTCGTCCACGGCGTGATAGTCATCATGCCCCGCGTGCACGTTGAGGCTCGACTTGGTCATGGCGCGACAGCCCATGTTCAGCACATAGGTCAGCCGCTTGCCCACGGCCGCATAGAGCGACTCGTGCATGTAGGCGATACCCTGGCCCGAGGAGAAGTTGGTGGCCCGGAGCCCGGTCATGGAGAGGCCAGCCGTAACCGCCGCCGCCGCGTGCTCTCCTTCCGGCTCCACAAATATCAATGGTCGGTTGGATATGTTGATATGACCCTTGGCCGTCTCTTCCGCCCAGTACTCGCCCATCTGCGTCGATGGCGTAATGGGATAAGCACCGGCCGCGTCGCTGGACTCGCGTTCGCACATTATTACAGCGCTGTTTCCGTCCATCGCCTGGCGCACGCCGGGGTACTTGGCTGTCTTGGTAATTTTGCTCATGGCAGACACCTTGAATCCGTTGTATTCTCTTGCCTTAGGGTCTATCGATCGTCATCACCGGTAGGGGCGACCGCCGGATGACGGGAGGAGACGCCGCACCCTTTTCCACGGAACCATTATCACGAATCCAGACAATGGCACCGGTCGGGCATCGCTGGATGATCTCTTGGGAGAAAACTGCATTGCGGTCATAGTCCACCACGGGGAGCGCACCCTCCATGGTAACCCCGCCCCGCTCGGCATCCGACGCGCACTTTGCGCAGCCCGTGCATGCCACGGCGCACTCGGCCAGGGCCGCGTCGCCTTCGGCGAGACTCTTGCACGCCACCCACAGATGGTGATTGGTGGGGTGAACTGAAAAAAGGCCTTTGGGGCAAACTTCGACACAGTCGTTACACGCCGTGCACCGGGCTTCGTCCACGACGGGCAGGTTGTGCTCGTCCATCCGAATCGCGCCGGGACTGCAAACCGCTTCGCAATCACCCAGCCCCAGGCAGCCCCACAGGCACCCTTTTCCCCCGCCGGCAATCAGCGCCGCACCACGGCAACTTTCTACATGTTGGTATACCGCGCGATTCCTGGCGACGTTGCTCCCGCCTGCACAGGCGAGACGGGCGACCCGCCTTGTCGGCGTGCCCATTTCTTCGCCAAGAAACTTTGTCACCGTCTTGATTCCGGCGGGGCTACTCACCTTGCAGGCCGACGGGGCACTCAGGCCGGCGATAACGGCCTCGGCAAAGGACCGACATCCCGGCCGTCCGCAGACACCACAATTGGTTCCGGGGAGCATTCCGGCAAGCGCATCAATGCGGGGGTCAAATTCGACGCGCAAGCGCCGGTCCGCCAGGGCCAGTCCCAGGGAGAGCAGCACACCAAGTCCCGACATTAAAAACAGGGCTATCAGCAGGTCAGACATATCACTACCTCAATTCGCGCTTCGGAATCCACGCGCGTTCACCGCCCAAAGACAAGCAAGAGGAGTGCCAATACGAATCTGGCTAATATAAGAGAAAAAGGCGGGTTTCAGCGTGAAATGGGCCGCCCCCGGCAGGCACGCACCAGCAATCCAGGAGGTCCTTGAGCAGTTCTGCGCACCCACCAATCCCCCATTACACTCTTGAAAGCTTCTGCGCATTTCACTGAACACTTAAAGGCTTTCCTGCGCAGTCGCCCCAGTCATCACACGCAAAGGCGGTCACCGATGCCGCCCTTGCCTCGACGTTTTCGACATCATGTGGTCCCGTAGCGGCGTAGAGCCACCCTTTCTCCGTCGGCAATACGAACCATGTCGCTCATTGAACACAATCGCCCGTGTCATTTGTGTTCAGATTGACGAATCACTGCTTCGCCGCAAACTGAAAATTGGCCCGGCAGGCTGGATGCGATGGGTCCATCGACAAGCGTATACTGCCACCATGTCGAGAGAACTTGAGTATCGCGTCGCTCTGATTGTCATCGCCGCAGTCCATCTGGCGTTCAGCCAGCGACAGATTCGCCATGCGGGAGCGGGAAAGTCCGCTGTAGGACCAAGGGCCGAAGGGGTGTGGCTGGCGGCGGGGACGGGCCTGTTCTTTCTCGTTTTCTGTATTTCCGCGATGCTCCGGCTCACCAATCCCGATTGGATTCCCTGGCTGGAGATGCCCCTGGCCCCCCTCTATCGCTGGCCTGGCCTACCGATTATGGCAGTCGGGGCCGGACTACACCTCTGGGGAACGAAGCATCTGGGCCGGAACTTGACTGTTACCATAAGCACCATCCAGGGCCATACCCTGGTGACGACCGGCCCTTTCCGATGGATTCGCCACCCCCTCTATACGGGCGGCATGCTGGAGTCTCTGGGGGCTTGCCTGCTTCTGGGCAGCGGGGTTGTCACCGCGGGTGCACTGGGCTTCTGGCTTCTGGTCATCGTCAGGACGCCCCGGGAAGAAGCCCTGCTCCGAAAGACCTTCGGTCTGGACTACGTGCGATATGCGGAGCGGGTTGGACGATTTGTTCCCCGCCGATTTCTCCCGAAAATTTGACTGGGCCGCTTCGCGCCGCCCATCAATGGTCTTCCCGATGGAGGAGAAATCCCGATACCGGATCGAGTGATTGCCTGATGTGCTGCATTTGCGTGGCCGCGAGACGAATCCGCCCTTCGACCAGAATGGGCCTGACCGGGCCCGGAACTTCCTCCCGAACGTGGAGGGTCTCCTGGTGAATACGCAGCCGCGAATCCGGGTACAGCCGCGTTCGGACGAGGATTACGGAGCGCGCAAGGGCGTGGGACTCCGCGTGAGCCTCTGCGATGGACTCTTTGATCTCTTCAACGGCCGCCTCCATTGCGGGAAGATTGGCCAGCAGGGTGCGGAGTGCAATCTTCGATTTTTCGGGCAGATTCGCAATTTTGCCCCGGAGGGGCGCGAGTGTATTGTGGACTCGTTCCACGTTTTCTGTCGCGAGCCTCAGCTTGTTCTTAAGAATGGCGATCTGTCCCTCGATACTGTGGTCTTCACCGGCAATTACGATGGTCGGAACAGACGCCGGCGATCCTATCTGGCCGGCATCGACACCGCCGAGGGCGTTGATCTCTCCCCCGACTATGCGGCCCGTGGGGACGTACACCGCTCCACGCGTGCTCACGTTGGAGTGCACGATTTCGTTTTCCACCGTGACATCGCCCCCGGTCAAGATATGGGCATCGAGGATAAATCGCGCCTGGACTCCCCCGGCCGCCACGATCCGCGTGTGCTCGTTGCCCGTTATGCCCCCATGGACGTGCAAAGCCCCGCCGGTCTGCACTTGTGCGCCCTCGATTGTCCCCATCACCTCAATGTCGCCGACGGCCTCCAGTCGGCTTCCCTGAAGAATGTCGCCATGGACCAGCACCGCGCCATCGTGGGAGACGTCGCCCGTCTCCAACCCCAGGTCCCCTTGAATCTCAAAGGTCCTGTCGACGGAAAGGAAGTCCTTATGCCAGCGAATTCGCCCCGCCACGGTGGCAAAATAGTTGAGGCCGGCGGCATCGGCTTCCACATTCTCGCCCGCCCGAATCTTGCTTCGACGCGGCTTTCGCACCCGCACGACACTGCCCTGCAGGTCAACACCATTGACGCCATTCACGGGCTCCACAACGGTCGCGAGAAGTTGCCCCTGGGCGACATTCCGGTTGCCGATACGCCTTCGGAAATTGATGCGGCCCGTTTCCTCGTCGACTTCAAAGCCCGGATTGAAAAAATCGGCGCTCCACTCAATCCGACCATCTATGGGGGGCCTTGGCAGGGTTCCGACGAGAATCTCCGCCCCATCGAGCCTGGGCGACAAGCTCGCATTCTGGCGAATGGCTGCCTGAAGCCTGTCACACGACGGCGATTTGGCGAGGTGAAACTTTGAGAGGCGATCCAGAACGGCCGAGGCGAGTTCTACAATATTCCGCCCCTCTGTATCGCACTGCAAGGTTATCCGCATACGATCCTTGGACATCAGGAGGCGGAATCCATCAGATTCCTCCCCCGCCTCCAGCGTGGGCTCCCCATCGGCATCCGGAGGTACAGTAGGAGACCCGAGTTGCTCAGGAGACTGCCCAGGATCCATTTGCTCTGCTCTCCTCTCTTCGCATAGTCAGCGACTGCCCGTGACACGGACCCCAACGGCAGGCCAGATGGGACGAAGCCTTCGCATCAGGCATACCTTGGACCGGGCACAGGCAGCACAACCGAACCCTTCACGATTGTAGCACGAATCAGAGCCGGAAAATGGATAGAATTCTGCGTATGCGCTATTTTTGTTTCAGATACATGGCGCTATTGTTATTGCGCATTTCGATATCAAAAAGGCCCGTCTCGCGGATCAGATCACTCAATCGCTTGTAGCCATAATTGATGGAGGAGAACGAGGTGTTGTTGTTGATGTAATTGATCACCTGGGAGAAATTCGCCCAGCCGTCATTCTCATCCGCCTTCTCGTCCACGGCGTTTCGCAGCATCTTGACCAATGCGGTGTCCTGGCGAAGCTCCTTGCGCAGCTTCTTCTTGAACGTTCCGGCGTCCCCGGCCCCGTCTTCCACCACATTCTTTTCCGCGATCAGCTTGTCCGTGTTGATAAACCGGGAACACGCATTCACGAGCGATTCGGGCGTCTTGGTGGCGCCGAAGCCGTACACCTTCAATCCGCTGGTTTTCAATCGCATGACGAGGGGCGTGAAATCGCTGTCACTGGCCATCAGGGCGATTCCATCCAAATCCTGGCTGTAGAGCAGGTCCATGGCGTCGATGATCATGGCCGCGTCGGTGGCGTTCTTGCCCTTGGTGTAGGCAAATTGCTGGATAGGCTGAATCGCGAATGGGTGGAGTTCTTCCTCCCAACCCTTGAGTTCTGAATTTTTCCAGTTGCCATAGGCGCGGCGAATGTTGACCACCCCATAATTGGCCAACTCGTTGAGAACGCCGTCGATCGCCTGGTGGCTGACATTGTCGCAATCGATCAGCAGCGCGATTCTGGGTTCTTTGTCCATATACTTCCTTCCCGGACCCCGAGGGGCCTTTACAGAAAACCTGCACCCGAGCCTCCCGGCGGGACTCCGCCGTGCCGGATTTCGGGTGCAGGTGACACGATACAACGATGCGGACACTCAGCCTACGGCGGCAATTACCCGGGGCTTTCGCGGGTCGTTCACGTCGACCACAAGGTCTGCCCCGGTCATGGGGCCATACTCGGCCACATAATGAGCAAAGCTTGGTAAGACCAAAGCGCCAAAGAGGTCGCTGGAATCCTTGTCACCCGATGCGGGCCGGGCCGCGTCCACGCGGCTCCGAACCGTCTCCGACTCCGCGTCAAGGTAGACGCGAAGGTCAAAGAGGTCCGCCAACGCCCCGGTGAAAAGAAACTGGCCTTCGGCAATTACGATATCATTACCCTCCGCCAGGTCCTGAAGTGACTGCCGTGCGCGGGAGCAGTCTATCCCATCCTCACAGAAGCGTTGCGCCAACTGGGGCGAGAACCCGCCCTTTAAACTGGACAGCACTTCCTGACGCACCTCGGCGTCGGCGCAGCTTTCGAGATGAAAAACGGCCACCTGGCGACCAGCCGCGGCGAGGTGTGCCTTGAGGCCTTTCGTCACGCTGGCATTCACCGCGCTGTCGAGGCCATTGACCCCAAGCACGATTGCCCGCCCTTCCAATTCCAGTCCGGCGCAGCACTGCGCAATTTGCTCACAAATAAGATTCAACTCTTTAGACACTCAAACACGCTCCTGAACTACACGATAAACTGTTCCACCAGATGCTTCTGCCGAGACGCAAGTCCAGACAGCTCATCGGCGCTACTCCGGGTGCCGGAGGCACTTTGGGAGGTTTCTTCCGCGGCTTTGTTGATGGCCGCTACATTCCGCGCGATCTCGTTCATGCCAAGATCGGCCTCGCCGGCGTTGCGCGCGATTTCCTGCGCCGCATTGGCCAGTTCGCTCATATGACGGGTAATCTCCGAAACATCCGTCAGCGCGCTGCCGAGATTTGCGGACACTTCCATCGTGCCCCGCGCGGTCTCTTCGACACGCCGACTGATTTCGCCCGCCCCCTGAGCCACCTCACCGATATTGCTGGAGATGTTGTTGGTGGCCAGGGTCTGCTCTTCCACCCGGCTGGCGATGTTGCCCGCAATGCCGTCGATTTTGCCTATGATACCACTAATGGCATCTATTGCCGCCACTGTCTCCTGCGTGCTGTGCTGCATGCTCTGTACCTGCGTCCGGATTTCCTCGGTGGCCCGGGCCGTGCGCTTGGCCAGTTCCTTCACTTCGCTGGCCACCACGGCGAAGCCTTTGCCCATCTCGCCGGCCGACGCCGCCTCGATGGTCGCATTCAGGGCGAGGAGGTTCGTCTGACTGGCGATACTCGAAATCACCCCCACCACATTACCGATTTCCTCCGCGGATTTCCCGAGGCCCCGCACCGTTTCGATCGTCCTGCTAGCCATTTTCGACGCATCGGACGTCACCTTCGCCGCCTCCGCCGAACTGGATGATACATCCTGCAGGGTGGCCGACATTTCTTCGATCGCCGCCGCCACGCTCTCGATAGACGCCGACATCTGGGTCACGGCGGACGCGATGGTGTTCATGTTGGCCGACGTTTCCTCAACCGAGCCGCCAATGTTGTTGAGATTGTTCGAGATACTGTCCGACGACTCGGCCACGGTGCTCGCGCTGGAGCTGATCTCGGTAATTGCGGTAGCCACGCTCTTCACATTCGCCGAGGCCTCTTCCGTCGCCGCGGCGGAGGCCGACGATTGTGACTTGGTGGACTCCGCCGTATGCGACAACGCGGTGGCGGTGTTCGAGAGGGTGACGGTTGCGTGGGACAGTGTCTCCGCGTTTGTGGCGATATCCCGAATGATGCCCTGCAGTTTCTCGACGAATATATTGAACCAGCGGGCGAGTTCTGCAAATTCGTCACGACCCAACTCATTCAACCGGCGGGTGAGGTCGCCTTCGCCTTCGGCAATGTCTTTGAGCAGCGCCACGGTGCGACCGAGCGCATGTGTGATGGCCAGCGCGATCATGGCGCCGAAAATCAGCGTCACAACAATGGCCACACCGCCAACGGCCACGAATGTGAATTTGGCGATAGTCGCGTCTCCCTGGGCCTGCTCCACCGTCTCGGCGGTGGCCTTCTGATCCTCGCCTATCTTTGCGTCCACCGCCTCAATGCGCTTGTCCAGCGCCTCCTGCATCTTGTCGAGGAACGCTTCGCGCATCGCGACGAAGTTATCCGCGGAAGAGCGCGCCATGGACTGCTCAGCCGCGCGCGCCATGGCTTCCTCGCCGATGTCAGCCACTTCAATCTTCCATATCGCCAGCGCTTTTAAGAAGCCTTGATATAGTTCGTCGACCTCGGGCGCACTTGCCTTGAGGGACTCGACGGCTTCCTTGATTCGACCCTCGGCCTGAGTGATGTTGTCGTCGATCTTCTTCTTTTGCTCCGCGCGCGCTTCGGGCGTCTGGGCAACCTGAATGGCCTGCTCGGCGATAACGGCCTGATGCAGGTCCCGATCCGCCTCCAGCATAAGTTTTACGCTTGCGCGCATGACATTGATCGCGGCAAAGTCCACCTTGATTAGCGGTGTGAACCGATTGGTAACCAGATCGTCGGTGGTCGCGCTCAATTTCCCAAGAGAGAACCAGCCAAACCCGACCAGCAGGGCCAGGGCGGCCATGGGTATCCCCACCATGACTGCAATCTTCATCTTGATGCTCATTGGCCAACCCTTCGCTTACGCGATGAAGAGCTGGCCCCGGGCGGAAGGCCCGGGGCTGGCCCCATCCCACCTTAGAATTTTGTGCCAAACATCAGTTCAAGATAGTCGGCGTCATCATCGTCGCTGCCCTGAAGGAAGCCCAGGCCGAATCGATCGGTGAAATTCCCGTCGGCAATGGCGTCCCCGGCAAAAAGGTGCTCCCAGCGGAAGCGGATCCAGAAATCTTCCGTCATGTAGTAGCGGCCCCAGATGGACGTTTGAAGACCGAGGTCATCATCCGACTCACGGGTCCAGAAGCTCAGGAAGGGAAGCTGGGAGGCGGGCCGATCGAACACTTCATCGACCCAGAATTGCTCGAGCTCGAAGGCCAGCTCGGTCTTCTCCGTGGGCTGTAGTTCGAGCCCGAGGCGCACCGCCTGAAAGTTGGTGAGGGTCTGGCCGCTGTCCAGAATGAAGGAGTACTTGCCCGAGGTGTGGGCGAAGAGGCGATTGAAGGACACGCTGGCCTCGGAACGGTAGAAGGGGTTCAGAAACTCGAACAAGGAGATGTCCCGGTTGTCCTCGCCCTCGTACCACGCGCCGCCAAGATAGACGCGGGGCGAAAACCGCGTATCGAAGGTGTAGCCCATTTCGAGATCGGTGCCGACGCTCCCGAATTCCGCGTCGTCGTCGCCATAGATACCGCCCACCGGTTTGAAGCCAAAGCCCTGCTGACTCGCATCGCCAAACTGGTACGCCAGTTCCCAATCGAAATCAAAAGCGCCCCAGCCGCCGAAAAGTCGCGTGCCGATGGTGTGGAGCTCCGTCGCGCTGTAATCGTCTAAGCCGCGAAGGTCCTCAAACCACTCGCCCGCCGGGCTGAAGTTCGTGTCGTTCAGCGGGCTCGCATCCCTCAGAAACATCCAGTACATCGATGCGCTAACGGACTCGTAGCCGGCGTAGGTGCCATAGATGCCGTAGAAGTCGATATCGTCGTCGCTACTGAAGGATTCGGCGAGCTTGCTCCACCAGGCGTCCACGGTGAAATCATTTTCGTCGTAGGTCACCCGGATGCCATCAAAGGACTGTGCGGTAAGGGTCGAGTGGTATTCCGCCACGAGCCAGCCCTTGCCAAAATTCATGATCTGACGCCCAAGTCGAACGCGCAGGGGTGAGCCGAAGAAGTTATCGGCCTCGATGTAGGACTGAAGCAGCTTGACGTCGCTGCTGGCGCCCACCGTGTCGACACCGGTCACATAGTTTGATCGGAAGTCTTCTCCCCATACGTCGTAGGACTCGAATTCTATCATCGTGAGCACATCGTCCGTAAACCGGGGAGTGACATGAAGTCGGGTCTGCATTTCACCGTAATAGCGGTCTTCACCTTCGTCATCGAAGCGGAATCGACTCCCCAGCCCCGACGGACCGATCGGGCGGCGCCAGACTTGGGAATTGGGGATCAGGACCCGTGCAGGTTCGCCCGACGTATTCTGGTAGTTCAAGTTTCCCCGTAGCCGGATCTTAAGTTCCCCCCCTACCTCCACACTCTGGAGTTCGGCCGACGCCGAGGCTCCCAACCCACACAAAGCGACTAATGCGATCCACTTAAACATCGGGTCTTCTCCTTCCATCGATCCTGTATACATGCCACCCAACTCACCAAGGGTGCCGAAATGATACCTTTGTGCCTCGGACCCCGCCCGAGAAGCAGTATAGATTGTCCCCCCTTTTTAGACAAGATAATAATTTCAATTATGGATCCAAGTATTGCCGGAACCTACGGAAAGCGATAAGAATATTTCTCACTTTTGTGACACACCCCCGCGACCCTCGCCATGGCGGGTCCCGGACGATGCGCCCGCATGTCCGCGCCGTCGTGAGCACGAATCCCATCGCTCGATACCTGGTGAAGCCTTCCGCCCTGACGGCGCGCATGACCGGGACCTCCCTGCCTTGCGGATATGGACCGGAACCTC
>JBHEKR010000185.1:0-3461 GCA_041859365.1 Candidatus Hydrogenedentales bacterium
GCGAATGCGGTGATCCAGTGAACGAGCTAAGCGCACTGCACAAATTCTCTGGATCCCCGCATTCGCGGGGAAGACAGGCTGTGAGTGGCTTTTGAATATCTTATAGACACTAGACCCCGGCAAATCGAAGGCCCCATACCATGCTCGACATCAAACTTCTCCGCCAGGACCCCGAAGCCGTTACCGCCGCACTGGCGAAACGGGGCTGCTCCTTTGCCATCGACCAGGTGCTCGAAGAAGACGGCAAACGCCGCGCACTGGTCTACGAGATGGAACAGCTCCGCGCGGAGCAGAATGTGGCCAGCGAGGCCATCGGCGCGGCAAAGAAGGCCAAGCAGGACGCGAGCGAAGCCATCGCCGCGATGAAAACGATCAAGGATCGAATCGCGGTGCTGGAGGAGCAGGTGCGCGAGGTGGACACCACGCTGGCCGACCTGCTGCTGGGCATCCCCAATCTGCCCGACGAGAGCCTGCCCGTGGGCAAGGACGAAGCGAGCAACCGCGAAGAGCGGAAATGGGGCGATATTCCGAAATTCGACTTCGAACCGAAGGATCACGTGGCGCTGGGCGAGAGTCTGGGTATTCTCGACTTCGAGTGCGCCGCCAAATTGACCGGCGCGCGCTTCTGCCTCAGCCGCGGCGCGGGCGCGCGACTCGAACGGGCCCTGATCAATTTCATGATCGACACCCACACCGAAAAGCACGGCTACACCGAGATCCTGCCGCCCTTCATGGTGAATTCCCAGAGCATGCAGGGCACCGGCCAATTACCGAAGTTTGCCGCCGACGGATTCCGTATTACCGATACGGACTACTGGCTTATCCCCACGGCGGAAGTACCCGTGACGAATATCCATCGCGACGAGATTCTGAGCGATGGCGATCTGCCGATTTACTACGCGGCCTACACGCCCTGTTTCCGCAGCGAAGCGGGTGCCTACGGCAAGGACACGCGCGGCATGATCCGCCAGCACCAGTTCAACAAGGTGGAGATGGTGAAGTTCACCCGCCCGGAAGATAGCTGGGACGAACTGGAGAAATTGACGAACAATGCCGAGGCGATCTTGCAGGCCCTCGGTCTCCCCTATCGCGTGATGACCCTGTGTACCGGCGATCTCGGTTTCTCGGCGGCGAAGACCTACGACCTCGAAGTCTGGCTCCCCGGTCAGAGTGCCTACCGCGAGATCAGCTCGTGCTCGAACTTCACAGACTACCAGGCGCGCCGCGCAAACATCCGATTCAAACGCGACAAGAAGCCGGAATTCGTTCACACGATCAACGGCTCGGGCCTGGCGGTCGGCCGGACCCTCGTGGCCGTGCTGGAAAATTACCAGCAGGCCGACGGCTCGGTGATCGTGCCGGAAGTGCTGCGCGGATACATGGGTGGTCTGGACCGGATTGCGAAGGTCTAGGCGGGAACTTCCACGTACATTGAATAACTGTGAGGCGTCGGAACCTCCATCTGCTCCGCCTGCATGCCCTCGACACGGAAGTTGATGGCGCCCTCCATCATCTCCTCAACCTCGGCCCGCGTCCCGCCGGTTGCAACGCAACCCGGGAGGTCGGGAGAATAGGCAGAGTACCCGGTTGTGGTTTCTTCGATAACGATTAAGTATCTCATGGCTTTAATCCTGCCTTTTCCCCGACAATGCTTTTTTTGCTGCCCACGACGACTTGAAAGTGGCGCCAACGTGGGTTAGGATTCCAGCCTGACATAAAGCCCGCTCCAGTCGCCAGAGGGCACCGCGTATCGTGCGGCGATCATGGTCGCAAAGCTAGCGCTTGGGACCGCTTGGTCACCAACGTGAGCTTTATGTCAAGCTGGAAGCTTAACCCACGTTGGTGCGCCGTTCCAAAATTGAGTGCCAATAGATAACACCAGTACCTTCTGGGTGCACAATACCAATGACCGACCCCATCCAACAGGCCGCGCAGGCCATCGCGAAAGGCCGCCACGTCATCGCCGTAACCGGCGCAGGCATCTCCGTGGAAAGCGGCATCCCCGACTTCCGCAGTCCCGGAGGGATCTGGGACACCTATCCCCCGGAAGACTACGCCACCATCGAGGCCTTCCTGGCGGCCCCGGATCGCGTCTGGCAACTGTGGTACGACCTCGGCGCGATGCTCGGCGATGTGCAGCCCAATCCCGGCCACCATGCGCTGACCGAACTCCAGAGCATGGGCCGACTCGAAGCCATCATCACGCAGAACATCGACAACCTGCACCAGGAATCGGGCTCGGTGCGGGTGATTGAATACCACGGCAATGGGCGACACATGCGCTGTGTGATCTGCGCTGGCGACACGCCGCTCGATCTAACGCAGCGTAGTGCGCTCGCACCGCGCTGCACCTGCGGAGGGGTGATGAAACCCGACGTGGTGCTCTTCGGCGAGGCCATCCCCCGCGACGCGATGGAGGCCGCCGACCGCGCGGCGGCGTTGGCGGACGTGGTGATTATCGTCGGTACCTCGGCGACGGTCTACCCGGCGGCGGAACTGCCGATCATCGCAAAAGGGCACGGAGCCTACATCATCGAGTGCAACCTGGAGCCGACAGAGTTTACCGGGTATATCACCGATGCCTTCCTGCAGGGGCCGTCGGGGACGATGTTGCCGAGGTTGGCGGATGCGGTGCGGGAATCATTGCGGCAAGATGCTGACTGCTGAAAGTCCGCTAAACTGCAAATGCAAATTACTCTTCGTTGATCACGACACAAGTCGCAAGCGTGAGCAGAGTGAATACAAATATCCTTGAGTACAGCATATTAATCACGCGTCGATAATTGGGCTTCCTCTGTTGCGATAGCATGAATATTCGAAGCAGGTCCAATTTGATCATCCCCGAGCTAAGTAAAGTCAGTGAGAATGGGCTCATGCTCGCGTATGGATGGTAGCGAACATAGATTGTGGCCGCCGTAACAATCACCGCAGCAAGCACGGACGCCAAAGTCAGCAACTTCAACCACGCAGCTCGAGGCACTCCTTCGCGGACACTGAGATCCTCCGGGCGATAGTCACGAATTGCATCAAGAGCACGGTCCAAGTTGGAGAAGCCAGAAAGCTTAGCAGCTCCGTTTTGATGCTCCAAGGAAAGCGATACAACCTGTTCGCCGATTCTCTCAACATCTATCGCACGCAATTCGTCAATGCCCAAGTCCACTCTGTTTTCACTGGCATCGAAAACCGTGCCGACGATCCGTCCGTTCTTAATCTGAACATTTGACCGGTTCAAGACGTTATTCATTTGCAGCCAGACAATAATGGCACCCAGGGTAACTGCTCCATTGACTAGCGAAAGTAAGGCATGGACTTTGTATTTATGGGTGAAGATCTGATATTACCGATAATAATGCTAGATAAATATAGTTGTGGGTTCCAAGACTGAGTTGGATATACTAAGTGTTATCAAGCCCTTAGCCCAACTCAACGAGGAACCCACAATGATTGTAAATGAGATGATA
>JBHEKR010000270.1:0-25456 GCA_041859365.1 Candidatus Hydrogenedentales bacterium
TTGCAATCGCCGCCGCCACCCACGCCGCCAAGCTCATCCTCCTACCCGAATCCGTCGCTCTCAGCCAGCAGGGCCAGGAGCACCAGCTCCTCCTTGGTCTGGGCCGCGATGGACACTGGGTCGGCCCCGCTGCGGGCGAGACGCAATGGACCTCCTCCGCGCCCGACGTGGTGTCGGTGGATCCCTCGGGAAAGCTCATCGCCCATGCCGATGGCGAAGCGACCATTACCGCGACCAACAGCGGTGCGCAAGCCACGGTAACAGTGGATATAAAAGGCGCGGGTGCGCCGCCCGTGCGCAGCTTCGTGAATGATGTGCAGCCCGTGCTTTACAAAACCGGGTGCAGCACGGGGCCCTGTCACGGTGCGGCGTCAGGCAAGAACGGTTTCGTCCTTTCTCTGCGCGGTTACGACAACGCCCGGGATCATGCCACCCTCACGCGCCAGGCCAAGGGGCGCCGCGTTTCGATTGTGAATCCGGCCGACAGCCTCCTGCTCCTGAAGCCCCTGGGTGATGTGCCCCACGAGGGTGGCCAGCGCTTCGAGAAAAACTCGCTCGATCACAAAATACTCCTCGACTGGATAACCCAGGGCGCGCCCGGCCCGAAGGTGGGTGAAGCGACTTTTGAACGCCTTGAAGTGCTGCCCGCGTCGCTCGAACTGCAAGCGGGCACGACCCAGCCGCTGCTCGTGCGCGCCCATTACAGCGACGGCGCGGTGCGCGATGTGACCCGTTGGGTCAAGTTCGATACCACGGCGGATACGGTTGCCGTGGTGGATGACAAGGGCGTCATCACCGTGCAACAGCCGGGAACCGCCGCCATCACCGCGTGGTATGCGAGCCGGGTCGCTGTGGCGGAATTGAACGTGCCCCGTGTTACGCCCGTGGCCCCCGAGGTCTACCTCGCCTCCGCGAACTACAATTACATTGACGAGCGAATCAAGCGCAAGCTTCAGCAGTTGAACATCGCGCCCGCCGCCCTCTGCGACGACGCCACCTTCATCCGCCGGGCTTTTATTGATACGCTCGGCATCCTGCCCACACCCGCCGAGGTCCAGGCCTTCACGTCGGACACCGCGCCGGACAAGCGCGCGAAGCTCGCCGATGCGATCCTCGCGCGACCCGAGTTCGTCGACTATTGGACCTACAAGTGGTCCGACATGCTGCTCATCTCTTCCAAGAATCTCCCCGTGCCCCAGGAGCTCAACGCATTCTATCGCTACGTGCGCGAGGCCGTCGAAGAGAACCGCCCCTGGGATCAATTCGTGCGCGGCATCATCACGGCCTCCGGCAATACCCAGCAGAACGGCGCAGCCAACTATTTCTTCATGCACCGCGAGATTCCGGACCTGGCCGAGACGACGTCCCAGGCCTTCCTGGGTACCTCAATCACTTGTGCGCGCTGTCATAATCATCCATTGGAAAAATGGACGCAGAATCAATACTACGGCTTCGCCAACCTCTTCTCCCGGGTGCGTGTGAAGAACGGCAAGACAGCGGGCAATGACATCGTCGCCGCAAGCTTTGGCGACGTGCTCCACCCGCTCAGCGGCAAGGCCATCCCGCCCCAACCCCTCGATGGAGACGTGGCGGAGGATACTCCCGGCGCGGATCGTCGCACGGCCCTGGCCGACTGGTTGACCGCTCCCGATAATCCCTACTTCACCCGGGCCATCGTGAACCGCGTCTGGAAAAATTTCATGGGCCGGGGGCTGGTGGAGCCCGTGGACGATCTGCGCCTCACCAATCCCGCGACGAATGAGCCACTCATGGATGCGCTCTGTCTCGACCTGTCGGAGCATGGCTATGACTTGAAGACGCTCATGCGCTCGATTCTCACTTCCGCAGCCTACCAGCGCTCTTCCGAATCCGCGGATCCCGCTGTTCCCGATGAAATTAACTACTCACAGTACATCCCACGCCGCCTGAAGGCCGAAGTGCTTCTGGATGCCTATTCCCAGGTCACCGAAGCGCCCACGCCCTTCAACGGCTATCCGGCGGGCTATCGCGCGCTGCAACTGCGCGATTCCCTCGTCGCGTCTTACTTTCTCGACGCCTTTGGGCGTCCTGAGCGTCGCCAGACCTGCGAATGTGAGCGCACCGACGATGCGAGCATCGCGCAAACGCTCCACCTCGCGAATGGCGACACCTTGAACAAAAAGCTCCAGGCGGAGAGCGCCATCCTCGCAAAATACGAGACCGAGCAGACTTCGGACGAGGCTGCGGTGGAGGATATCTTCTGGCGCGCCTTTGGCCGTCCGCCCAACGAGACGGAGCGCAAAGAGTGTGTGAACATGCTCGCCAGCGCCACCCAGTCCGAAGGCGGAAGACGCCCGGCGCTTGAGGATATCGTCTGGGCGCTGTTGACGAGTAAGGAGTTTCTGTTTAATCACTGAATGGGTCTTATGGGTCCAATAGGTCTTATGGGTCCAATGGGCCATACGACCCATACGACCTACACGACTCATCTTTCTCTTGCCCTGAGGTAATCACGATCATGCTTAAACGAGTGTTCGCAGTGGGCCTGTCAAGCCTCATCGCCGTCCCGACCTTCACTGCAGAGCCTATCACCTACGAGACCCACATCGCGCCGATCTTTGCTCAGAAGTGTGCGCCGTGTCACTTTCCCGACGGCGCGAAAAAGCCCAAGGGCGACTTCGACCTTACCAGCCTCGCCCTCGCCCTCAAGGACGGCGACGACGGCCCGCGCATCAAACCCGGCTCCGTGGAGGAGAGCCCCCTCGTCGCCATGATCGAGTGGAAGGCCGAGCCCTTCATGCCGCCGAAGGAAAAGTTCAAGCAACTGCCCCAGGAGGAGATTGACCTGATCAAGGCGTGGATCGCCGCCGGGGCCAAGGGAGCCGACGGCGTGTCTGTACCTGCCGCGCCGGAAGTCGTCGCTCCAGCACCCATCATCGATTGGACCACCACCCCTGTGAGCGCCCTCGCGTGGTCACCCGACGGCGCGTGGATTGCCCGAGGCGGGCTGGGCACGGTTGCGCTTTATCCCGTGAAAGACGGCAAACTCGATCCTGCGAACGCGATTCTGCTTAACGGTCATGACGATCAGGTGCGTGCCCTGGATTTTTCCAGCGACGGTAAGTTGCTCGCCGCGGCGGGCGGCAAGACCGGGCGCGGGGGACAGGTCATCGTGTGGGATACCACGACCCACCAGCCGCTTCGCACCATCAGCGCCCACAAGGACAACATCCTCGACGTAGCCTTCAGCCCGAACAATTCGCTGATCGCGACGGCGAGTTACGACAAGCATGTGATGGTTTTCAATGCGGCTGACGGCACGATGCTCCACGATTTCAGCGATCATGTCGATGCGGTCTATGCGCTGGCCTTTTCACCGGACGGCAAGTATCTCGCCACCGGTGCGGGTGATCGCACCGTGAAGCTGTGGGACGTGGCCGAGGGCAAGCGTCTGATTACCTTCTCCGATGCAGCAAAGAACATAAACACGGTGGCCTTCTCGCCCGACAGCCGCTACCTCGCCGCGGGCTCCGCCGACAAGCGGATCTACGTGTGGGATGTGCCCGCGTCCGCCGAGCAGTTCACCCAGTCCAGCACCTCCACGGGCGTGCTCGCTCATTCCCAATTCGCCCATGACGGCGCGGTCCTCGCCGTGGCCTATACGCGGGACGGCGCGACGCTGGTTTCCAGTGGCGAAGACGCGGTGGTGAAGTTGTGGGACGCCGCCACCATGGCCACATCCCGCACTTTGGAGCCCCAGTCCGATTGGCCCATGGCGCTTGCGCTGAGTCCGGCGGGCGACTTCCTCGCTTCGGGTCGCTACGACGCCTCCCTTGCGCTTTACGCGACCACCAGCGGCGACAAGACGTTCTCGACGGGTGGTCCCGTCGTCATGGCTGCCACCGAGGCCAAGAGCCCCGAGCAGGCGGGGCGCGTCAACGTGGATTCCGTCTTTATCAACGCCACAATTCCGCCCGTGATCAACAGCGTGCAGCCCGCGCGGGTTGTGCGTGGTGGCACGGTGGACATGACCGTGACCGGGAAGAACCTGGCCGACGCCAAAGCCTTCTTCACGTCCAATCTCACGGTGGAAATCGTGTCCAATGAAGCCAAGCCCGTTCCGGAATTCACCTACAATGCCGAAAGCACGGGCGTGCAGATTTACGACAACGCCGTGCCCCATGAACTCAAGGTCAAGGTGACCATCCCGGCGGATACGCCCCCTGGTGGACAGTGGTTCAACATCGAGACGCCGCTGGGCCTCGCCGAACCCATGATGTTCACCGTGCTCGAGAAGGCCGATGAAGGCGAGAAGCCCGAGAACGGCATTCACGCCGTCGCCGCGCTGCCTACGGTGATCATCGGCCAGATCAAAGAGAAGGGCGAAGTGGATCGCTTCCAGGTTGCACTAGAGGCGAACTCGGAAATCGTATTTGCCCTGACCGACACGGCATTGACACCGGCGTTGCGCCTGCTCGATGCGTCGGGCGCGGTGGTGGCGGACAATAGCGCCGCAACGGGCGACGATCTGCGCCGCCTTGGGTATCGCGTGCCGGCAGCCGGCGCCTACACCCTCGAAATGAGTGATCCCGAATTGCGGGACAACCTCGGCTATCGGCTCCACGCCGGGTCCTTTCCCTATGTAACCGAGCATTTTCCGTTGGGCGTGCCTGCGGGCAAGACCACCGAGATCCAGGTGACCGGCTTTAACCTGGGCGGCACTACCATCGCCGTGACTCCGCCGGGAAAGGGTTCCCCGTGGGAGACCATGCCGCTGCCCGTGCCCGCCTTCGCGAATAACCCCATTCCAGCGCCCGGACTGGCCGTGTGGCGTGGGGAGGAGATCATGGAGGTCGAGCCAAATAACGCGCCCCCGGAGGCGCCTCTGCTGGCGCGTGGCGCGGTAGTCAATGGCCGTCTTGGCGAGGACGAATGGGACGTCTATCGAATTGAGGCCGAAGCGGGGGTGAAGCTCTTGCTGGAGATGAGCGCCGAGCGACTGGGCGTGCCGCTGGACTCCGAGCTCGAGATCCTGGATGCTCGCGGGGAAGTCCTCCAGCGTGCCGTGGCCCGTTGCACCGCCGAAACCCACATCACCCTCTTCAGTCGCGATTCCAAAAGCGCCGGGCTTCGGCTCGACGACTGGTCGGCTCTGGCGATGAACGACTTCGTTATGGCGAGCGGCGAGTTGCTGCAGGTCCGCAAGATTCCGGACTATGCCGACGAAGATGTGACGTTTACGACGGTGGGCGGCCAACGCATGAGCCTTTTCGGCACCAGCCCGCAGCATCATGCGGTCTACGCCCCGGTGTATCGCGTGGAGCTGCATCCGCCCGACGCCACCTTCCCGCCGAATGGCATGCCCGTGTTTCCCATTTTCTGGCAGAACGACGACGGATTCTTTGAGGGGCGGCTGTCGTCCGACGCCCGACTGGAGTTTGAGCCCCCGGCGGCGGGAACCTATTTCGTTCGCGTGCGCGATGCCCTGGGCAACAGCGGGGTCCACCCCTATCGTCTCAGCCTCCGAACGCCGGAGCCGGGCTATCAGATTCACCCCGGCACCTACCGGCTGAACGTGGCCGAGGGAGCGGCCTACCCCGTCATGGTCACCATTACGCGGCGCGATGGTTTTGATGCGCCGGTGCAGGTCTGGCTCGAAGGACTTCCCGAAGGCGTTCACGCAAGTACCGCCACGATCCTGCCGGACGACGAGAGCGTGCAGTTGCGTCTCTGGGCCGATCCCGGCGCTCAGTCCACGCCGCGCAACGGGGGTATGACGATCAAGGCCAAAGCCGAAACGCCCGCCGGTCCCGTGGAGTCCCAGGCGGGTATGGGAACCGTCACCGTCGTGAAGGCTCAGCCCGATGCGGTGGTCCACGCGGACAAAGAGATTTTGGAAATCGCTCCGGGCAGTTTCGGTCCACTGGCGGTCAAGCTCGATCGCTTCAATGGCTTTACCAGCCGTGTACCCATCGAAGTGCTCAACCTTCCTTACGGCGTATCCGTTATGGATACGGGCCTGAACGGCATCCTGGTGCGCGAGAATGAATTCGATCGCGCCATGAATATCGCTGTCGAGCCCTGGGTCCAGCCCATGGAGCGCGAGATCTATGTCCAGGCGAGGGTCGAGGCCCCGTCCACCGGCGCGATCAAATTCCTGAGTCAGGCCATCACCCTGAAAATAGTTCCGGGCAATAGCGCTCAGGTGGCGAAGGTGGAGTAGGCACTTCCTGGACTGCGCTGAATGTCGCTGACTTAAGGACACTACTTGAGTGTTTCAAAGGATAATTTGGGGTGCCACCCTCAAACGTAATCGCGTAGCGATGGAGTTTGTGGGTGTTGGGACTTGACCATGTGACTCGATTCCCCGTGACGAATCGAAGTCCTCTGACCCACAAGTAACCAATCAGCGAAGGCGGGTGTTCGCAAGAGAAACCTGTGGGTGCATTATCGGGCTGCAGGAAATCGTGAATTGGTTTTGAGTGGACCTTGCCTGGTTGAAGTCCTCACACCCACAAACTTCCTGCGGCGGAGCCGCCCCGCTTGAGAGTGGCACCCGTGGGGCCTGAGAGTGACCTGGGTGGCGCGTTTTCCAGTTGAATCCCCGTATTCTTGCCGGTAGCTCCCCGATGCGCCTCAACCCGTGGCGTTCAGGTTCGGCGCGGCCGCCGCCGCTTTCTTCTTTGTGCTGAGCTCCACGATTTCTTTCGCGTCGAAGGCGTTCATCACCGCATATTTGGACGTACCCGTCGCGAGGAATTGATTGGCTGCGGCGATGGCATCGTCATAGCGCTTCTGGTGGTAGTTCAGCCAGCCCATCGTGAGCAGGGCGGGCAGGTAGGCCGGGTCCACTTCCCTGGCGCGTTCCAGGTGGACGCGGGCCTCGTCGAACTGATCCCGGGTGATGAAATACTCGCCATAGACCAGCCGCACATAGGCGTTGTCCGGCGCAAGGGCGAGGGCTTGATCCAGCATAGGCTGTTCCTCGTCCGTGCCCTGCACGCCGTAGTCATCGGAACGCGAAGCGAGGTACATCGCCTGCAAGACATCATAGTTGGGTGACGCGCCAAGGTCGCCCGTCTTGTAATACCCGGCGTCGAGGGTGTCCCACCAGGCTTTCGTCTGGGCGTCATCGCGAAGGCGGGTCAAATAGGCCATGTAGAATCCATTCGCCTTCACACCCTCCGTATCGATCGCCCGGGCCGCGTCCAGCAATTCCTTTTCCCGGGGTGTTCCCACGATACCGGGGTCGTCGGAGTATTCCACCATCGCGTGAATGCGCCACCAATGATAACCGTTCAGGCTCGGAAATTCGTCGGTCCTGGGGTATTGGTTCCCGATGCGCTCGAAGTAGCCCACCGCGCTCGCCAGATCATTCGCTTGGATCGCGAAATACGCCGCGCTCGCCAGCACGGTTAACTCCTCGGGGTTTTGTTCCGCTTGCGCTTTGAAGGCGGCAGCCGCCTTCTTGTAGGTTTCTGGAGAATCCCAAACCCCCTCATATTTCTTGCCCTTGGCCTCCATCAGGCTGTACCCGTCACGCCTCACCGTGAAGAGATAAGGAAAGGCTTCGGTGGCGGCATCAATATCCGCCATGTAGGCATCAAACTTCTGCCAGTCGCCGTACCACTGGGGCTGCAGATACGTCATCATGGTATAACGAACGTGGACGTGATGGGGATTAAGCGCAAGGGTCTGGTCGTGGTAGCGGCGAAGGGCCCGCATGCCCTCGATCGGGGCGACGGCATCGGCCAGGGCCGCGGGAACTTCCGGGTCGTTCGGATTGAGTTTCTGCGCGATTTCCAAGTCTTCCTTGGCTCGCTTGTTCAGTTGCTCGAACTTTCTCAAGCCGCTCCTGGAAATTTCACCGATAAACCCGTCACCACGGTATTCCCACGCGAGTTCCGAGTTTAACTTACCCCTGAGCAAATAGGGATAGTGGTTGTCCGGTGACGCCTTAACCCACTCATCGGCAACCCCCAGCAGGGTTTGAAGGTCCTCGTTGTGCAAGACAGTCAGCTCTTCAATTGAGGCACTGTAACGATAACGGTCGAAGGGTGTCGCGGTGTTGGCAAGCTCCGTGGCAAGCTGCTCTTCAATCAGTTTGAAATTTTTCTCATGATAGAGCTGATTGTGCGTCCCCTGAAGCAGATATACACGGGTGTAAATCGCGTCCAGACCAAGCCGCTTTTCCCATGCGGCGTTTTCAGCGTCCTGCTTGGCCTCTTCCTCCGCCTCCCGTGCCTCTTCTTCGTCTTCGTGGACTTCTTCCTCGGAACCATCGAATATTGCGGCAAGAGACCTTTCCGGGGCGCTCGGTTCGAGGCGCATAAAAATTGCAACGCCAACACCGATAAAGAGAAGTATGGTGAAGAGGGCGCCCGCCAAGCCGGCTATGAGCCACTTGATGCTGTCGCGTTCCATGGAAAGTACTCCTCGGCATGCCCGGATCGCGGACCGCCAGATTGTTTCCGGGGAAGGGCCAGTCCGACGCCAGCGTCGCCCCGGTAAAATGCCGCATGTCTTTAATCTAGCGGAATTCCCACTCCCGCGCAACAGTTCGCCTTCATGACTCAAATCGGGCATGCCGTGTCCCAGATCGGGCGAGAAGGCGAATTGCGGCCTGTCGGGAGCCCATGTTACACTGCGCAACTCCCCGTTCAAGACCAAGGTCGCCGGGAATTGTCCCGGTTGCGGCCCTTGGTATGAGATTTGCTTCCCCCTCAGTGTCTATCCTGGAGAGGGTATGGACGGGGGTTCTACGGTCGTGCCATTTTGGCCAGACAAACTTTTTTGCGGAGTTAAGGAGATCAGCTCACAATGATCAAGGCAACTGGACTGACGATGCATTATGGGCCGGTGCGGGCCCTCAATGACGTCTCGTTCGAGGTGAACCGCGGCGAGGTCGTCGGTTTGCTGGGGCCCAACGGCGCCGGTAAGTCCACCACGATGAAAATTCTGACCACCTATTTGTACCCCAGCGGCGGAAGCGCCATTGTGGCCGGCGTGGATGTCCTGAAGGACCCCGTGGCGGTGCGCAAGAAAATCGGCTACCTGCCCGAAGTGCTGCCCCTGTATATGGACATGGAAGTGAAGACCTACTTGGACTTCGTGGGCAGCGCGCGTGGCCTCTCCGGCGACAAGCTGAAGGAGCGGACCAACGTCGTCCTCGATGTGACCGGGCTGCGCCCCATGTACCGCAAGGTCATCCGCGAGCTCTCCAAGGGTTACAAACAGCGCACGGGCATCGCCCAGGCCCTGATTCATGATCCCGAGGTCGTCATTCTCGACGAACCTACCTCCGGCCTGGACCCCCACCAGATCCTAGAGATTCGCGCGCTTATCAGCGATCTCGCCAAAGAGAAAACGGTGATTCTCTCCACCCACATCCTTCATGAAGTGGAAACCACGGCGGATCGCATTGTAATCATCAATCGCGGCCAGATCGTGGGCGACGGCACGCTGGACCAGCTCCGCCACAAGGCGAAGGACAACGAGCGCACCGCCCTCTCGGTCGAAGGCAAGGCGGAAGAGATCCTGCCCAAGCTGAAGAAGCTCGACGGCATTACCCACGTGGACAACATCGGGGAAGAAGGCGGTTGTCCTTCGTTCCTGCTCTTCTCCAAGACGGGCGTGAGCCCCTGGCGCGAGATCAATAATCTGGCCCAGGCGGAAAAGTGGCAGGTCAAGCAGTTGGGCGACAAGCCCCTCACCCTCGAGGAAACCTTCCTCACCTTGACCGAAAAAGCGGCCAAGGCGGCTAACTGAAGGATACGGACGCATGAATAACATTAAAGCCATTATGCGCCGTGACCTCGGCGCGTATTTCACCTCCCCCGTGGGTTATATCTTCATGATGGTCTTCGTGACCATCAGCGTGGGGCTCTACATCACCTCCTTTTTCTCCTTCCCCATGGCCGACATGCGGCCTTACTTTGACAATCTGCCCCTGCTCCTCTGCGTCTTCATGCCCGCCGTCACCATGCGGATATGGGCCGAAGAGCGCAAGGAAAATACGTGGGAAATGCTTCTCACCTTCCCCATGGAAGCCAAAGAGCTCGTGTTGGGCAAGTTCCTGGCCGCGTTCATCTTCTTCGCGCTGACCCTGCTGAGCACGGTGACGGTCCCGGCGATGCTGATCTCCCTGGGCAAGCCCGACATCGGCGCCATCTTCGGCGGCTATTTCGGAACCCTGCTCCTGGGCGCGTTCTTCCAGTCCATGGGCATTTTTTTCTCTGGCTTCTTCAAGGACCAGATCGTGGCCTTCGCGGTCACGCTGCTGACCTGCTTCAGCTTCTTCCTGGTAGGCACCTCTTTCATCGCGTCCTACATCGATGATCGCATGCCCGGCCTGGGCTCCCTGCTCTCCGACCTGCTCGGGCTTTTCGGCCACTACGGCCCCTTCACCCGGGGCGTAATCGACCTCGCCGACATCGTGTATTTCCTGGTCTGGACCGCGGTATTCCTCGTGCTCAACGTCATGTACATCGACGGGCGCAACCGCCCCGGCGCCCGGGCCATTTTCACCGGCTCGCTGGTGATGAGCGTGGCCATTGGCCTCCTCTTCAACTTCCTGATGGCGGGCACCAGCCTCCTGCGCTTCGACCTGACGCAGGACAAGATCTACACGATCTCCCAGGCTTCGCAGAACATCTTGAAAGAATTGGACACTCCCGTCCAGTTGAATTTGTACATCACGCCCCAGGCCGAAATGCCCACCGGCATGAAAGAGCTTGAGCAGGATATTAAAGACAAGCTCGAAGAAATGCGCGTGGCCTCCGGCGGCAAGGTGGAATACAAGACCATCCCCATGAACGTCGCCAACGCTATGGCGGATCCCGAGAAGATCGCCGGCCCCGAAGGCGAAGAAAAGAAAGAAGAAGGGGAGAAGACCGAAGACGAGGCCATCGAGAAGCGCATGCTCGAAAAGGGCGTACAGCCCTTCAACGTCCAGGCCATGAGTCAGGACGAAGTGACAAGCAAGCTGGTGTATTCGAGCATCGGCGTGGGCTACAAGGACAAGGCCGAGGAAATCATTCCGCAGATCGTGCCCCAGAGCCTTGAAGAGTTGGAGTACCGCCTCGTCAGCACGGTCCACAAGATGACCCGCGAGAAGCAACCCATCGTCGCCCTGGTCGCGCCCAAGGAAGCGGTCAACATCGATCCCCAGATGAAGCAGATCCTCATGCAGATGGGTCAGCCGATTCCCGAAAGCGAAGATCCCTATGAATACCTCCAGCAGGTGCTGGAGTTTGAAAAGTACACCGTCGAGCGCGTGGAGCTGACCAAAGAAAGCCCCCTGCCCGCCGAGTATGACACCTTGGCGGTCATCAACCCCCGCAGTCTCAACGAGCGTCAGCGCTGGGAGATCAACCGCGCCATCCAAAGCGGCAAGTCCGTCATCGTTGCGGTCCAGAACTACGAATGGGACTACCAGCCGACACCCCGCGGCCTCAGCGTCAACAAGCGCGAAGAGAACCCCGGTATCAACGAACTTCTGGAGAAATACGGCCTGGGCGTCAGCAAGGACATCCTGATGGACACCAACAAGGTGCCCCTCTCGATTCAGGCCGGTGGCAATTCCCTGCAGGATCTGATGCGCGGCCCGCAGCAGATTAACCTGCCCATGCACATCCTGGTGAACAGCAGTTCCATGGCCCAGGACACGGCGATCACCAATCGCCTGTCCTCCATCTTCTACCTCTGGGGCACCGCCCTCGACATCAATGAAGAAAAGCTCAAGGAGCACAGCCTTGAAGCCAAGGTCGTCATGACCACCAGCGAGAACGCGTGGGAAGTGCCCGCAGCGGATCCCATCACGGCAACCACCTTCGAGGAGCCGGCCAATGCCGAGCGCAAGGCCTTCCCGCTGATGGCCGTGGTCAAGGGCCAGTTCCCCGATGCCTACGCCGGTGCGGAACGTCCCGCATGGCCCAAGGCCGATCCCCAGAGCCAGTTTGGCCAGCCGCCCGCGCCGGAAGACGACGCACCCGAAGAACCCGCCACCCCGGTGGAAGCCAAGCCCGGCCAGTTGGTTCTCCTCGGTTGCTCGGAAACCTTCCGGAAGAATTTCCTGCAGGATGCGAACCTGGACCTCTTCCTGAACAGCGTCGACGCCGTTACGCTGAACGAGAACCTGGCCCTCGTGCGCGGTCGCAAGCCGGTAAATCGGGTCATCGACCGTCCGTCCGACGGCACCAAGTCCTTCTGGCGCGTGATCAACTATGGTCTGGCCAACGTGGTCATTGCCGGCACCGGTATTGCCTTCCTGGTGAACCGCCGCCGCACCCGTAACGCCTACACCATGTCTCACCTGAACGGATAACGGAAACCCATCAACCGAAAACGGATGAGCGGAGTATAGATTCATGAGTATCAAAAGACTGTTGCCCTTTATCGTCATTCTCGCCCTGCTGGGCGGCCTGGCGTACTTGAAGCGCGAGAAACAAATCGATCAGCCCAAACTCAGCGAGCAGGCCAACCTGCAGGCGCTGGTGGACGGCGAGTTGACGGCGGGATCCATTGCCAAGGTCGAACTCTACGCCGCCGCCAAGCCCGACGAGAAAGTCATTCTGGAGAAGGACGGCGAGAACTGGCTGGTGCGGAGTCTGTTCGACGCACCCGCAAAGAAGGAAACCATCGACACCTACCTCGATAAAATCGCCGGGATCAAGGGCGAGTTCCGTGCGAAGGCCGAAGGGGACGAACAGCTCGCGACCTACAGCCTGAAGGCCGATGAAGCCTTCCACGTCGTGGCCTACAAGGCGGGTTCCGCCGAGCCCGCCGCCAAGCTCCTCTTCGGCAAGGCCCCGAGCCAGAGCACGGTGTTTGTGCGCAAGGATGGCGACAACACGGTGTACGTGGAGTCCGCCAATCTCCGCCGCGACGCGGGACTCTTCGCCGAGGACCTTTCGGAAGCGCCGAAGGCGGACACCTGGCTCGACAAGGACGCCCTGAAGCTCGACAAGGAAACGATCACCAAAGTTGCCATCAACACGCCGGATAAGTCCCTCGTGTTTGAGAAGCAGGAGACCGAGATTCCTGCGCCCGCGCCGGCCGAGGGTGAAACGCCCCCCGCGACGCCCCCCGCGCCCACCAAGGAGACGAAGTGGGTGCTGAATGCCGGTGGCGTGGAAAAGACCTTCAAGGATTCCGCGCTGCAGAACTCCCTGAACAAGCTGGCGCTGATCACGGCCAACACCGTTGTGGATCCCGCGAAAAAGGCCGAGTGGGGTCTGGAAACGCCCGGTTTCAAGTGCACCATCAGCCGCAAGGATGCCGAAGATGTGGTCATCGAGGGCGGACGCCCCGATCTCGCGGGCAATGGCTACATCCGCATTGCCAGCAACGCGAAAGAAGTGCTCTACGAAATCAGCAGCTTCAACTATGACCAGATCTTCCTGAAGGGTGCGAACCTGATGGACCTGCCCAAGTGGGAAGCTGACGCGGCCGCCCTGACCGGCATTACCATCAACCAGCCCGAGGGCCGGGTGGTTCTGGCGAAAAATGGCGAGGACTGGACCGTCGTTGAACCGGCCAGCACCCTGAAGGTGCAGAAGTCCACCATCGACGCCCTGGCCGCCGCCGCCGCCACCTGGACCCCCGCCGACTACGCCGACAGCACGGCGGATACGGGCGCCTTTGACCGTTCCATAGAAGTGACTGTGGGCGGCGCCGTAAAGCGCTTCTCGGTTGCTTCCAAAGCCAAGGGCTCGGATGGATCCTATGCCCGCATTGAGGGCCAGGACCAGATGCTCATCATGAAGACCGCCGACGTGGCGAAGTTCTTCGTGAAGCCCCGCGACTTCTTCCAGCTTGCCCTGCTCAGCACGCCCGCCGCAGATGTCGCTCGTGTCGACGCCCGTGTTAACGGCGAGGCCCTCTCACTGGCGCGCGGTTCCGAAGGCTGGTCTCTGGCTATCGGCGCGGAGACCTTCCCTGCCGACGCCGCGAAGGCGGATGCCTTTGTTGACAGCCTTCTGGCGCTGGAAGCCGCCGACGTGAATTTCGCCGGTGCCTCGGCCCCCATCGCCGAAGCGGGCGCCTTCAGCATCGCCGACAATTCCGGAGCCTCGCGACTGCTGACCTATGGCGCCGCCGCAGACGGCAACTATCCCGTCACGGTCAGCGGTGCGCCGAGCAGCTTCACGGTGGCCGCCGCCGATCTGGATGGCGTTATCACGGCGCTGACAGCGGTTAAGGACAGCAAGGGCGCTGCGGTCGCAGCCCCCGCTCCCGAAGCAGCCCCCGCCCCGGTTCCTGCTCCCGAAGTTGTTCCCGCGCCTGCTCCTGCTCCTGAAGCAGTTCCCGCACCGACTCCGGCCCCTGAAGCGGTCCCAGCGCCCGCCCCGGCTCCCGAGGTAGTGCCTGCGCCTGCCCCGGCACCGGAAGCAGTGCCAGCGCCCGCCCCGGCACCGGAAGCAGCCCCTGCGCCTGCTCCGGCCCCAGAAGCCCCTGTGGCGGCTCCCGCGCAGTAAGGTCCACCATGCGTTTCAGTGCAATCACAGCACTTCTCGTTGTCGCAGCCCTGGCCGTCCTTGAGACGGCCGGGGCTGACCCCGTTTCAGACAGCCGCCGTACCGCCGTGGTCACGGCCATCGAGAAAGTCTCACCCGCCGTCGTCACACTCAATGTGGTGGAGTACCAGCGGGAGCGGGTCGTTGATCGTGACTTCTGGGGACTCTTCCGGCCCCGCCTCCGTACTCAGGATCGCGCCGTGGAGGGCATCGGCAGTGGATTCCTCTTCGACAAGCGCGGCTATATCCTCACCAACTACCACGTCATCCAGGATGCCGACGCCATCACCTCGGTTACGTTGCCCGGTGGCCAGCAGCTTGAAGTGGAGCTCGTCGGCACGGATGAACGCACGGACATCGCCGTGGTGAAGGCGAAGGGCGATGATTTTCCCTTCATCAAGCTTGGCACTTCCAAAGGGCTCATGATTGGCGAGTGGGTCATTGCCATCGGCAATCCCTTCGGTACCATGATGGCCGATCCCCAGCCCAGCGTCAGCGTGGGCGTCGTCTCCGCGAATCATCGGCGCGTCAGCCGTGAAGTCGGCGGGGGAGAGCGCCTCTATCAGGACCTGATCCAGACCGACGCCGCCATCAACCCCGGCAACAGCGGCGGACCGCTCGTCAACGCCCTCGGCGAAGTCGTCGGCGTGAATACCATGATATTCTCGAGCAGCGGCGGCTACCAGGGGCTCGGTTTCGCCATCCCCATCGATCGTGTCAAGCGTGTGGCCGAGGAGATCATTGAATTTGGACGCCGCCGCAATCCGTGGATAGGTATTCACGGCGAGCCCGTGGGCGAACTTTCTCCCCAGGTCCTGCGCCAGATGGGCATCCAGGTAGAGACCGGGGTCGTCGTCACCGAAATTTATCGCTCCTCCCCGGTCCACGAGGCCGGACTGGAGCTGGGCGACGTCATTTTGTCTATGAACGGCATTCCGGTCAGCCACCCCTCCGAAATGGATTTCGTGAACTGGGACCTCTTCATCGGTGATAAGGTCACCCTCGAAGTGGACCGCCTCGGCACCCATAAGTCCATTAATTTCAATATTATAGAGCTCGCCGAGTAGATTCCGGGCCCTTCCCTCCATTCTTTTTTGTTCATTTTGACGTAAAAATGTGAAATTTTATAAAAATATTTTTTCGCTTGCATGAAATTAAATTTCACGTTATTATGTCGTTACAGCATTAAAGGGCTGCGGCATTATTCAGACTTATCAGGGCAAAGTCAGATAAACGGAGGCGGTATGAGGGTAAATATCGGGAAATTGGGCGGTCGACGGGCTGTGGCGTTCTGGATAGGGGTGGGGGCACTGGTAGGTGTTGGGGTCTTCCCCGCACGAGCCGCCATCTTTACCGTAAACTCTTTTGGCGAGCAGTCGGATGCGGTGCCGGGGGACGGGGTGGCGGAGATTCAGCCCGGTACGGGCATAACCACCTTTCACGCGGCGATTGAAGAGGCCAACGCTTTTCCCGGTCCGGACACCATTTCGTTTGGGCTCGACTTAAACTTCACTTGTGAGTGCAATTCGCCCGACCCGTGCAGGGTGGAGGTCAAGTACACCCGGCCCCTGCCCCCCTTGAATGATCCCACCGCCGGAACCACGATCCAGCTCGAGAGTATCTACTATTTTTCAGGTGTCAATATTGACCCGGAACTCGGCGAGCCCGGCTACAACGCCGCACTCGTGATCCTCTCCGCGGGCAATACCGTGCGCAACTTCAATGCCCTCGGTTTTCCGCAGGACGGCATACATATTTCCGGCCCCGATGCCTCGGGCAACACCCTGGAGCATTGCGAGATAGGCGCGTGGTGCGGGATCGTAGACGGCGTTGGGCGGGATGCCATCCGCATTGATGGAGGGGCGTCCAGCAACGTGGTCACGGGCTGCACCGGGGCCGATTCGATCTATGGCATTCACATTACGGGTGCGGGAAGCGATGGGAACCAGATTACGGGAAATTATCTCGGGCAACGGCGCCGTGAGCTGGTCGCGGCCTGTGGCGTGGACATTGACGTAATCACGAACCTGACCCCGCTGCCGCTCCCTCCGGAGTGCGACCGGAGTTTTCACGAGGCATTTCTGAATGGGTACCTGAGCGGTAGCGCCGCGCCCAACGCCACCGGAGCCGTGGGCATCGACAACGGCGCATCCAACAATATTGTGGGTGGCGAGGGGCGCGATCTGGCCAACTTTATAGGCGGCAGCCACTGGCGGTCGGCCATCGTTCGTTGCGGCGTCATGCCGCGCCGCGCTCAGGGAGCAGTCGAAGGCAATCAGGCCGGTGTGATCCTGGACGGGGTCGGAACGATCGGAAACCGCATTCAAGGCAATTACATCGGCTATCGAAATGTCGCCGTGGTGATCGCCGATCAGTTCGGCAACGTATCCCTGTGCCCCCAGCGGGACATGAGCGGACTCACAGGCTACTCCGTGCTCGTGAGGAACGGCGCCTCCGAAAATGTCATCGGGCATGAAAGCGATCCTGCGCTGGGTAACAAGATCCGGTATGGACTGAAGGAGGGGGTGGTGGTCGATGGCTCGGGGACGAGCGATAATGTGATCGCCAACAACGATATTGATACCTTGCGAGACGGCGTGGTCTTCCAGAATGGAGCCCAGGACAATTTTCTGGGGGCGGGCGGCAACGGGAACAAGATCTCGGCGGGCGAGTACGGCGTCGAGTTAACGGGCACCGGCACCACCGGCAATACGGTCGTCGGAAATCGCATCTCCGAAAACGGTTTCTCGGGCATAGCGATCCGCAACGGCGCGGCCGGGAATATCATCGGCGGGACGACGCCCGCGCTTGCGAATGAGATCGCGCGCAACTTCAGCGACGGCGTCGTAATCTTTGATCCGGGTTCAAACGACAATCAGATCCTCGGCAACCTCATCGAGCGGAACGGCGAGATTGGCGTTTTCATGGTCAACGGTGCGTCGAATAATGTGGTCGGCGGCACAACGCCGGGGGCGGGAAACAACATTCAGGACAACGCGGTAACCGGTGTAGAGATACACGACATCAACTCCACGGGAAACCGCATACTTGGCAACGAGATACACGGCAACGGCACCCGGGGCGTGTTTATGGTGGATGGGACCTCGGGCAATATCGTGGGGGGCGTTCCGCTGGCCGAGCGAAACAAGATCTACGAGAACGAACTCTCCGGAATCGAAATCAACGGTGCGAACACCTTCGAAAACCAGATCCGGCTGAACTCGATTTACGATAACGGGGAGAAGGGTATTCTCCTCAGCTTTGGCGCGAACAAAGGAATCGCGCCGCCGGTGATAGAGACCTTTGTGCCTTTTGCGGGTACAGCGCCACCGGACAGCTTTGTCGATATCTTCTCCGATGCGGGGGAAGAGGGGAAGACCTATATCGGCTCCACCACCACGGACACGGAAGGCAACTTTTCCGTCACCCTGAATCTTGCGCCTCATGTGAACACGAACCTGACGTCGACGGCGACCGACAGTGCCGGGGACACTTCGGAGTTCAGCGCGCCCATCACGATCGTGCCGCCGGTATTTGCCGTGACGCCAGCGGATCGGGTCGTGGTGGAAGGGGATGATTTCGAGCTTCCGGTGACCGTGACGGGATCGCCCGTGATTCGTTTCCAATGGCGTTTCAGGACGGCGCAGGGCGAATTCGCGGAACTGGAGGACGCCGACGGCGTGTCGGGCAGCGAGGCGGATACCCTTTCTATCGCCGACGCCGGGCATGCCTCAGAAGGCTACTACCAGTGCGTGGCGGACAACGGCCTTGGCGGGGTGAACTCGCGCGAGATCTTCGTACGCGTCGTCGGGGCTGATCTGGATGAACTGGAGGTGAACACGCTGACCGATGCGAGCGATGGCAACACGTCTTCCTTTGCGCGGCTCCTTGCCGAGCCAGGTGCCGATGGATTTGTGTCGCTTCGTGAGGCCCTCGTTGCGGCCAACACCATGGCGGGCCCAAACAGCATCCGCTTTTCCGTGGAGGGCGCGATCCAGCCTGAATCACCCCTGCCCGCCATCAGCGACAGCGAGGGCGCACTCACGCTGGACGGCATGGATAGACTGACCCTCGACGGTTCCCTGCTGGGCGAAAGTGGTTCCGGGTTGACCTTGACTTCCCCTGACAACCACATCAAGAGTCTGGGTGTTCATAACTTCCCCGAGCACGGGATCGTGCTCTCGGGCAGTGGCGCAACGGGGAATCGCATCACGGACTGTCGCATTGGAACGGATGGCGAAGCGGCCCTGGGCAACGGGGTCCACGGAATTCTCATCGCCGATGGCGCGTCGGGCAATGTCATTGGTGGCGCGGTTGCGGGAGAGGGCAACCACATCGCGGCCAATCAGAACGCCGGCATCGCGTTGATCGGCGCGAGCACCTCGGAGAATTCAGTCCTTGGCAACACCATCGGTCAGGGAGCGGATGGCCTTCCTGCGGGCGGCAATGTGATCGCGGGCGTTCTGATAAACACCGGAGCGTCGGTCAATCGCGTGGGCGGCGACGAGAGCGGTGAGGCCAATCTCATCACGGGCAACGCCGGCATTGGAGTGTGGATCGTCGGCGCGACGACCGCGCGCAATTCCGTGCTGGGCAATAGAATATTCAGCAATGCCGAATTGGGCATACGCCTTTTTGATGGCGGCAACGAGAACGTGGCCCGCCCCGAGATCGCGACGGTGTCGCCCCTCGCCGGAAGCGCACCCCCCAACAGCCGCGTGGACTGCTACGTGGACGATGATGATGAAGGCGAGGATTTCCTGATCACCCTGGAGGCCGACGAAACCGGCGCCTTCGGCGCGACGCTCGATCTCGCCGCATTCGACGGTCGATATCTCACGGCCATCGCCACCGACGACGCCGGGAATACCTCACCCTTCAGTCGGCCCGCGCCCATCGACTTCACGCCCCCCGTGCTCCTCCTCTCCGGTGCGGCGGAGCTTACGCTGGAGTGCGGTGCGCCCTTCGACGATCCCGGCGCGACGGCCACCGACAACATCGATGGGAACCTCAACAATCTGATCGTCGCCACCCTTCAGGACGCCCTGGGCGCGGCACTGGAGAGCCTCGACGGTGCAGCGCCCGGCACCTATACCGTCCATTATGACGTTGCCGATGACGCCGGACTGGAGGCCGAAAGCGTTTCGCGCACCGTGGTCATCGCCGATGCGCTTGCCCCCACGGTCACCCTTACGGGCGCGGCAACGCTTACCCTAGGGTGCGGGGAACCCTTCAACGATCCCCGTGCCACGGCAGAGGACCTCTGCGACGGCGAAGTCACCGTCGATGTTTCCGGGACCGTGGACGTGTTGGCAAAAGGCGTTTACCAGCTTACCTACTCCGCGATCGACGCGGCGGGCAACGGCGCTACACCGGTCGTGCGCACCGTGACCGTCGAAGATCAGACCGCCCCGATTATAACTCTTCTGGGCGATGCCCTCATGTCACTCGATTGCGGTGTCGGGTTCAGCGATCCCGGCGCAACCGCCACCGACGACTGCGGGGGCGAGATCGAAGTGACGGCCAGCGGCCCGGTGGATACGTCGCAGGCCGGCGAATACACCGTGACCTATCGGGCATCCGACGCCGAGGGTAACGATGCGGAGGAGGTTATTCGTATTGTCACTGTGGCCGACACGACACCCCCCGTGCTTGCCCTGAAGGGCGACGCGGAGTTGGTCCTGCAGTGCGGCGATGGCTATGCGGAATTGGGCGCGACTGTGACCGACGCCTGCGATGCCGTCGCGGAAGTCGCCATTACGGGCGACGTGGATTCCAACCGGATCGGCGTGTACACGCGGCACTACGACGCCGTGGACGCCAGCGGGAACGAAGCCGCGACCCTGACGAGAACCGTCACCGTCGTAGGTTCGTCACCGCCTCAAATAATCCTCACCGGCGCGGCCACGATCACCGTCGCCTGTGGCGGTGCCTACGAGGATGCCGGGGCGAATGCCTTGGACGGTTGCAACAGCGACATTAGCGGCTCCATCGTCACGGACAATCCCGTCAATACCGCCGTGCCCGGCACCTACACAGTAACGTATAACGTTGCCGACGGTACCGGCACGCCCGCGGCGGAGGTTGCGCGCTCCGTTACCGTGCTGCCCTGTGCCACGCCCTGCGACGCCCAATGCATCGGCGAGCCTGATGACCTGATCGACAAGGACGGCGACGGCCTATCCGCCTGCAAGGAGCAGTGCGCGAACAGCAGCGACGGTGATCCCGACTCGGACAACGACGGGATGCCCGACGGCTTCGAGTACCGCCACCAGCTTGAACTCCGCGTCAACGATGCCGACCTCGATCTGGATCTCGACGGCCTCACCAATCTGGAAGAGTACCTCGAAGGCGGTTCCCCCCGGAACGCCTCCACCCCAGTGCGCTCCTTCTACGTGAGCCCCAACGGCGTTGACGCCTCCACCGCCGGCACCCGTGAAGATCCGTGGCAAAGCCTGGGCTACGCCCTTGAGCGCCTCGAATCCGCGCCATCGGGCGCCAATCAGCTTTTTATCGACAGCGGCGTATACGTCGAAGATATCACCCTGCTGCCGGGCGTCGTGGTCCGCGCGGCGGTCGATGCGGATGTGGAAATCATGGGGACCGTAATCGCGCCCGCTGGAAGCACATTGCGCGATGTGACCCTGAACTCCGATATCGCCAATACAGCCCTGCTTTTCATTACAGGAGGCAACGTCCATATATCAGGTTGCACCTTCAATGGTGAGTTTGGCGAGAACCTTACCGGCGTGGTGGTGGAAGATCGGAACCTCGGTCCCCAGAGCGCCAGCCCCGGTGTACTCGAAGGCTGCGTCTTCATGAACCTTGCCACGGGCATCAGCGTCGACGGCGTATTGCCCCACGTGCGCCAGTGCCAGTTCATCAACATCAGTGGCGTCGGCATCGCAATACTGCCCGATGTTATTCTGGGTGAAAACGCGATCATGGGCGATGGATTGAACGGCTGGAACGACTTCAGCCCCATCAGCGAGGGTCTTGCCGTCGCCAACCAGAGCGCCGTCACCGTCAGCGCCCAGTGGAACGACTGGGGCACGGAAGATCCCGTCGAGCTCGGCGCGCTCATTGAAGGCAACGTCGATCAGGCCAACGCACTTGGCGCGGGTGGCGCCAGCTCCGCGGCGGCGCTGGAGGTCGTCGTGTTCAACGGCGAATCCCAGGCCCGCATCCGCAATGCACGCGTATCCATCGTCAGCGGCGGAATCACATTGAGTGGCAATACGACGACCGACGGGCGCGTCGCGTTCCCGGCACTGCGGGCCGGGACCTGGCAGGTCACCGTTACCGCCTCCGGTTTCCCAATCGTGAACGAGAACATCAACCTCGTCGCGGGCATCTATCGCGTCGCAAATTATCCCATGCTCGTCGAAGACGTGGAAGAGCCCATCGACGAAGGCTGCACCGCACCCGCAAAGACCGCCGAGCGCAGCGAAGGCCGCCGGGGCGACCTCGTGCTCCTGGCGTTGCTCGTCGCCTGTCTTTTTACGGGCCCGATCGCGCGAATGGGAGACGAGAACGTGAAATAGGGACAAAGGGACGTACCGCCACAGGGGCCCGCTCATGTAACGCGAAAGTCGTGCTTATGCACTCCGCCAAGTCTTGCGCAGCCCGCTGAAGGGTGGCGGCATGTCCCCGTGGATGCTGGAATTACAGCGCGAACAAGTCCGAGTTCCCTCCACCCATCCCCTGGGACAGGCACGCGCGTTGCCGGGCCCGCTGCACCGTGCGGTCGCTTGATCGGTGCAACGTACCCGTCGCTCGTAGAAGTGGGGGGGCGCGAGTCCGTCCCCTAATTTTCCTTGACCCGATCCTGCCTTTCGTGTCGATATATACACAGCAGTCACGACCGACGCCAACCGCCACGAACCGGATCAATTCCATGCCCACGCCCGATATTACCCTCCACGAGCAATGGTGCCGCCACCGCGATGCCGACGCCCTCGCGGAGTTGATCCACCGTCACTCGTCCATGGTCTTCAGCACCTGCATGCGCGTGTTGCGCAACGCCTCTGCCGCTGAAGAGGCCGCCCAGGAATGCTTCATCGAACTGTTCAAGGTCACCACGCCAATCCGGCCCTCCGTCGGCGGATGGCTCCACACCGTGGCCGCGCGCCGTGCCCTCGATCATCTGAAAATGGAGGTCCGCCGAAAAACCCGCGAGGCGGACTACGCCAACCACGCACCCCAAAGCACCGCGCCCGCATGGGACGACGTTTCCGCCCACATCGACGCCGCCATCGCCCATCTCGACGAAGAAACGCGGTTGCCCGTGGTGCTTCGCTTTCTCGACGGCAAATCCCACCCCGAGATCGCCCAAGAGCTCGGTCTGTCCGTCTCCACGGTGAAGCGCCGCGTTAATCAGGGCGTCCACCGGATCCGCGAAGATTTGCGGGGCAAGGGCATCACCGTCACGACCACCGCGCTCGCCGCCATGCTCGAGCAAGTCCCCGCGCTGCCATTGCCCAATGCGGTCGTGGCCGAACTGGGCAAACTCGGCATCTCGGGTAGCGCCGCATGGACCGGAACACCTGGGGTCGCCGCGCTGAAGAGCGCCGCAACCATCGGAGGCATTGTAGCCGTGAAGAAAATCGCTGTAGCCGCCGCCGTGATCGCAATTGTCGGCCTCGTCCTCGTTCAGCAGCAATATTTCGACGCCACTCCACCGCCACCGCCTCCATCGCCCGAAATCGAAGCCCCGCCGATTGCCGCGCCAGAATCTATCCAAGCCTCGGTAACGGCGGCGCCGCCCGAGGCAATGTTTGTGGCAGATTCTGGCCCATCGATCACCGGCGTTGTGCTGGATCACGAGGACAAGCCCGTGGAAGGTGCCATCGCTTTCTTGTGGAGAGTCGGTTCCGAACGGCCGGATCCCTATGTCAATATCGAAACCCCAGCAGACGGCAGCTTCACGTTTCGAAATGTTGCGCCATCGAAGCAGGTGGCGGTCATGGCGAAAAAAGATGGTATGGCGTATCGTGCGACACGCGACTCGATTCACGAAATGACCGAATCGGGACTCAGCGGCATCGTCGTACGCCTCGAACCGGCAGCGATTGTGGAGGGCCGAGTCGTCGATGAGAGCGGGCGGCCCGTGGCCGATAAAGTAGTCACGGCTCGATTTCACAATCAGGGAGACCAGAGGGAGCAGGAATCAGTCACCACAAACAGCGTGGGTGCATTTCGGTTCACGAACTTATTACCCGGCACACACAGCTTGTCCGTGATTCCCGAGAACCAATTTCGCGATGCCCTGATCGACGCCGAGATCACGGTAGAAGGGGGAGAGACTCGTTCCGGCATTCTTCTCATTTATGAGGATGGCAACTTTGAAGTTGCGGGGCGCGTCGTGGACGAATCCGGTGCGCCGGTGAAAAATGCCTCTGTTGGTTTGCAGCACTTGACCGTGGTGGACTATACGGACGGAGAAGGGCGCTTTCGGCTTATGCGGATTCCCGAAGGCACCTATTCACTGACCGTCACCCACCGGGACTACAAGCCAGGATTTGCAGGGGCGACACCGGGGGGCGAGAGCCTGGAAATTGTACTCACAGGTATCGAACGTGCAACGATTCATGGCCGTGTTGTAGACGCGGATTCCGGGGAGCCCATCGAGAAATTTGACCTCCAAGTGACCCATTGGGCCATGGCTGAACTCGAACAAGCTAACTTTGGTTTCTTCAAATCGTTAGAAGATGAAAACGGCGAATTTGAATGGAAAGACGTCGAGTTGGCGCGCGTCACGGTGGTTGCGCGCGCCCCCGGCTATGAGATGAAGTACGAACAGGTCGATTTGACCCGTCGCGCATCCGGCGAAGTCACCATCCGACTGAAACCCAGCGCGGTTGCGAAAGGCATCGTGGTGACGAGTTCCGGCGCGCCGGTGCCGGGGGCCTTTCTGCTTTTTGGCACCTTGCCGCACTATCTCATCTATAGCCATGGCGAATCCGAGCGGCCGGATTGGTTGGAGAGGAGCCAAGTAGCGCGTTCCGCGGAGGATGGCACGTTTGTCATCGACTCCATTACGCCCGAGTTACGCGTGATTACGGCCTTTCACCCCGAGTTCGGATTCGGCACTGTGGCCGCCAGCAAGGGTACCGTGTCGGAAAAGCCACTGCGAATTGTCGTGAACGCGGGTGGAGTTGTGGAAGGGACGGTAACGCTTGCGGGGTCGCCGGTTCAGCACGCCATGGTAGCCATTTCCAGCCTCGGTCCTTTTGGAGAAAATGATATGGGGCAGGCCACGACGGACGAGCAGGGCAACTACCGAATGAAGGGCGTGCCCGCAGGCACATGGAATGTGGCCGCGACGTTGCCTTTGGGGGTGGCATCCCCCATGGGTTACATCGACGGGCGGCGCATCGAACGGGACGGGATTGTCGTTTCGGACGGGCAGGCCACGACGTTGGATTTCGACGCATCGGCAGGAGATATTGCCCTTGAAGGTAATATCCTCCTCGACGGCCAACCTGTCGCGAACGGAGAGGTTGTACTCCGCCTCGATGACGCAACGGGGGCAGATTCTAACTTGGTTCGGGCCGACCAGGATGGCCGATATCGCTTTGAGAATCTCTCCCCCGGTGAAGTGACGATTCTCGCGCGCGGCGGCTCGGGTGAACTGACCAGCCGCTCCAGAATTCGAGTCGCCACGTTGGAGGCGGGACAGTCCTACGAAATAGACTTCGAACTCGCGGGCGGGGTAACGCTTCAAGGTACCGTACGCGGGTTGCGCCTGAACGAAAATGATGTGAAAATCTTCGTCGTGGAGGGTGCGGCGAACCGGGAAGAGACGAGTCTTTACTATCTAGTTTCTGTGGCGGAAAGATGGATTGACAAAATGACGAACGCATGGCCTACTCCCTTTGGCAAACCAAACATCTGTGACTGCAATCACAGTAAGGAGCAGACCATGCGAATGAAGACTGTGCGTCAAATGTACTTGGATT
>JBHEKR010000405.1:0-6584 GCA_041859365.1 Candidatus Hydrogenedentales bacterium
TCAACCGGAGCTTCAGCCGACTAACGGATGGGCAAAGGAAACGACTCCTGCCGCTGTGGAGTCGAGTCCGGCCTCAACTCAGTCCCGCGTATGTGCAGTATATCGAGTGGTGGATTGCCGAATAGAAGCACTGTTGTGCCAGGGCCTTTTCACGTTCCCTTCTGCGGCGGCACAGCCGCGACGATCCGGTCCACCAGGCGCGAGAAGGGGAGCGTCTGGAGATAGACTTTGCCGGGCCCCGTGAGGGTGGCTAGGAAGAGTCCTTCGCCGCCGAAGAGCGCGTTTTTGAATCCACCCGCCATCTGGATGTTGTAGTCCACCGTGGTCTGGAAGGCGGCGACGCAGCCGGTGTCCACGCGGAGCTTTTCGCCCGGCGCGAGGTCTTTTTCAATGACCGTGCCGCCGATGTGGACGAAGGCGAGTCCGTTGCCTTCGAGCTTCTGGAGGATGAAGCCCTCGCCGCCGAATAGGCCCGCGCCGATGCGTTTGGTGAAGGCCACGTTCACCTCGATGCCCTGGGCCGCGCAGAGGAAGGCGTCCTTCTGGAAGAGAAATTCCCCACCGAATTGCTCCAGGTGCAGGGGGATGATCCGACCGGGGTAGGGCGCGGCAAATGTGACATGGCTCTTGCCCGAGCCGTTGTGCAGGAAGGTCGTGATGAAGAAACTCTCGCCCGTGACCATGCGCTTGAGTCCGCCGAAGATGCCGCCGCCGGTCGAGGTCTGCATTTCGATGCCCTGCTCCATGTAGAGCATCGCGCCCGCTTCCGCGCGGACCGCCTCGCCCGGATCCAGCTCGATCTCCACCGCCTGCATGTCGTCGCCGAAGATTCTGTAGTCGATTTCGTGTGCCATGGTTGGGCTCCTCTTTCGGTGGGTTGTGGGGTGAATTTAGCGTGTTTGCGATGTGGTCGGCAAGTTTGGAATCCCAAATGGGTCTTATGGGTCTTATGGGTCTTATGGGTCTTATGGGTCGTATAGGTCTTATAGGTCTTATAGGTCAATATGAATAGGTCCCATCGGTCCCATGCGACCCATAGGACCCATAGGACCCATTAAGCCCCAAGGCCACTTACCCGATTCTAACAAGTCCCTCACCTCCGCAGAACGCCTCCGCCGTACACTCTTCGCAAACCACTGGAGAGTACATCATGTCCCACCATCTTATTCATTCCCGCCGCAATTTCCTCAAGCAGGCCGCCGCCGTATCCCTCGGTTTTGGAGGGCTGGAAAGCCTCTTCAGGCGCACGGCCTTTGCCGGTGTGCCGGCCGACGAAATCCCTGCGGGTTTCGGGCCGCTGCTGCGCGATCCGCACCGCATCATGGATCTGCCCGAGGGCTTCACCTATCGCGTGGTGTCGTGGGTGGGTGATCCCATGGATGACGGCCTGCTGGTGCCGGGCGATTCCGATGGCATGGCGGCCTTCGCCGGACCCGATGGACTCACGGTGTTGATCCGCAACCACGAAATTTCGCCGGGCGACAACAAGATTGGCCCCTTCGGCGCTGACAATGAACGTCTGGGTCAGTTGAACACCGCCTTGCTCTACGACGTGGGCCACGGCGCCACGCCCGGTCTCGGCGGCACGAGCACGGTCCACTTCGACACGCGCACGGGCGAAGTGAAGCGCCAGTTCCTGAGCCTGGCGGGCACCGCGCGCAACTGTGCGGGCGGGCCAACGCCGTGGAACTCGTGGATCACCTGCGAGGAGACTGTCCTCAAAGCGGGCGACCTCTGTGAGAAGGACCACGGGTTCTGCTTCGAAGTCCCCGCATCCGCCAGCGGGCTGGTCGCCCCGGTCCCCCTCACCGACATGGGCCGCTTCAATCATGAAGCCATTGCCGTGGACCCGAAGAGCGGCTGCGTCTACCTCACCGAAGATCGGCCCGATGGCCTACTCTACCGATTCATTCCCAACGTTCCCGGCCAGATGGCGCAGGGCGGCCGCCTCCAGGCGCTCATGTTCAAAGAGCGCCCCAGCGCCGATTCGCGCAATTGGAATCAGGACATCCAAGTCAAGATGGGCGAGACCATCGCGGTGCAGTGGATCGATATTGCCGACCCCCTCTCTCCGAACGACGACATGCGCCAGGTGGGCTTCACCGCCGGTGCGACCCGCTTCGCCCGGGGCGAGGGTATGTGGTACGGCAACGACTCCATCTACTTTGCCTGCACCAACGGCGGCCCGATTCAGAAGGGCCAGATCTGGCGCTACCACCCGAGTGCGGCCGAAGGCACCGACGCCGAGCACGTGACACCAGGCTACCTTCAACTCGCTATCGAATCCCAGAGCGCGGGCTTGCTGGACAACGCCGACAACATCACGGTGGCCCCCTGGGGCGATCTGGTGGTGTGTGAAGACGGCTCCGGCGAGCAGTTCCTCGTGGGCGTGACGCCCGAGGGCAAGATCTACAAGTTCGGGCGCAACGCCACCGCGCGGAATTCCGAACTGGCGGGAGCGACCTTCTCACCCGATGGCACCACGCTGTTCGTAAACATCCAGCACGACGGCATTACCCTGGCCATCACCGGACCCTGGGAACGCCGCATGGCGTGACTCGGGGACGTACCGCCGCAAGAAAGCCAAGTGGGGGGGGCAGATGCCGCGTGCAGTATAGGCGTCGGATAGGGGTACTGTGACTTCCGGGCGGCGGCATGTCCCAGTGGAAATAACGTCGCGAATCGTACGTCACAGTGGTCCGCATCGCGTCGTTAATTCCATGGGGACATGCCGCCGCGTTGACGTGCCGTCCCCTGATTGTCGTCACCCTGAGCGTATGGATACTTTGCCCTTCCGCACAGTGTGCTTGCGGCGGTACGTCCCCTCACGCCTCGAAATAATCCCCATCCGCGATATCGGGAATCCCCACCACCAGCACGCGCATCTTTCCCTTCGCGCCGTGTACCACGCCCGGCGGAATGTGGACCAGGGAGCCCTTGCGCACTTCGTGTTCTTCGCCATCGAGGGTGACCGTGCCTTCGCCTTCGAGCACGTAGTACAGCTCCGTGGCCACCTTGTGGTAGTGGAGCTTTGCTCCGTCGATATCCACGGCGTGGGCCCAGGCCGCCGGATGAAGCGGTGCGTCTTCGTGGCTGATGAGGCGATCACGCCACCCGCAGGCGCTCCGCTCCCGTGGCGTGTGGCCCTCATGGCGGACAAGAACGCTTTCGCTGCTCACGGTGCGGCCTTCGCGGCGGGCAGAAGGGGGCGGACCACGTCGGCCACCTGCTTCGACTGCTTTTCTTTGCCCATGTCGCTGAAGTGGACGCCGTCGGGCGAAAAGTTCGCGTCGTCTTCCATCACCACCGAGTAAAGATCGTCCACGGCGATCTCGTGCTTCTTCATGACGGCGGCGGCGATGGCGTTGCGCGCTTCCACCCGCGCCTGCTTGGCCGCGTCGGGCTTGGAGAGATCCTTGCTGTCGCGCACCGGTGTGGTCATGCACCACACAATCGTCGAATCGGGGGATTCCCTCTTCAGGAAGGCGATGAGGGCTTCCACGCCCGCTTCGTATTGCGCCTCGGTATAGCCCCAGCCATGGAGCCCATTGTTGATGTGGATCACGTCGAAGTGGAAGCGCTTAATCATCACCCCGAGCTCGGTGAGGAAGTCCGGGTGGCTGAGAAACTTCGACGTGGAATAGCGCGCGCAGTTCACGCCTTCGCTCAGAGCCTTCTCCACGCCGCTGTAATACCCCTTCACGATGGAATCGCCGACCAGCAGCACCCGCGGTATGCCATTTTCCACGTCGGCGTTCGTCACCCACATGTCGCTCCACTCGTACTTTTCGTGAACGATTTCTTCCGCGGGCGCAGTGGCCGCGATGATCGAGGAAGCGACCAGCAGGGCGGCAGTCAGGGGGCGATTGAGCATCTTAATTCTCCCGATTGGGTGGGCGTTTCATCATGCGGCAGGCTTCGCAGCACCTGCACTACCGACCAGCCTACGCGAAAACTTTACCGGGCCTCAAGATCGGTTTTCCGCCCCTTAATTGCAATAGATCGGCGGCAAACTAAAAATATCAAATGTTTTAATCATGCAAATTTTGAATTACTTTCATTCTTTAGGATAGTATATGATCCAATAGTGTTACATACTTAACCTTGGTTCTTATGCTTCAGCAGGAAAGTCCTTGAACATGAAGAAGAAATCTGGTTTCACCCTCATCGAACTGCTCGTGGTCATCGCGATCATCGGTATCCTCGCGGCCATACTGCTGCCCGCCCTGGCCCGAGCCCGGGAGGCGGCCCGCCGCGCGAGCTGCCAGAACAACCTGAAGCAGCTTGGCCTCGTGTTCAAGATGTACGCCAATGAGTCCGACGGGGAAATCTATCCCAATATCGCCCTGGGCGGCATCGATACCGCGACGGGCACGCGCGCCGGCGCCTTCGACGCGGGTCCTTTCCCCCCCCAGATCTACCCCGAGTACCTGTCGGATCCCGGTATCCTGCTGTGCCCCTCCACGGCGGACCTGGCGACGGCCGAGGCGGCCATGAAGGACGCCAGTGGCAACTGGTGCCTCCACTACGGCAGCACGGGCTTCCGCAACTGCGCCCGCGGCGTGGACTCGAGTTATCAGTATTTCGGTTGGCTGCTGGACCGCAACGATGTGGACGATCCCCAGGTAGCCATAAGCGCCGTACCCACACTCGCTATGGCGGCATCGGCCTACGGGGCCAACACGAGCAAACTGGTGCCGGTCCAATGGGCCTGGGTGATGAACAACTTCTTTGCCACCTTTCTGCCGCACTGGGGCGGCGCGCCGATGCCGCTTGGTCCGCTGGCCGGGATCAACAAAGACGTGGACGTCTCCTCCACGGCGCCGGGCAACGGCTCCGGCGGCGGCAACAGCATCCTGCGCCTGCGCGAGGGCGTGGAGCGCTTTGTGATCACGGACATCAACAACCCCGGCGCAAGTGCGAAGGGCCAGTCGAACATCTACCTCATGTTCGACGGCATCTCCATCCACCCCCGCGCGTACAATCACATTCCCGGCGGATCCAATGTGCTCTATATGGACGGGCACGTAAACTTCATCAAGTATTCCCCGACGGGCGAGCAGCCGCTGAATGAACCCGTGGGCACGCTGATCGGGATTTACACGAAATTCTGAGCGAATAGCTTCTCGAAAAGAATGGCGGACTTCGGTCCGCCATTTTTCTTGGGACCGGGTGGCACGCCTGAAGAATTTGGGCGACGCTGCTCCCGGTTCACCTCTCAGTTGGCTGACAGTGCGAAGCGTAGCCACCGCGCCTTCCTCACGTCTCCCGGCGTGTCGAAGGGCAGCGTGTAGCTGATCTCCCAGGTCTTCGTCGCCTGGTCGAAGTCGGTTTGCCAGAAATCCTTGCCGTGCACGGACTGATCCACGACCAACCACGCCACGCCATCCTCGCTGATCTCCAGTTTCGGTGTCGCATGTGTGGTGAGTCCCGTGAAGGTCACGGGAACAAAACCCAATCCGCCCTCGATCTTCAGTTCGGCCTTGTTGTCCGCCGCGCGCACGCGCGTGGGGCGCATGATCTCCAGCGCGCCGACACTCACCTCCACGGCGAGGTCGTTGCCTTTCGCTTCACGGTCGATCATGCGCCAGGTATTCGCGTGCTGCGCCAGCGCGGCTTTCTGGTTCTCGTTCGGCCCGTAGTATTCCTCCGCCTTCTCCGCCACCACCACGTGCTCCACCACGCACTCCACGAAATCGCCCGGCAGCAATTGCGTCACGCCCGGCGGTGGGAGGATATCGATCAGGGACGTGTCCGCGCCGCGCACGTGGGCGCCCCGCTCCGCCGCCCAGGGCTGCGCCGGCTCGCCGCCGAGTTGCGCCTTCCATTCGCGGATGATGATGCCCCGGTTCGCGTTGTTCGGCAGGTCTTCGGGGATGTGGTGGTAGTCCACTTCGTGCATCGAAAACCACGGCGTGCGGCCTGTCACTTCAAAAGGCTCCGTGCGATAGCGCTCGCCGCCCCACTGGGTGTCCCACTCTTTCACGAGGCCATTTTCATTGCCCCACGCGAACTTCCGCTCCGAGGTGTAGCTGTAGTCGTCGCCGCCGCACTGCAACAACACGACGCGCGAGAAATCCACCGGCTGGCGCACGTCGTGGCGGAAGCGGTAGATGCCCCGGGTGATATCGTCGCTACGGTAAAGGCTCACCGTCGCCTGCGTGTCGATTTTGCCATTATAGCTCTGCCCCGCATAAGTCACCTCGGTCAGGTTCGGCCCCACGCGCGCGTACCGCGTGCGCATCCGGCTGTTCCACTGCTTGTCGCCCTTCTTGTCGTAGTAGACGAGGAAATCCGCACCGCCGACGTTCGCGCCGAAGCCCCACTGGAGCGAATTCTCCCGAAAGCAGCGCACCATGAGCGGGCGCGTGTCCAGCATCGCGCAGCCGATCTGCGTCTGGTCCGGTTCGAAGCAGAGCTGCTCGCCCCAGGAGCCCATCGCCGCCTGATCCCAGAGCTGGTTCGCGCCCCAACCCGCCAGGCTGAGCTGCGCGTGGGAGGCCGCGGGCGCGCCGCCCCAATGGGCGTTGACGCAGGTGTATTCCAGATCCACCGTCGATTTCGCGGGCACTTCGACCATGGTG
>JBHEKR010000505.1:0-31381 GCA_041859365.1 Candidatus Hydrogenedentales bacterium
CACCGGTCGGCCGAACGAAACCACGCTGCAATTCATGCCCGATGGCACCATGATGGCCCTCGTACGGCGCGAGGAAGAAAACAAGATGGGCTGGATCGGCACGAGCCCATACCCCTACACCGACTGGACCTGGAACGAAACCGACATGCGCCTGGGCGGCCCGAACTTCATCCGCCTGCCCGACGGCTCCCTGTGGGCGGGCACGCGAAAGTACGGCAACGGCTCCAAGACGGTCCTCGCGCAAATGACGAAGAAAAACCTCAAGCCCGTGCTGGAATACCCCAGCGGCGGCGACACGAGCTACCCCGGCTTGCTGTGGCACGATGATCTACTCTGGATGAGCTACTACGCCTCGCACGAGGGCAAGACAAGCATCTATCTGGCGAAGATAAAGTTTGAGTGATGGGGCCGTGCTTTCATGGCCATTGTGAATAGTGGCGGACAATCTGGTGTATCTTTAGGCGTAAGATGCTGCAATTAACCTATTCACCCAAATAGCTCGAAAGGCCCGAAGCGATGCGCAAGCGAAGGGGACGATTCGGTCGCTGGTTCAAGCTCGCGATGCTGCTTTGCTTCATGGCCAGTGTAACCGCGCTCGTCTGCTTTGCCATCATTATGGAGCGCCGCCGGACCGAGTCGATGGCCGCCGTTGTGCCATCCGCAGAAGCCGAGCATCACAAACGCCTGGTCGAAGCTTTGGAGATTGCGGCCCCGGAACCGCCTTCCGATCTTGTACCGGCGCTGGATACCATTCATGAGTGGCGCAACCTCTTCCAGCGCAAGAAGGATACGGTCGACAGCAACGAATGGGACGCCGTGCTCGACCTCTGGTATGACGCCGCTAAATGGGACAAACTCACGGCTGCTGAAGTCGAGCGTATTGGCGCCTTCCTGGACGCGCACGGGGAATTCATCGCTGAAATCCGGCGCGTGGCGGCCATCGGCGGGCCGGTCGAGGCCATCAATCCTTGCTATCTTCAGCAGGACAGGGAGCACTTGAAGGCCATCCAGGATTGCGCTCGGCTGCTACGGCTGGATGCCATCTATCACGCGAGAACGGGGGATATGGAAACGGCCGTACAATCCAGCGTGGCGGGCTTCCAGCTTGGGGACGTCCTGGCGACCGAACCGTATTGGCTGGCACAGGGAACCCGAACAACCTGTGTGAACATTGCCTATCAAACGCTTCTCGAGGCATTCCAGCCGGGCACCCTTAGTCCCGGGGAGACGGCGCAATTAATTTACCAAGCCCAGGAAATGGCGGATCGTAATGTACTGACGCTCCAACTCCAAAGTTCGCTACACGAGTCCAAACTGGGGTTCGACCAATTGCTGGATGACGGATGGGCCGGACGCAACGCAAAGATGTGGAAGCTCTTTCAAATTACCGACGACGGCATTGCGATGCGCGGGATCCTCGCGGGTTACGCCAGTCCCCTGGGCCGGCCTTGGCTGGATCGCGATATTGCGCAGACTATGAATATATACCAGCACGCACTCGAGGTGGCCCATCTGCCCTACTACGAGGCGGTGGAGCGACTCGACATGGACGTTGAAGGCTTTAGCCCATACGCCCGCATCATGGATACTCTGCCCATCTCCAGCATGCGATCCCAGGCCCTTATGGAGGTCCAACTCCAACTGCTCCAAATCGGCCTGACCCTGGAGCGACGACAGGCGGAAACCGGCGACCTACCCGCCACACTGGATGCCATTTCGGTAGCGTTTCCAGCGGAAACGCTGATCGACCCATTCACTGGCCGACAGTTCGCCTATCAACCAGCCAATGGCAGCATCCTCCTATACAGCGTCGGTCCGAACCAAACAGACGACGGCGGCCGTCATGATACAGTGCGAGGTGATATCGTCTGGCGGCACGATTGACGAGGACCTGACGGAAGAGTAAGTCTGAGTGAGGGGAAGGGGACACCCACCCTCGCCACGCGTCCCGATTCCACGCTTACGCGGCGACGAACACTTGGGCTCGGGAGGCAGTCCCCGAGGCTGTTCCAGCGGCGCGACACTTTCTAAAGAAAACGCTGGAACTCTTCTTGCGTGAAACCCGCTTGCTTCACGATGGCAACCAGCGTGCCGCGCTTCAATTCGCGGGCGTGCATCGCCACGACAACCTCGCGCCCGTCTGGATGGGCAAGAACAGAGTGAGATCCGCGGCCCCTGTCCGGAATTACAGCGAATCCCGCGCGTTTGAGCGCTGCGACAAGTTCGGACGGCGTCAGGGATGGAAGCCGCGTCATAACGTCGCGGGGGCTTTTACTCGAACCTGTGCATCCAGCGGCACGTCCGGCGGGACATCGCGGGGCACGTCCTTGCCTTGGCTGATACAGTAGTCGATATACGTCTGGATCGCATCTTCCGCCATGGCAATCGCCTCGGCATAGTTGTCGCCTTGCGTGATTACCGCAGACAAGGCTGGCACGGTCACGACATACCCGCCTTCTTCGGCGGGCTCGAGATGGATTGTGTAGGTCAGGTTTCTATCCATGGTAAGAATAGTCTAACACGGCGATCTTGAATTGGCAACGGTGGAAACACCATCACCAGCGACGCGACCGCAAGTCCACATTTCCGTGAGGTTCCGTGTATTCCGTGGTCAATCTCTTTATTGACCACGGAAAGGCACGGAATTACACGGAAGAAAGAATAGGGGATTCAGTAGAGAGTTGGAGTCGAACTTCTTGAGCTTATGGAAGACGTTGTAAGACATCGGCATCCCTTCCAGACTCCCAGCTCCGGACTCCAGACTGTTCAGTCTTCCCCGAGATATGCCTTGGTGACTTTCGGGTCCACCATCAGCGCGCGGGCGTCGCCCTGGAGCACGATGGCACCGGTCTCCATGACGTAGGCGCGCTTGGCGATGCCGAGGGCCAGATGGGCGTTCTGCTCCACGAGGAGGATGGTCATGCCGTCCTCGTTGAGCTGGCGGATCGTGTCGAAGATCTTCGCCGTGAGCAGGGGCGCGATGCCCATGGAGGGCTCGTCCATGAGGAGCAGCTTGGGCTTCGTCATCAGCGCGCGGCCGATGGCGAGCATCTGTTGTTCGCCGCCGGAGAGGGTGCCGCCGAGCTGGGTCTTGCGCTCTTTGAGGATGGGGAACATTTCCATCACGCGATCGAGATCGCGCTGGATGTCTTTGTCGTTGCGGATGTAGGCGCCGAGCTGGAGATTCTCCAGCACGGAGAGCTTCGCGAAAATGCGGCGGCCTTCGGGCACCTGAATCAGCCCCGTGGTCACGATCTTGTGGGCGGGCATCTGGTCCACGCGCGCGCCGTTGAAGGTGATGGTGCCGCAGCGGATGCGGAGCGTTCCGGAGATGGAGTGGAGCGTGGAGGTCTTGCCCGCGCCGTTGGATCCGATCAGGGTTACGATCTCGCCGGGGAACACTTCCAGCGATACCTCGCGGATGGCCTCGATGGGGCCGTAGTTCGCGGAGATGGATTCGATCTTGAGGAGGGGCTCGGCCATCAGTCGGGATTTCCCAGGTAGGCGGCGCGCACTCTGGGATTGGCGCGGATTTCTTCGGGGATGCCCTAGGCGATCTTGTTGCCGAACTCCAGCACCACCACGTAATCGGAGATGCCCATGACGAGGCGCATGTGGTGCTCAATGAGGAGCACGGAGACACCCTTGTCACGGATGTCGCGAATGAGCTGCATGATCTCCACGATCTCGCTGGGGTTCATACCGGCGCCGGGCTCGTCGAGGAGGAGCAGGCAGGGCTCGGAGGCGAGAGCGCGGGCGATTTCCAGCTTGCGCTGGTGCCCGTAGCAGAGCGAGGCGGCTTCATCGCTCGCGAGGTGATCGAGCTTCACGAAGCGGAGGATCTCCATGGCCTTGGCGACAGATTCCTTGTTGTCTCGATGGTGCAGGGGCAGGCGAAAGGCGGCGTGCCAGAAGCGGGTGCTCAGGCGGCGGTCCATACCGACGAGGACGTTTTCGAGGACGCTCATTTCGTAAAAAAGCCGGGGGTTTTGAAAGGTCCGCGCGAGGCCCGCAGCGGCGGCGACATGGGGGGCGAAGCGCCCGCGCCACCAGACCGTATAAAAGCTGGCCGCGCCCATAATCGCACCGAGGATTCCCGCGCCGAGGACATAGCGCGCTTCCGTTTCCCGAAGATAGGTGATGGCGCTCTGGAAGGCTGCGCCCCACGGGAAGGCTTCCTGGTACACGTAGTTCATAGCGATGGTCGCTTCCCAAATCGCTTCCATGTTTACCAGGGCGACAAAGAAAACCATGGTAAACAGCGCGGCGCCCACGAGGCCCGCGACAGTGCGCCCGGTAAAGGGGCGTGAGGCCGTTTTCCCGTTGAGGAGGATGGTTCCCGTATCTGGGCTATAGACGCCGCTGATCGCATTGAAGAGCGAAGTCTTGCCCGCGCCATTCGGTCCGATGACGGCCATAATCTGGCCGGGCTTCATGGTGAAGCTGACCTTGTTCACGGCGGTGAGTCCGCCGAAGCGCAGGGTGAGGTTATCGACCTGGAGGAGGCTCATGGACTAGCAGTCTCCCTTGGCGGGCGCGGCGTCGCCGTGATGCAGCTCCGCTTTGACTTGGCGCGATGGCAAAAGCCCCTCGGGCCGGTAGCGCATCATCAGGATCAGCGCCATACCAAAAATCATGTACTTCCAGTTGACCGGGGCGGCGTAAACGCTCTCGCCGATCATGCCCTTTTGTGTAAGGAAGTCGGAAAGCTTGGTGAGGAAGATGGAGTTGAATCCCATCATGACAAAAGCGCCCAGCAAGACGCCGCTGATGCTGCCCATGCCGCCCACGATGACGATGCAGAGGGCGAGAATGGAGACTTGAAAGTCGTAGTTGCCCGGTTCACCGCTGGAGCCGAGATAGGCTCCCCATAGTGCGCCGGCGCTGCTGCACATGGCGGCGCCCACGGCGAAGGCGAGGAGCTTGGCCTTCATTGGGTCAATGCCCATGCAGGAGGCCGCCAGCTCGTCTTCGCGAATCGAGATCAGCGTCCTTCCAACGCGCGAAGTCTCGAGATTGCGCGTCAGCACCACGACGACCGTGAGGATGGCCAGCAGCAGGTAATACCATGGCAGGGGCTGCTCGGGCACGAAAGCGTAGCCGAAAAGCGTGGGCGCGGGCAATGGGTTGATGCCCTGGGTGCCTTTGGTGATCACATCGAGGTTCTTGAGGCTGTCCTGCATCATTTCGCCGAAACCGAGAGTCACGATCGCGAGGTAATCCCCGCGCAAACGTAGCGTCGGCAAGCCGAGTACGACACCGGCGGCGGCCCCGGCGGCGGCGGCCAAAATCAGCGCCGTCCAAAAGCCGAGCTGAAAGGGGTAGATGTCGCAAGTCAGAATCGCGTAGCTATAAGCACCGATGGCCATGAAAGCGGCAACGCCGAGGTTAAGCAGGCCCGTGAAACCAGTGACGATGTTAAGTCCCATGCCGAGGATCGCGAAGATGAAGATAGGGCGCACCAGATCGGCGATCTGAAATTCACGGGGCAACACCAGGTCCAACAATGGCAAGACCGCCGCAATGCCCAGCAAAAGCCAGTGCGTTTGGGCGCGCCAGCCCGAAAGTCGCTCCGCTGCGCCGCCCATTACACCTTCTCCCGCTGGGAAGCCCCGAGCAAGCCCGAGGGACGAAGGATGAGCACGAGGATCAACACCGCAAACACGCAGACATTGGTCCACTCCGTGGCGATGTATTGATCGCTCATGGCGCGGATGAGTCCGATGACGATGCCGCCCAGCACCGCGCCGGGCAGATTGCCGATGCCGCCGAGGACCGCGGCGGTGAAGGCGTCAATGCCCACGCGGAAACCCATCTGGTAGTAAATCGTGTTGTTGTAGAGGGCGTAGACCACGCTGGCCACGCCCGCGAGCCCGCCGCCGATGAAGAAAGCGGTGCCGATGGTGCGATCCACGTCGATACCCATGAGGCGCGCGGCGAGGGGATTCTGCGCCACGGCGCGCATGGCCTTGCCCAGGCGCGTAAACTTGATGATCATGGTCAGCGCGATGAGCAGGGGGATGGTCACGAAGAAGACCAGCAGTTCCCTGGGCGTGATGGAGATATTGCTCGTCTCGCCGAGGAGGTTGTTGTAGGACATGAGGGCCGGAAAGTCTTTCGGGGCCGCGGCGGTTGCGCCCTCGTTGAAGACGCTCATGGGCATGCCGCCCCAGAAGAGTCCGAGGTTCAGGTAGATGAAGGAGACGCCAATGGCCGACACGAGCGGCGCAAGGCGGGGCGCTTCGCGCAATTTCCGATAGGCCACGCGGTCGGCGGTCCAGTTCATCACCGCGCAAAAAGCGGGTACGGCGATGAGAAGCGGTATGAGCGCCCACCAGGCCGTAGTCGGATCGGCGACTTGATCCAGTCCCAGCGCGCCCACGACCGTAAGCGCGAGGAACGAACCGAGCATGAAGAGATCGCCGTGGGAGAAGTTAATCAACTCGACGATGCCGTACACCATGGTGTAACCCAGGGCAATAAGGGCAATGATCATGCCGTTGGACAGTCCGATGATGAGCTGTTGAACGAGTACTTCGGTGTTGGTCATGGGGGGAGGTTCTGCTCCGGGATTACGGCTCGGGCTACTGTCCAAACACCTTCACGAACTCGAACTTGCCGTTCTTTACGGTATTGCAGCTCATGGTGGTATTGGTCGTGTCGCCATTTTCGTCGAAGGACCACTTTCCGAGCACACCATCGAAATCCTTCGTTGCCGCCGTGGCCGCGATGATCGCGGCGCGGTCCTTTTTTCCCGCGCGGTTGATGGCGTCGATGACGACGCGACCGCACTCATAGCCATAGGCCGCATAGGCCTCGGGCTCCGCGCCGAAACGCTTCTTGTAATTCTCGTAGAACTCCGCGCCCTTGCCGGTGAGCTTGTCCGCCGGCACGCCGCCGAAGGTTATAAAGGCCGTGCCTTCCACGTTCTCGGGTCCGGCGGATTCGATAAAGGCATTTTCAAAGCAGCCATCGGGCACCATGAACTTCACGTTCAGGTTCGCCGAGCGCAGATCTTTGGCGATTTGGCCCGCGTTGGTCTGGGTGGTGCCGCCGAAATACACCAGGTCGGGGCGCTTCTGCTTGATCTTGGTGACGAGGGAACGGTAGTTGGAGGCCTTCGGATCGATGCCCTCAAAGCCGAGCACATCCAGACCCAAGACCTTGGCTTCCTTCTGGAACATGGTGGCGATGCCCTGACCGTAAAGCTCGCGATCGTGGAGAATGTAGACCTTCTTCGCGCCCATTTCGTTGGTCCAGCGCGCGGCCACGAGGCCCTGGATATCATCGGCGGGCACCACACGGAAATAGGTGATCTTCTTCGAGGGGCGGTACACCATGGGCTCGTTCGGCTCGCCGACTTTGGGCTTGGTGAGGCCGGGCCAGGTGTTGCCGGGGCTAATCATGAGGAGCCCCGCCTGATTCAATTTCGGCATGGCGATCTTGGCCGCGCCGGAGTTGTAGGTGCCGATATAGGCCATCACATTGGGATCGGCTACGGCTTTGTCCGCGTTGGCCGCTTCCACGGCGGGGTCCCACTGGCCGCGCTCGGGGGAGGCGTCGTCCCAGGCCTCATAGACCAGCGAAAAGCCGCCCGCCTTGGAGCCCGCTTCTTCGATGGCCAGTTGAATGCCGTTGACCATGGTTTTGGTCTGGGCGTTGGCGCTGCCGGTGTGGGGCAGGCTGGAGACGATTTTGATGGGCTGGGCGTCCTGCGCCCGAACGGGGGCCGCTGCCACGGCGAAGGCGGCTGCAGCCGATGCTTTCAAGAAATTGCGACGAGAGCTCATGGCGTTTCCTTTCCTATCCACCGGCTTCTGGAGCGGCAGGGTGCTTCAGTCGTTGGGGCAAAGGGGCACTTCGTCGGTGCTGTTTCGGAGTGCCGCAGCCAGATTCGCCGGGGCGGGACTCCACACGGTCAAGCACGTGCGACGGGGCCCAATTCCCAATAGGGTTCGCCTTCCCGGAGGCGAGCCACGGAATACTGAGTGTTTTTCAGAAGCCTCAACCAGGAGCAGTCTAACATGGTACTAACGCCGATTACGAATAGGCTGCGGTTGACGGTAGTCGCGGGCTGTAGGTGTCCTACGGGTCAGGTAAGGGCTCATGTGTATCGTTGCCTTGCTCTCGGGCGCCACCCGCGGACAGGATGGGATGGCGACGGCGTTTGTGGTCGCGGGGACGGGCAATTCCGCACTACGCGCCTCCACTTGCGGGTGGTCTGCGTGGAACTTGATGTGGATTCAATAAGAGATTGGGCCCGGCGACTCCAGACTTTCCCTTGACCCGCGCGGGCGCCTTCACCCAAGATATACCCTTATCACTCAGGGAGACCCATTGCCATGGACCAGAGCTACAATCGCCGCGCCTTTATGCGCCATTCCGCTCTGGGCGCCTTTGCCCTCGCGGGACTTTCGCAGGCCCAAGCGCAAGATGCCCCCGCGACGCGCCCGAACATCGTCTGGATCTACAGCGACGACCATGCCCAGGCGGCGGTGAGCGCGTATGGGGGGCGCCTGGCGGAAATTGCGCCCACGCCGAACATCGACCGCATCGCCCAGGGCGGTGTGCGCTTCAGCAACAGCTTTGTGACCAACTCCATCTGCGGACCGTGCCGCGCGGTGATCCTCACGGGGAAGCACAGTCATCTCAATGGCTTCCGTGACAACAGCAGCACTTTCGACGGATCGCAGCAAACCTTCCCAAAACTCCTCCGGCAGAACGGATACCAGACCGCGCTCTTCGGCAAGTGGCATCTGGTTTCCGAACCCACCGGCTTTGACGCCTGGGAAGTTCTCCCCGGTCAGGGACACTACTACAACCCGGACTTCATCACGCCGTCGGGCAAAATCCAGGAGCCGGGCTATGTCACGGATATCATCACGGACAAATCCCTCCGCTGGCTGGAATCGGGTCGCAATCCGGAGAAGCCCTTCATGCTGATGATTCAGCACAAGGCGCCTCACCGCGAATGGGAGCCGGGACCAAAGCACCTCACGCTCTTCGAGGACGTGGAGTTCCCCGAGCCGGACAATCTCTTTGACACGTATGAAAACCGGGGCTCGGCCGCGAATCTCCAGGACATGTCCATCGAGAAGACCATGACCCTCGACTCGGATTTGAAAGTTTGGCCCGAGAATGCGGCGGAAGACCCCAAACTTAAGGGCCGATGGAACAATGCCATCGGACGCATGAATCCAGAGCAGCGCGCCGCCTGGGACGCCGTCTATGAACCCCGGAACAAGGCTTTCCGCGAAGCCAACCTGTCGGGCAAGGATCTCGTGCGATGGAAGTACCAGCAGTACATGAAGGACTACCTGCGCTGCGTGCGCTCCGTGGATGACAATGTGGGGCGTGTGCTGGACTATCTCAAGGAGAAGGGGCTGGACAAGAACACGCTCGTGTTCTACTCTTCCGACCAGAGTTTCTATCTGGGCGAGCATGGCTGGTTCGACAAACGCTTCATGTACGAGGAGTCGCTGCGCACACCCCTCGTGGCCATGGGACCGGGGATCGCGGCGGGCTCCACCTGCGCCGCCATGGTGCAAAATCTCGACATGGCTCAGACCTTCCTCGAACTGACCGCCACGCCGGATCCCGGCGACATGCAGGGGGCCAGTCTGGCTCCGCTTCTCCATGGCAAACAGCCCGGAACGTGGCGCGACGCCCTCTATTACCACTACTACGAAGGCGAGGGAAAGGTCCACAATGTCTACCGTCACTACGGCGTACGCACGGACCGCTTCAAGTTGATCCGGTTTCACACGCTGGACGAATGGGAGTTCTACGACCTGAAAGCAGACCCCGCCGAGATGAACAACCAGTACGGCAACCCCGAGTACGCGGAGATCATCAAGGGCCTTACCGGGAGACTGTTCGAACTGCGCGCGCAGTATGCGGTTCCGGAGAGCGAAGGGCTGTAGTGGAGGAGCCAGAAGTGTTCCAGGAAAGAGCGATCCAATTTGCACTTGCAATTGAGCGCCTGGATTGTCATTCTTAAACCCACGGGCACTTGGACGAAACGCGGGTGTTCGAACGAACGTGCACGTGTGCGAAGCGGGCCGATTCGTGATGGTGCGAAATGAAACCAGCAGGCGCGTGGCTTGTGCAGGGGTCGGAGAGATGACGGAATCACAGCCGTTTTTTGTTATCGGACTGGGCGAAGTGCACTGGGATGTATTGCCGGATGGTCGGCAAATCGGGGGTGCGCCGGCCAACGTGGTGTATCACGCACAGGCTCTTGGGGCTCGGGGCGTCATCGCGTCCAGTGTGGGGCAGGATAGGGCCGGTCAGGAATTGCTCGACGCCATGTCGGAAGCTGGCCTGTCCGTTGGCGTTGTCCATCTGGATTCCGCCCGGCCCACCGCCGAGGTGGAGGTCATGCTCGACAGTCACGGCGCGCCAGCCTACAGCCTGCCCGATCTCGCCGCCTGGGACAACCTTCCCTTCCGCACCGAATGCGCAAAGCTGGCCCAGAAGGCGGACGCCATCTGCTTTGGCACGCTCGCATCGCGCAACCCCCACAGCCGGGGCTGCATCAGGCAATTCCTGGAATCCGCCATGCCCAGTTGCCTCCGCGTGCTGGACGTAAACCTCCGGCATAACTTTTATTCGCGCGATTTGCTTCAGGATCTGCTCGAACACGCGGAAGTGCTGAAGCTGAATGAGGATGAGCTGCCGATCGTGTCCTCCCTTCTGAACATCAGTGGCTCCACGAAAGAACGAATGGAGTCGTTGATGGAGAAATTCGCCCTTAGCGCGGTGGCCCTCACCCGGGGCGCGCGGGGCAGTGTGCTCTTGACGCCCGACCAGCTCGAAGTCCATCACGGCTCGCGCGTGGACGCGGTGGAAAACACCCTGGGCGCGAGCGATGCCTTCACCGCGATGCTCGTCATGGGGCTCCTGCAAGAATGGCCCCTGACGGAGATCAGCGAACGGGCCAATCGACTCGCGAGCCACGTGTGCACCGCGCGCGAGGCGATACCCCCCCATCCCCCCCACGTCTTGATCGCCTGCTGACGCGACGCGGCGCTACTCCGTCGCTTCGGGCAGTTCAAGCACAAAGAGAACCCACCCTTCCGGGGCCTCCGCCAACCAGAGTTTGCCGTGGTGTGAGCGAACAATCTCCCGCGCCAGGCTCAGGCCAAGCCCCAGGCCGTCCACCTCGCGCGAGTGCGCCGGGTCCCCGCGATAGAAACGGTGAAACACGCGCTTCCGGTCTTCCTCGGCAATCCCCCGGCTCGTGTTGGCCACCGTAAGGCGCACCTTGCCGTCCTGCCGAAACAGGCCAAACCGAATCTTGCCATCGGGCACGTTGTATTTGATGGCGTTGTTCACCAGATTTTGAACCGCCTGTTGCAACAGCGCGGCGTCGGCCTCCACCACAATCCCGGGACTCAGTTCGCTCTTCACATCCAGCTCTGGCGCGAGGATTTCCACATCTTCAATGATGGACTCCAGGAAGGTGTCCAGCGCGAGGGGGGCCAGAGTAACCTTGAGTTTCCCCGCATCGGCCAGTGAAAGGAGCAGGAGCCGCCGGATGATCACGGTGAGGCGCTGAACCTCTTCCAGCAACTGGCCCAGCTTCTGCTGCAGCGGGGAGCCGGGTGGGGCCTCCTGCAGGGCCTGATTGAGCTGTCCTTGAAGTATGGTCAGCGGTGTCTTCAGTTCGTGGGCCGCATCCGCGCTGAAGCGCGTGGCCTGCTTGAAACTGCGGTCGAGCCGCTCCAACATTCGGTTAAACACCCGGTTCAGCCGATCGAATTCCTCCGAGGAGCCCTGCTCCGGAAGACGGCGTTCCAGTTCCTGCGCGGTAATGGATTCCGCCGCCGCGATGAGCGCATTAACCGGCTTCAGGGCGCGCTGCGCGAGAAACCAGCCCCCCGCCCCAATCGCCACCATCGCCAGGGCAAAAATCACCAGAAAAGTATCGCGCAACGCGCCGGTCTCGGCAAAGAACGGCTCCAAATCGGCGGCGATCACCAGAATATCCCGCGGCGAGGCGAGCACGGCTACGCGCCAGGACTGATCGCCTATGGTGCGGGTGACGAAAAGCAGCTCGCTGACCGGAAATCGCTCGTCAGGCCGTGATCGCGGCCCCTGGGGCTGTCGGGACCCTGGGCCCCGCTGAACATCGTCGCCCCGGCCCAATCCGGGACCAACGTTGCCCGGATCACCGCCTGGGATACCTCCAGCGACCGGATCGCGCGGGGCGGGCCGGTCCGGGGGCCTGAACTCGGGAGGACCAATCGGCGGGCCGAACGAATTTGGATCGGGCGGACCGTCAAAGACTCCCGGAGCCCCCCGAAAATCAGGTGAACGGAAGAAGTTCTGATCCATCGGCGGCAACGTGTCGAGAGCTATTTCGCCGAGGATGGCTCCGGAGGCCAGAGCAGGGGGCCAGGTCGCGCTGCGGCGCCGCTCGGTTCCATCCCGCCCGGCAACCAGAAAGGCAAAGGCACGGGAAGGGTCCAACTCCGAAAGATACTGGAGGGAATCCTCGAAAGCGCCCCAGCCGCCGTCCCGCCGGGGCGAAGCGAGCTGATTGCGCGCAAGGGCCTTCATCTCCCCATCCAGCCGCTCCAGACCGGTCAGGCTGTGCAGCAGGTGCCATGTCCGCCAGCCGAATCCGAGAAAAATGGTGGCGGAGATGGACACGGAGAGGAGCATGATGCGCATCCGGAAGGACCGGGGCGCGAAGGCCAGCTTCATTCCCCTTCCTTCCGCACCCGATAACCCACGCCGCGAATGGTTTCGATGAAGGCGCCGTCGCCGCCAAGCTTCTTTCTGAGACGTTGGATGTGCACATCCACCAGGTTGGTATTCGGATCGAAGTCGTAACCCCAGACGTGCTCGATCATCTGGGTGCGCGTGTACACGCGACCGGGGCTGCGCATGAGGTATTCCAGTAGACTGAACTCCCGGGCGGTGAGCTTGACCACCAGGCCGGCCGACTTCACTTCGCGCGTGATCAGGTTGACGGTCACTTCGCCGGAGCGGAGCAGGCTCACACCCTCATCCGACGCGCGCCGACGCACCGCGTGGAGCCGCGCGGCCAACTCTTCCACATAGAAGGGTTTGGTCAAGTAGTCGTCCGCGCCCGTGTTAAGCCCTTCAATGCGCTCGTCCAGTTCGGAACGGGCCGTCAGCAGGATCACGGGAGTGCTGTGGCCCTTCTTGCGGAACTGCTTCAAAATACTCAGGCCATCCCGACCCGGCAGCATGATATCCAGCACCACGGCGTCGTAGGGCTGGGACAGCATGAGCCCCAGAGCTTCGTCGCCATGACCGCAATGTTCCACCAGAAAGCCCTGCTCAGTCAGGCCTTTCTTCGCAAAATCGGCTATCTGCTTTTCGTCTTCAACGAGGAGAATCTTCATGGCGGAAGTATAGCATGGGATAGCGGCCCGGACGAGAGTGACTTCCCGCAGGCAATCCACGCCCCCGCGGGCGCCGCGGGTCGCGATATTCGCCCCCGCTATGAATTGCGATGGTCTATTCGAGGAATGTATGTTAGTATCGAATGAGCTTCGACCCGAAACGCCTTGGGCGCGTTGCCGGGGGCAGTGGGTCAATTGTGCAGTAACAGGAGGATGGGCAAATGGCAATTATTCGGGTTACAGGTGTTCAGATGGTGGTGGGCGCGACCAAAGGAGAGAATCTGCCCAAAATACTGGAGCACATCAAAAACAGTGACTGTGACATTATCGTGTTCCCGGAAATGAGTCTAACGGGGTACAACAACGATTTCAGCGACGCCAAGACGCTGGAAGCCTGGCAGAAGATTGCCACGGCGTGCCGCCAGTCCTACGTGACCGCGATCATCGGTACCGGTGCGCGAACCGACGGGCACACGTACATCCAGTCCCGCATCTACACGGATCAGGGCAATCTCCTCGGCACACAGGAGAAGCTGATCCCCACAGAAAAGGACCGGACATGGTGCCGCCCCGGCGAGGAACTCCGCGTCTTTAATTATCGCGATCTGGACTTCGGCTGCCTCATCTGCAATGACCTCTGGGTGACGCCCGGCTTGGGCACCTATCCCGATCACCGCCTTTCTCACCAGTTGAAGCAGAAGGGCGCCCAGGTCATCTTTCACAGCGTCAATTCCGGATGCGACCCCTTCTACGCGGAGTTCCATGCGGCCAACTTGAAACTGCGCGCACGGGAAAGCGCGCGGCACATCATCACGGTAAATGCGGCCAGCCTGAACGGCCCCATCAACTCGCCGAGCGGCGTGGTTTCCCCGGAAGGCGAATGGCTCGTGCGCTGCAACCCCCAGGGCGAGCAGACCTTCACCTTTGAGATAGACCCCGACACGTTGTGATTTAGTCCGGAGTCTGGAGTCCGGAGTCTGCAGGAAAGGCCCGTAGTCGACCAACGCACCTCAGCGCCCTGATTGGTCCGATCAGTCTGATCAGTCCAATGAGAAAGCCTGCCTCCAGACTCCAGACTCTCCCCTCCAGACTGGACCGCCCATGCCCAATATCAGTGCCGTGCTTATCGTAAAGAACGAAGCGCCCCGCCTCGCGCCGTGCCTCGAAGCCCTGCGCGACGTGGTCGATGAGATCATCGTGGCGGACACGGGCTCTACGGACAATACGCTGGAGATCGCCCGCCAATTCACCCCCCACTGCCACGAAATGCCCTGGGAGAATAACTTCGCCACCGCACGCAATCGCGCCGTGGCCTTCGCTGCAGGACCGTGGATTCTCTCCATCGACGCGGATGAAATTCTAATCGAACCCGAACGCGCACGTGCGCTCCTTGATGAATTCATCTTGAGCCAGCCTGCGGGCGCGACGGGCACCATCCAGCACCGAAGCCCCACGGGCGCGGGCGCGGAGCAGACGCTCGTGACCGGCGCCGTCGAGCGTTTCTTCGAGAAATCCGCCTACGCGTACACCGGCCTCATCCACGAGCAGCTCGTGCCATTGAACGACCTGCGCGGTCCCGTCGCGCCTACGGGTGTCGTGGTCTTGCACTCGGGCTATGAGCACCGTCAGGAAGACCCCGATCACAAGGGGCTGCGCAATCTGCCCCTGCTCCAGGAAGCCGCGGCGGCCCACCCGGAGGACGCTTACTATCGCTATCAACTCGGACGCACCCTCTTCACGCTGAAGCGTTACCCCGAAGCCATCTCGGCCTTTGAGGAAGCCCTGCGCGGCATCGATTTTGCGCAGGCTGCGCCCGCATACCGAAATGGCGCACCCGTCAGCCGGGAAACGCTCACGACACTGCTCACGAGCCTCGCCTACGCCCTCGCCAACACGGGACGCCTGGCCGACGCTGAAAACTTCCTCTCGGATCACATCGCCCTCGATCACCAGGGCACGCACTGGGCCGACTTCTACCACGCCTGCGGCTATGTGGCCCTCATGCTGGGCGATGTCGAAAGGGCGAAGGCCGCCTACACCGAGTCCATGCGCTGCGGACCCATCCGCGAGGACGTGGCGGGTACCGGCAGTTACGCGAGCGCCTACCACCTCGGCCTCCTCGCCGAAGCGGAAAACGACCTCCCCGGCGCCATCGGACACTACGCCACCGCACTCCAAATCAAGCCCGACCACCGGGTCACGCTCGATCGCTACGTGGACTTCATGGTCGAGCACCAATTCGGTGTCGCGCCCAACATTCAGGCCCACGCCGATCCCGGGGCCTTCCATGCGACAGTGCTGCGCCGCCTGAAAGCGCGCCTCGACGCCAACGACAAGACCGGCGCGGATTTCCTCATCACCACCATTGGACTGCTCGCCTTCACCAACAAACGCTTTGCCGTAGACCTGCTGGAACAGTGCCAGAAGATTCGGATGCAGTACGGAATCGCGTAACGAAAACACAGAAGAAATCGGTCTTATGAGTCGTATAGGTCCTGTGAAAAGGGCCGCCCCGGACCTATAAGACCCATAACCACTAAGGACCACCCATGACCTCCTTCCAACTCACCGACAAAATCATCCTCGTCAACGGCGGCAGCCGTGGCATCGGCGAAGCCTTCGCCCATGAATTTGCCCGGCGCGGCGCAACCGTCATCGTCACCTCGCGCAAACAGGACGGTGTCGACGCCGTGGTGGAGGCCATTAAAGCCGAGGGCGGAAAAGCCGTGGGCAAAGCCTGCCACACGGGCGACCCGGCCCAGATCGACGCCCTCTTCGAATGGGTCGAAGCCGAGTTCGGCCGCCTCGAAGGCCTCGTGAACAACGCCGCCACCAACCCCTACTTCGGGCCCTTCATCGAAGCGCCCGAGTCCGCCTTCGACAAAACCTTCGAGGTCAACGTCAAGGGCTACTTTATGATGGCCCAGCGCGCCTGTCGCCTCATGGTCAAGGGCGGTGGCGGCTCCATCGTGAACATCGCCTCCATCGAGGGCATCAGCCCCTCCCCCATGATGGCCATCTACTCCATGAGCAAGGCCGCCGTCATCATGATGACCAAAACCATCGCCAAAGAAATGGGCGGCGCGGGCATCCGCTGCAACTGCATCTGCCCCGGCCTCACGGAAACCAAGTTCGCCAAGGTCCTCATCGACACCCCAGAAATCCGCGATGTCCAGGTGGGCAAGACGCCCCTCGCCCGCCACGCCCAACCCGAAGAAATGGCCGGCGCGGCGGTCTACCTCCTTTCCGACGCCGCCAGCTTCACCACCGGAGCAATCCTGACGGTGGACGGCGGCGCGATAGTGTGAATGGAGAATAGTGAATTGAGAATATCGAATTGATTTTCGCCATCGTTCTAGTCTTACGACTGTCAGCGGGTACCTCTCTTAATTCACTATTCGCCATTCACTATTCACAATTTCTCCGAAGGAGCCACCATGCACATCACAGTCATCGGCGGGGGCTTCATGGGCTCCGGCATTGCCCAGCTCGCCGCCACCCACGGCCACCAGGTCACCCTCATCGATCAGAACGAAGCCGCCACCACCCGCGCCCTCGACACCATCGCGTGGTCCCTCGGCAAGCTCTACCAGAAGGAAACCCTCGCGGCGAGCCCCGAGAGCATCCTGAAGCGCATCGGAACCCACACCTCCCTCCAGGTCGCCGCCAACGCCGATCTCGTCTTCGAGGCTGTCCCCGAGATCCCCGATCTGAAGCGTGAAATTTTCGCCGCCCTCGACTGCTGCTGCAAGCCCGAGACCTGCTTCGCCTCCAACACTTCCACCATCCCCATCGGACTCCTCGCCGAAGCCACGAATCGTCCCGACCGCGTCGCCGGCACCCACTTCTTCTTCCCCGTTCCCCTCAATCCCCTCCTCGAACTCATCCCCGGCCCCCAGACCAGCGCCGCCACCCTCATGAAATTCCGCGATATCTGCGAGCAGTTCGGGAAATACATTATCCACGTAAAGAAGGACATCCCCGGCTTCATCATGAACCGCATCTTCGCCGCCATGGTCTGCGAGGCCGTCCGCCTCGTCGAGCAAGGCGTCTGCAGTGTGGAAGACATTGACAAAGGCCTCACCACCGGCTACGGCATGATGCAGGGCCCCCTCGCCAAAGCCGACATGGCCGGACTCGACGTCTGCCTCCTCGCCTTCACCCACATCCACACCATGGACCAGAGCAGCGCCATCAAGCCCCCGGAATTACTGAAGAAACTCGTCGCGGAAGGCCACTACGGCATCAAGAGCGGACAGGGCTTTTACCACTACAACGAATGCGGAAAACCCACGGGTGCGGCGGTGTAAGATCTCTCGATCATCATCGGAATCTCGAACCAACACAGGCGATCAACGTGGGTTAGGCGTCCCGCCTGACCATAGTGACTGCGGGACCGCCCACGACAGCAGGTCAGGCAGTATGCCCAACCCACATTGTCACCCTTTGGGGGCCCGATTTAGAACCGCTTGCTTCTGGCGACAACACGCTCCATTGCCAGCCCGCTGCTTCTTTGCTAATCTATTATTCTTGGAGAATAATCCTCATGGACGAGATCCCGGCAGAAAAGACCGCTGAACACAATACGATTTCACCCTTTCTGACTCCCGGCGCGGAAGTGCGCAAGGATGCTCGTCATCTGCCGCACTGGCGGCTCGATGGAGCCTTTTACTTCCTCACATGGCGTCTCGCCGATTCCCTGCCCCGGGAGAAGCTGCGGGCCTGGAAAGCCGAACGCGAGGCCTGGCTCGTAAAGCACCCAAAGCCGTGGAGTGCCGACACGATGCTGGATTACCGTGAGCGCTTCCCAAAGCGCCTCGAATCCTGGCTGGATGCGGGCTATGGCGCATGCCACTTACGCGCACCGCGCTGCGCAGAAATAGTTGCTGATTCGCTCCACCACTTTGATGGTGAACGCTATGATCTCGCTTCGTTCGTAATCATGCCCAATCACGTCCATGTTTTGTTTCAACTTCGGGATGCCGCCGCGCTCGAATCCGTGTCGCACTCATGGAAAAGCTACTCTTCGAAGCAGATCAACAGGATCCTTGGGCGCTCGGGAACATTCTGGCAACAGGAGAGCTGGGACCATCTTCTGCGAGGCATCCCCCATCTCGACCGATGCCTGTCCTACATCGCACTCAATCCCAAGCAGGCGAAGCTGCCTCCGGGCGAATTCCTGTACTACGAAGCACCTGGATTTCGCGAGATCATAGGGCTTGACGCCCCTGAATGACCTCGCACCTACACTTAATCAAAGCGCGTCAATGTGGGTTAGGCGTCCCGCCTGACCAGCGACACCTGGCTAATAACGTGGGCTTACCGCCTGCCAGGCGTCGCCAACGAGACAAGGCGAAGTCGCTTTACGCTTGCATCAACACGAGGTCAGGCAAGATGCCTCCGGGCAAATTCCTGTACTACGAAGCACTTGGATTCCGCGAACGCACAGGACTTGACGCCCCTGAATAATCTCGCACCTACACTTAATCAAAGCGCGTCAATGTGGGTTAGGCGTCCCGCCTGACCAGCTACACCTGGCTAATAACGTGAGCTTGCCGCCTGCCAGGCGTCGCCAACGAGACAAGGCGAAGTCGCTTTACGCTTGCATCAACACGAGGTCAGGCAAGATGCCTAACCCACGTTGGCGTGTCTCGATCCGGGCACGTGGGCGTGATAGTAGCCAGTCGCGATATCACATCCCGCCCGACTCAATACACCCCTCGGCCCGCATCCCGAGTGCGCCCACCACATAAATCAACGGCGCAAAGCGCTCGTCTTTCGTCAGGCCCTGTTTATACCTATAGTAGATTTGCTGCACGATCACCGCAAGCTTAAACAGCGCAAACACGTAGTAGAACTGAATGTTCTCTACGCTCCGCCCGGTAATCTCCGAATACAATGTCGCCACTTCTTTCCGCGTCATCATGCCGGGTTCCTGGCTCAGGAAACATTGAATCACGCCCAGATTGGGGTCGTCCTTCTCGATCCAATAGCCCAACACCGTCCCCAGGTCCATGAGCGGATCGCCGATGGTGCACATCTCCCAGTCGAGCACACCGATGATCTTCGTGGGGTCGTGGGGGTCCATGACGACGTTGTCGAACTTGTAGTCGTTGTGTACGAGCGTCGCGCCGGAGTCTTCGGGGTGATTTGCCTCCAGCCACGCCATTACCGCATCGATGGCGGGGATGTCGTCGGTCTTCGAGCCATGGTAACGCTTGATCCAGCCCGACACCTGCCGCGCGACGTAGGATCCTTCCTTGCGCAGCGCGCCGAGGCCCGCCGCTTCGTAATCCAGGGCGTGAAGCGCGGCCAGGTTCTTCACGAAGGCCTCGCAACAGCCCCGCACCGCTGCCGCGTCCGCATCGAAGCCCTCGGGCTTCACGCCACGAAAAATTGAGCCGCGAATGCGCTCCATGACATAAAATTGCGCACCCATCACCTCCGGGTCACCGCACAGCGCCAGGGGCTTCGGCGCCGCCGGATAAATGGGGTGCAGCGCCGATAACACCTTGTATTCGCGACCCATATCGTGGGCGGATTTTACCTTGCTGCCAAAAGGCGGACGCCGCAGCACCAGCTCCCGCTCGCCCACCTTCAGCAGATAGGTCAGGTTGGAAAAGCCGCTGGGAAACTGCGCCACTTCGAGCGCGCCATCGAGATCGGAAATGGCCGATTTCAGGTAGGCGTCGAGGCGCGCGAGGTCGAGCTCTTCACCAGCGCGGATGGGCTTGGGGGTGTCGATGTTCAGGTCCATGAGTGTTGTGTTTCCAGTCTCTCGAACATGGTCTCAGGGACGACAGGGACGGCCGTGTGTAAGACCTGCTGTCCCTGACGTCGCTGATGTCCCTGCAACTACAGAAAGTTGACGTCAGGTACCTTTAGAGCGCTTCCGCCTGCGCCCGATACAGCTCCAAGATCCGCTTCGCGGCCGACATCTTGTGCACCTCATCCGGGCCGTCATAGATCCGGCTGGCCCGCTCGTTGCGCCAGAAGGAGGCCAGGGGCGTGCGGTCGGTGATGCCCAGGCCGCCGTGGGCCTGAATCGCGCGATCTAGCACCTTCATCATCACATTGGGCACGAAAAACTTGATGAGCGAGATTTCCACACGCGCCTCTTTCACGCCCTTGCGGTCTATCGTGTCCGCCGCCTGCAATACCATCAGGCGCGCCGCATTGATCTCCGCGCGGCTCTCGGAAATCCAGCCCTGCACAAACTGCTGCATGCCCAGCGTCCGCTCTGGCGCAACTTCTCGACTCAGCGCCTGCGCACAGAGCAATTCAAAGGCCCGCTCGCTGATGCCCACCCAGCGCATGCAGTGATGTATGCGGCCCGGCCCCAGGCGCTCTTGCGCGATGAGGAAGCCCGCACCCTCTTCGCCCAATCGATTCGTCTGGGGCACGCGCACGTTTTCATAGTTCACCTCGGCGTGGCTGTCCCAGTCCTCGCCACGATGGCCCATGCACGAGATATTCTCCACGAGGGTGAAGCCCGGTGTGTCCAGCGGCACGATGATCTGACTCGCCCGCAAGTGTTTCGGCGCGTCGGGGTTGGTCACCGCCATAACAATCGCAAAGTTCGCCCCGTCGGCGGACGAGGTGAACCACTTGCGGCCATTGATCACGTAGTCATCGCCATCCTTCACCGCCGTCGTCCCCATCCAAGTGGGGTTTGAGCCCGGAAAGTCCGGCTCGGTCATGGAAAAGCAACTGCGGATCTCGCCCGCCAGCAGGGGCTTGAGGTATTTCTCTTTCTGTTCCGCCGTCCCGAACTTGATCAGGATCTCCATGTTGCCCGCGTCGGGCGCCTGGCAGTTGAAGCAATACACGCCGACGGGCGACTTGGCCAGCTCCGCCTGCACCAGGCCATGCTCCAGAACGCTGAGGCCCAGGCCGCCGTGTTCCTTCTCAATCTGCGGCAGCGCCAGACCGAGTTCGCGTACCTTCTTCCGCTTCTCCTGAAGCACAGGGAGCAACGCCCCAAAGCCCTCGCTGAGCAGTCGCGGTTCCAGCGGGTACAGCTCTTCGCGAACAAAGGCGCGCACGCGCCCCAGCAGGTCTTCCATCTTCGCCGATACGGTGAAATCCATTGCACTCTCCTGCCCCGATTCCGGGGACAATTGTCGTCAGCACAGCCACGTACAGCCTACACGCTTTCGAGCGAAGATCCAAGAACGGACCCACGTGCCGTGGAGCCCTCCCTGGCGCTGCGCCCGGATTTCACTTTCCAAAGACACCCAAAGCAGCTCCCGCAAAAGTTGGCACTTCCCCCGTCCCTATTGTTACCCTGAGGGAGGCTTGGGCGCCGGGCGGGAGATCCGGCGCGTCAGTGAACGTCTTAACCCCCTACAGGAGTCTCACCATGAACACCGATTCAAGAGTGTCGCTACGTCTGTTACTGTTCCTATTCACAGGGGCCACGTTTGCATTGCCCGCCGCGGCGGATATCGAGATCACGGATTACAGTACCTTCATTGACGGCAGTACTTCCGCACTTGACGGGGTGGAAAACCGGGACGAAGACGAATTCCAAGACATATCCGCAGACATTGGTGACGTTTTCAATTCGCTCTTTTCTGTTGAAAGTGCCTCCCCGGGCGGCGGTACGGGAACGCTCGTTGCCACGGGCAACTTCACCTCGCTGATAGACACGGGCATTGAATTGTTCGGTTCTGTTTTGTTCGATGCGGCCGCAACCTCGTGCGGCAACTGTGAAGGCACGACAAGCGTCGCGACGGCGTTCGGAGCCAGTTCAACCCTAATTCTGATTACTGTCTCCAATGGCCCCGAGCGCCTGAGATGGGATGGTAGCCTGGAATCAACCTTGAGTGCGCCCGGTGAGTTCACCGATATCGCTTCATCGGACACCAACGTCATAGTGCGCGATGAGGGCACGGGCGAATTTCTAGGAAGCCTGAATATCAACTGTGCCTCGGAGGAAGGGAACTGCGAGAAGCCCGGCAACCTCGACATCGAGTTGCCCAATGGCGAGTACTCGATTGAAATCAATTCGAGCGCCAATGCGCGTAACACCGGTGTGGCTTCCAGTCCGACGGCATCGCTATTAATAACCTGGACATTAACCTTGGGTTCGCCGGTCGTCGCCGAGGGTGAGGGTGAGGGTGAGGGTGAGGGTGAGGGTGAGGGTGAGGGTGAGGGTGAGGGTGAAGGTGAAGGTGAAGGTGAAGGTGAAGGCGAAGGTGAAGGCGAAGGTGAAGGCGAAGGCGAGAATCCTCCGGCATGCAATTTAGGGCTCGCTAAGTCGGATGCCTTCGCCCACCGGCTCGGCGACTTGTCCCTCCTCGGCATGGCCCTCACGGTACTGCTCGGATGGTCGTCAATGCGCCGAAATTCGTAGCCTGGTTCCACGAGCTTCTGGGTGGCGAGCTCGTCAAACGAGACACAGTAACGGGCGCGCCTTTTCTAAAAAGGCGCGCCCGATTTTATCCGTTATAACCCAGCGTTGACGGCCGTGTTTTTTCCATGCCTACCGACGAGATTGCAGCTTCGACAGTAGTCGCAGAATCTCAATGTACAGCCAGATCAACGTCACCATAAGCCCGAAGGCCGCGTACCACTCCATATACTTCGGCGCGCCGTTCTCCGCGCCGTTTTCGATGAAGTCAAAATCGAGCACGAGATTGAGCGAAGCGATCACCACCACAAAGAGGCTGAAGCCGATACCCATCATGCCCGATTCGTGGATGAAGGGCACGGACACGCCGAAGAAGCCGAGCACGATGGTGGCGAGATAGGCCAGAAAAATACCGCCTGTCGCCGCGACCACGCCGAGCTTGAAGTTCTCTGTCGCCTTGATCAGACCAAGGCGGTATATCACCAGCAGCGCAAGCAGGATACCGAAGGTCAGCGCCACGGCTTGGATCACAATGGCCTGCCCCAATGCCATCTGGACCTGGGCCGATATGCCGCCCAGGAAAAGACCCTCGCACAGGGCATAGATGGGCGCGGTGTACATGGCGATAGTCGGCTTGAAGCTGGTCACCAGCCCGAAGATCAAACCACCGATGAGGCCGCCGATCATCCAGATTATGACCTGCTCCGATCCGTTCAGGTAGCCACGCCAGGTAAAGGCCGCCGCCACCATCACCAGCATGAGCAGGATGCCAGTCTTGCTCACGGTCCCCTCAATGGTCATCGTCTGACCACCGTAGGCCTGATCGTGGATATTCAGAAAGGTGTTTTCGTTCAGCGCGGGATTCGCGGTTCTCATCATTCATTTCTCCTGAGTTCGCTCGCTTCTATTATAACCTCGGGTATCCGGGGACTATTACACCCCGCGGAGCACCGCTATTCACCCTTCAACACGACACAAATCCCTCATGCGCTCCCCCCGGCGCCGCGCCAGGCCAGCAGGCCCGCGAGCGCGACACCCAGCAGGAAGAAATCGCCGAGATAGCGCTGAATCGTATCGGCCAGCGAGACGCCGCCCACTTTGGCGCAGCCGCCGGGATCCACCGGATTCACCCGTGCGTCGAGCTCCGCCTCGGTAATCGCGCCATCGCCCCCCGCAAGTTCATCAAATTGCGATTGGGAGATGGCCGGAACCATGGTTCGGGCCTCGGGGAAACTCAGGCTGCCATTGCCATCCTCGTCCGCCACGTCGAACTCGTCCAATAGCAGCACGGCCACCGCATCGGTGCTAAGCCCGGTTCGGGTCAGACCGAGCGTGATCGATTCGATAAAGTCCGGATCGGTCACGGCGCCCGAATTTACGGCGAAGCCCGCCGCCGCGCCGTTCACCGTATAGTCACCCTGGGGCAGCGCCGGGAAAGTATAGACCCCATCAACATTGATGGAAGTCGACGTCCCGGTCAATTCCGCGATACTTACCGTCCCGTTGCCTATGGGCGTCTCGGTCTCGATATCCTGTAGTAGCACCGAGAGGGTGAAGGTCAGAATCTGGGCGTTGGACGTCAGTCGGTAGGGCAGAAAATCCACCTCACCGGGCCCTTCCATCCGAACGTTGATCGCACCGAACTCGTCTAAGCCCCACTCATTGCCCTCCGCGACAATGGTGGCGCTTTCGTTGAGGTTGTTGATGAAGGCGCCGCCGATGCTGTCCGCGTCGAAGCTGTTCTGGCCCGACTCTTCCAAGTCGCGAATATCGCCCATTTGCGGGACCACCTCCGCCTCGGCCCCTTTCGTACTCGAAGGACGTTGCACGAAGAGGGCGTCTTCTTGGATCGTCTCGAAGCGCGTGCGCGTTATGCGCGCGCCCGTCGCCAGCGCGCGCACGCCAAACTCGCACTGGCGGATCAGGCAGTCCTGCACCACAGTACTAGACGAGCCAAGGTTCAAAATGGATATACCTACCGAGCCCAGGAGGTTGCTGCCGTCCAGCGCCACATTGAACACGCTCATCTTCACACCGTCGATGGAGAGCAGGCGAAAGTCCGACGAATCCGTCAATTGCAGCACGACCGTGAGGTTCGCCAGCACGGTGTTGTCCGCCGCCTGGATCGCCCGGTCGCCGTTGGCCTGAACCTGGGCCAGGGCGGGCGCGATCACCGTCGCGCCCCGATCGGACGGATCGGCGCCGCGCAGCGCCACATTCGGTGCAAAGCTGACGGCTTCCGCAAAGGTTTCGGGGGCCAATTGAATCGTGACCACATAGTCTTCTGTGGAGTAGGTTGACGCCTCTTCCATGGCCCGTGCGATAGTTGTAAACGGATCTTCTTCGGTACCCGTGCCCTCTCCTTCGCCATTTTTCACATAGAGCACTGGCGGGCCATCGCCCGGTTCCCGGGGTGGCGCATTGCCCACTACGATGAACTCTTCCTTCCGCTCCACGGCCACGCCCGCGTTGGTAATCACGGTCAAGGTCACGGTGTATCTGCCATCAGCGGCGTAGGTGTGCTGCGGATTTTCCTGGTTGCTGAACAGGCTGTCGCCGAAGTCCCAGAATAGCGCGCCCTGGGTGGCGCCATTCAGCGTGGTTTCGTTGGTGAACTGGACCTTGAGCGGCGGCTCACCGGTCGTCGTATCCGCACTGAAGTCCGCTATCGGACCCTCACCCTCACCCTCGCCCTCGCCCTCGCCCTCGCCCTCGCCCTCGCCTTCGCCTTCGCCTTCGCCTTCGCCTTCGCCTTCGCCTTCTCCAGCTTCCACACCCGCACCTGACAGTACAACAATGATCTCAGGAGAGTCCGGGTCGTCGGAATTGATGGACAAAGCACCCGAATATTCTCCCGTCGCAGCGGGATCAAAGGTCACAGTCACCGTTCGGGTCTCTCCGAACTGAAGAATCGCCTCGCCGGTGTCGCCGCTCAACCCGAATCCGTCCGATCCCTCCGCAACCCCCACACCCGTTATGTTCAGGTCCGCTTCGCCAGTATTCTCGATGCTTACCACACGCTCCACCGGTCCCGCGGTGACATCCCGCGCTTCGAAATCAATGCTGAGCGGTGACACTTCAATATTGCCCGTGCAGGGTACGCTCCCCGGGAATTCATCCGCACCAATATCCACGCTGCAGCCTGAGGGACGATTCTCCCCATCAAAGTCGCCGAGCGGGGTCACGTTCTGAGATTCCACAATTACGGACGCGCCCCCGTCCACCAGCGGCGATGTCGCCAGCAGGTGATAGTCATCAATGGTGTACGTCTCCAGCAGCCCACCCCGGTGCGCGGCGACGAGGTTCCCTTTCACCAGCAGCGTCGTCTCTGTGTTGTCCACGATCCGATAATGCTCACGCACTGCGGGATCGATCGACAAGTTTACGAGCGCGCCCGCCCACTCGCCGGGGATCCAGTTTCGATCCGTGTCGGTCAAGGTCGAGCGCCTTGTGACTGGATCGTAGACGGTTGCACTTTTCCAGCTTCCCGAGGCCTCGTCATTCCCATTGGTGTCGCCGTTGCCAACCAGGCCATTGGCAAGCACCGAATTATCCTTAAAGTTAACCCCGAAGAGCGGTGCGAGCTCCTCCAGGGTCGCGTGGGCCACGTCATCCCGTAGTATGAGGGCGGTATTCACGTCAAAATTGTTGTTCGCGATGGGAATGGTTATCGCATCGGCCAGATGGATCGCCGTCTCCACATTCTCAAAAAGGTTGTTGTAAAGGCCTGATAGATTGTCCACCGCGATCGCCGGGAAAAAAATGCTCGCCCCGCCTTCTGGCGTGCCGCTGAAGGTATTGTTGATCAACGTCACACGCTGCTCGCTTGCGATGTCCGCGCCCTGGGGGCCGGTGCAGGTATTCTCTGTGAACACGTTGTTCCGGATCAGAATATTGCGACCGCCCTCAAACATGAAGTACATTCCGCCGCCCGCATCCGCATGGTTGCGCGAGAAGAGATTCTGCTCGAAAAAGTTCCTGTCCACCTCGCCCTGAATGAAAAGGCCGCCGCCTGACGATCCCCCATCCACGCTCGCGGCGGTATTGCCGACAAATTCATTTGCCCCGAAGCCCCCGTCGAAGGTACCGCCGATAAACATGCCCGCGCCATTCGAGGTGAAGAGGCCATTGCCAAATTCGAACATCTGGGCGCTGTTGCCGAAGAATCGGTTGCTGATCACGTCGCCCAGAAGGCCATCCACAATGCACAGGCCCGCGCCCGCAAAGTTTCGCGCCACGGTATTCGCAACGATGTTGTTGATGAAGTCGTTGCTCTCAATCGTGCCGATGACCACGCCGCCCATATAAGCGCCCGCGCCGCGCAATTCCGCCGTGTTGGCCTCAAAGCGATTCCCGATGAAGGGCATCGTGAGTGCGCCCGCAATATAGAGACCGCCACCCACACTATTGCGCGTGCTTCCGGTCACGGAGCATTCCGTGAACAGATTCCCACTCAGATCCGCACCGGTAAAATCACCGCCCGCATAGAGACCCGCGCCGAAGGCGTCCCCGTCGGTACTGCTCGCGCGGCAGTTGTCGAAGGTGTTCCGTCGCAAGGGCCCAGTCCAGTTACCGCCCACGTGCACCGCGCCGCCCCGCGCTTCCGCCACGCCATTGCCCTGCGCGTCCATCGATACGCTATTGTTTGTGAACGTACAATTGGTCATCCCGGCGTCAGTCGCGGTAAATTGACCCAGGATTGCGATCGCGCCGCCGCGCTGTACCTGAAAGGACGACTCCCCCGCGCCGGCCTGATTGCCCGTAAAGGTGCAGCCCGTGATATCGCCCGTGTAGTCGCCGCTCACAAACAGGCCGCCCCCCGATCCCCGCACGGTATTGTTCTCAAACGTCGTCGTGATGATATCACCCGTAAAGGAGCCCGATATGGCAACGGTGCCGTCGATGGAAAAGGTCGGCGCGCTGTTTCCCGTAAACACGCAGTCCCTTATCCCACCCGTGAAGGCGCCCTCCACCATGACCGCCGATCCCATCCCGTCTACCCCATCCTCCGTCGAAACCGAATTGTCGCTGAACGTATTCGATGCGAAGCTCGCCGCACCGTTGGCCCCAGTGAAATTGCCTCCGATATAGATCGCGCCGCCGAAGGAGTCTGCCAGCCCGTTGCCAAGAATATTCAATGCCGCGGAGTTCCCGGCAAAGGTGTTTCCGGTGATTTCGCCCGTCATCGGCCCGCCGACACACACCGCACCGCCGAATCGATCCTGAAAAGTCCCCGTCAGTCCCGTCGTGTTGCCCGTAAAGATGTTGTCCGACAGGCGGAATGTCTCGCCCGTGGCCACGGAGATCCACAACGCGCCGCCGGCCCGCTCGCACGCGTTATTGGTAAAGGCGCAATCTTCGATGACCCCGGAGCTGTTCACCAGTTCGATAGCGCCGCCGTTATCCGTGCCGCCCGTGCGTTCGGTATTTTGAAAGGTCAGACCCGAGATCACAACATCGCTGATTCCGTCGCCCGTCAACAGGGGGCCCGCCGCCGAAGCCACACCGCCGCCGTCAATGATCGTGGTCTCTTTGCTCTCCCCGACAAGCCGGACCCCATCCGTTGACAAGGTGATGGGAAACGTCTCCACCGTCTCGTCGTAGGTGCCGGGGCCTACGGTAATGGCCCACGGCTCCACCGCGCCCTCCAGCGTCAGGGCTTCCAGCGCGCCGCCGATCGTACGGTACGGGCTCCCCTGTGTGCCGGGGTTTCCGTCGTCACCCGTCTGCACACTCACGAAGCGGGTCGTGCCTGGAACTTCGCCCGCCAGGGCCGGAGCCGATATCAACGCAACAGCCAGCCACATCCAAACCCCTGAAAATGTGCTCTTCATGCCCTGCGATCTCCCTGCGTGGCGCCTGAAGGTAACCTGCGGCTTCGCACACCGCTGCCAAGCTAGAATACCACCGTTCCCTCCCGTTTACAACGGCATAAAACAACTGCGCCGCGCGGACGCTGTGTCCGCGCGGCGGCGATTTCATTGATGTCTGTCTTTTACGACCGGGAGGAACTATCCCCCGCGCCGGACCTGCCGAAGCCCACCGACAGCAGGGCTATGAGCAGCACGACCAGCGCCAAGTCTCCCCACAGCGCACCGCCCGATCCACCCGGCCCGCAGGAAGCGGGTCGACCCGGATCTTTCTCGCCTTCCCCTTCGCCTTCGCCCTCTCCTTCGCCTTCTCCACCGTCTACGGCGGAAAGGGGCAAAACGACACTCTTGATCTCCGCGGCGCCCACGTTGAAGGCGACGGAGTTCTCATCGAAGCCCGTGGCGGCGCCGATGATCTGGTAGCCGCCCTCCAGCACGGCGGGGAAGGCATATACGCCGTTTTCGTTGTTGGTGACGGGCCGGAACCCGCTCACTTCGAGTGCGGCGCTGCCGTTGGTCACCCGGGCCTGGGTCTTGTCGTCAAAGATGGTGCAGATCACCGTCGAGGCCAGGATAGCCGAGCCGGCGGCGAGCTTGGGCGAAAAATCCGCCGGTCCGTCGATCAGCGCCGTCACCACAACATCATCATTCGTACCCCAGTCGTTATTTTCCATGCGGAGCTCGACGTCCGACTCGTTGATCACGGCCACGGGCTCCGCCACGGGATTCGGGGCTTCCGAGTTGAAGGAGAAGGTGTTGAAGCCGCTGCCCGAATCAAGCGAGGTGCTCAGGCCTTCGTCGCCGCTCACGTCGGCGGTCGCCCGGACGGCGATACCCGCGATGCCGGGATCCTGAAAGAAGGACTTGCGCACAACAGGCAAGCCGCCCGTGATTTCCACGCCGACGCCCAAGTCCACGAAGTCGCAGTCATCCACAAGGCCCGAAGCCGACGCGGAACCCTGGGCCAGCACCCCCGTACCCGCCCGATTGGTATCCAGGCCGACGAACTGGACACGGCGCACGATCATATCGCCGCTGTCCATGTTGAACAAGGTTTCCGTGCCATCCTGCGCAAGGATCGTCACATCCTCCACCACGGCGCCTGTCGCCCCGGTGATGACACCTATCAGGATCGCGGTGTCGTCTTCCACCTCGGGATCATCTACCGGGCCGCTCAGCGTCACGCCCGCCGCCAGCGCAACGTCTTCCACATACTCACCAGCGGCCAGTCGCACGAATTTGACCGAGCCCGGCGCTCCAACCGCCCGACTCATGGCAAAACCGATGGTGCGCAGCGGATTATCCACCGCGCCATTGTCCGGACCATCCACGCCGATCTCACTATCCACGTGCAGCGTTATGTCCACGTTGTCCGCGACATTCGGGTTGGTGCCGCCGAGATACTCTTCGAGGTTGCTCAGGAAGTCATGGTCATTGTCCAACCTGGCATCGTCGCCCGAGAGCGGGTTCAACGCGAACTCGATCTCAAAGCCGTCGGGCATGCCGTCGCCGTCCGTGTCGGGCAACTCCGGGTCCGTGCCCTCGACCGCCTCTTCGCAATCGGTAACACCATCACCGTCGCTGTCCGCGTCGGGGTCCGTACACTCCGGCGTGCCACTTATCTCCACCGGCTCGCTGAGCGCGGAGGTGTTGCCCAGCAAATCTGTGACGGTCGCCGTGTAAAAGCGAATTCCCTTGTCCAGCTTATCCGCGTCCAGACTCCACTTGCCCTCCGAATCGCAGGCCGTCAGCGCAATATAGACCTCCGCCTCGTCGGCGTCATCGGAGAAAAGCTGCACCAGACCCGAGGGCGTACCGGTGCCCGACACGATCGACGTTGTTGCGCTCGTGATCACGGGGGACGCAATCCCGCCATTGGCGCCGTTGGTGAGCTTGATGGCTTCACCGCCGTTGTTGAAGATGGAATTGTAGAAGAGAGAATTGTTGATACTCGTTTCGCCATCGATCGAAACGCCATCCCTGGCGTTGCCCGCAATCAGGTTCGGCGCCAGGAAATCCTCCGGCACAAGACCCTTCTGAGAGCCACCCGCCATCCCTTTCGCCAGAGCAGCCAGGGACGCTTTTCCTTCCGAGACATCTTCGTCCAGCCCGATGAAGTTCGCGTTTGACCCGCCGGAGATGGCGATTCCGTGGGGGCTGTTTCCAAGCGCGGTGGTAGCCCCATCGCTTGAACCGATTACGTTGCCAAGGATGAAATTTCGATTGGAACCGTCGGTAATGGATATGCCGCCGCCGGCCGATCCATCGCCATTGCCGGAAATCACGTTGGGCACATTGTAGGCGCCGAAAGCGATGACGAAGTTGAAGGTGGTTCCGTTGGCCAGCTCGATACCATTTTTCACATTCGGGATCGCACTGGTACCCGCGGCATTCACGCCGATCAGGTTGCCCGAAATCGTGTTGAAACTGGTCTCCACCCCTTCAACACGTATCCCAACCGTGTTGCCGGAGATGAGATTGCCCAGCGTGCTGAGTCCGCCGCCGATGGCGTTATTCTCCGACCCTTCGGAGATAAGGATACCGATTCCGTTGCCCTGAGCCCCGTTTCCATCCGTGCCGATCTGGCAGGCGAAGACGTGGTTGGAGAATGAGTCGTCCAGCTTGATTCCCGCACCCGGAAAGTTAACGATCTGGAGCCCAAGTACCTGGCTCACGGCCCCTGTAAGGGTCAGGCCGCTCTCCCCGTTCGAAAGGAGGCTGCCATCGAGTACGATCTCGCCCTTGCCGTCGATATAGATCCGCGACGATACATTGCT
>JBHEKR010000560.1:0-8049 GCA_041859365.1 Candidatus Hydrogenedentales bacterium
CCTCGCGGAGAATCCGAAGCGCATGACCTACAATGATCTCGTGGCCACGGTGCCCGAGGCCTGGCGCAGGAAAAACGAAGCCCGTGGTCCGCTGGAATTCTACCCCGTGGTCGACACCGGCTGGGATGCGCGTCCCTGGCACGGCAATGAGGCCCAGGTGATTTCTGGGCGCACACCCGGGCTCTTCAAGCAGCTTCTCCAGGAGGCGAAAACTTTCGCAGCCTCCGCCCAGACGCCCCTGATCGTTCTAGGCCCGGTGAACGAATGGGGCGAGGGCAGCTACATCGAGCCCGCAACGGAGTACGGCTTCAAAATGCTGGAGGCCATCCGTGAAGTCTTCGGCGAAGGCGATCCCGCAGACTGGCCCGTGAACATCGGCCCGGCGGACATCGGCCTCGGCCCCTATGACTTCCCCGAGCAGAAAATCCGCAGTGCGTGGACCTTCGACTCGGGCGTCGAGGGCTGGGAACGCATGATGGGCCTCGGTGAATTGACGGTAACCAACGGCGCCCTCCAGGCCACCAGCACCAGCCGCGATCCGGCCTTCGTAATTCCCCTGCAGGACATCTCCGCCCGCGACTTCAGCGCGATCCGCATCCGCATGGAGGTGAACGGCGGCGATGCAGCCCAGGGAGCTGCCCAGCTCTTCTGGTCGCGCGGCGGCCAGGCCATGGGGGAGGCGTCCGCCGTCCGCTGGCCCCTGGAGCCGGGCATGCACGAATATACCGTCAATCTTTCCAACCACCCCCGCTGGCGCGGTGAGATCACGAGTCTTCGCTTCGACCCGTGCAATGCGAAGGACGCCCCGATCACCGTGGAAGCCTTTGAACTCGTCCCAACTATCACTGAGGATGAAAAAGCGGTCGCACGCCAAATCCTGGAGGACCAGCGCCTCGACCAGGTGCTGGAGAAGGCCCGCGCTCTGCTCAAGACGGGCCTCACGGCGGGCGAGGGCTATGGCGAAGTGTGGATTCGTGATCTGAACACCTTCATCGAACTCGCCACCGACGTCGTGCCCCATGCCGAATTGCGCGACGCCCTCCTGCGCTTCTTCCACTTCCAGGGGGAAGACGGCAATAGTATCGATGGCTACATCGCCGCGACGAAAGCCAGCGTGGGCTACGACTTCATCAAGTCGCCCAGCCAGCCCGATTACCTTGGCCACAAGAACACCGTGGAAACCGATCAGGAGTCTTCGCTGATCTTGGCGGTCTGTCGCTATGTACGCCTCACCGGCGACCGGAGCCTCTTGGCGGAAGTGGTCAATGGCCAGACCGTGACCGAGCGCCTCCTGCGCGCCGTCGACTTCCTCCACACGAAACGCTTCGCGCCGGACTTCGGCCTGGTCTGGGGCGGCACCACCGCCGACTGGGGCGATGTGCAGCCGGAACACGAGTGGGGTGTGGTCCTCGATGAAAACAGCCACCCCGCGGTCGATATCTACGACAACGCCCTGCTCATTTCCGCGCTGAATGACCTGCTGGCAACCGCCGATCTCGACAGCGCCACGAAGCAAGAATACAGCGCCTTCCGGGATGAACTGAAGGCAAACACGATGAAACACCTGTGGGACGCCGACCGCAAACAGTTCCGTCCCCACGTGTACCTGAAGGGCTCGCCCTTCCCGGCGGACTTCGACGAGGCTGCGATCTACTACCACGGCGGCACGTCGGTCGCCATCGAGGCGGGGCTGCTAACGCCCGAGCAGGTGGGCGAGGCCCTGACGCGCATGCGGGCCAACGTGAAAGCGGCGGGCGCGGCCAGCATCGGCCTCACGCTCTACCCCGCCTACCCAGAGGGCTTCTTCAAGAACCCCGTCATGGCGAAGCCTTACTCCTACCAGAACGGCGGCGACTGGACCTGGTTCGGCGGTCGCACGCTCTCCGGACTAATCGCCAACGGCTACGAAGCGGAGGCTTACGAAGAAATGCTCCCCATGGTCGACCGCGTGCTGGCCAACAACGACTTCCACGAGTGGTACACCCTCGACAACAAAGCTGCGGGCTCGGGAACCTACCGAGGTGCCGCGGGCGTGCTGGGGAAGGCCATACTGGAGCTGCGCGCCTGGGCGGCGCGGGTAACGGAAGGAAACTGAGACGATTTTCGCTCTGGCGTGATTCGATCAAAGCACGTATAATGGTCCACACGCACGGCAGTGAGAATGGAGAAATTTGATGAGCACCAAGCTAAGCGTTGTTATAGAACGAGACGAGTTCGGATTCTATGCGTTCTGCCCTGAGCTTCCCGGCTGTCAAACTCAGGGCGATACCTTTGAAGAGGCCATGGCCAATATTCGGGAAGCCGCTGAGTTGTACTTGGAAACGTTGGATGACGATGCCAGACGCGCCTGCTTGAGTCATGAGATCATCAACGTATCCATGGAAGTGGGCGTTGACGCCTAAGGCTCCCCGATATACCGCCGCCGAAGCGGAGCGCCTTCTCCTGGAGGCTGGCTTTCAATTCTTGCGAAGTAAGGGCAGCCATCGGATCTTTGGTAGAAATGAGCTTCGCTGCACGATCCCATTTCACGGCACCAAGATACTACATCCGAAAATCGTAAATCAGGTGTTGCATGCCATTGCGGAGGCTGATGACTCAGGATGAAAGTAGTTCACCATATTACACTACCTCCAGAATATCCCCTTCGAGTGGACCTTCGCGCGTTGGGTTTCGAGTTCGCGGCGACGTACACTGCCATTGACATTTCCGAGTGTGATGAGCAGTGGCCCGATGTCTCGCGGTTGCTGAAGAAGCATAGGATCAATTGTACCAAGTACTCAGAATTTACTGCGAAGGAGATCCGTGATGCCCAATACCTGCGCCTATGGGGCTGCTGGAACCACGGGTACCCGCAACCCGAGGAAGACTACGGCTACCGATCCATCACTTACGACGACCGCAACGCCTGTGGGAAGTGCTGCTGTGGCCTGATCCAGCAAGCGCCGTTTCGACTTCGCGGTGAGCCGAAATGGGGGCGGAAAGACGTGATGGAGTTGTATTGGGTGGAAGACGAGATCTTCGTGCGGCCCGACGTGTGGGATCGGGTATTTAGCGGATTCGGGATTGAGTGCCGGGAAGTGCTTTCGCGAGGCCAGAGAAAACTGGAGACCGTCGTCCAGCTCGTCATACCCGATCAGAATTTACATCACCGCATGGATGGCTTTACTTTTGTGGTCTGTTCCGCATGTGGGCGAAAAAAGTACGAGTCGATAAACCATGGATTCTTTCCCCCAATGAGTGGGGAATGTGAGTTGCCGATTTTCAGGACACGCGATTTTTTCGGCTGCAATCTGCAGGTCTACCGAACCGTGGTCGTTTCGTCCGCCCTTCGCGCGGCAATCGATACCGCGAAACTAAAGGGTGTGGGCTTTTATCCGCTTGCCCTCACTTGATGATGATCTGGTTGTAGTTCAGGGCGCGAAGCGCCGCTTATCCCATCTGGTTCTGCGCAATATCGAAGTGTTTGGGGATGTGGCGGGCGAATTGTGGAAGATTGCCCTAGACCACCGACATACGCGCGCGACACCGATTCGCAGGACACCGCCTCTGTGATCAGCCAAATCCCAGGTCTTTGACAAAATCGGTTTGTGGCGCGATCCGCGCAATATCCACATCGAATCGCTCGGATATCATGCTCCGGAGTTCATTCCAGACCGATTCGTCGTTCCAGGAAATGCCCTCCGGTGCAAGGCCCTTATGGTTGTAGCTCACGACGCGCCCGACAAGTTCCCCTACGGTTTCCGCAGGCATATGGTACTCAATCGGGGCGTTGGCGCGAGATACTGCCACGATCACCGCCGCGAGTGGCAACAAGAGTGGTGCCAGGAGGACGAGGAGATACCAGCGCTCCCAAGTTCCGACATCAAGCAATACACGAAGCAGCAGCGGTTCCAGCACCAGTACCCCGAACAAACCGATTCCGATGAGCAGGACCGGAGGAGGATAAGGGAGGATCGGATAGGGCGAAGGAACTACGTACTCCAGAGACGCTTGAAGGGCGGGCCACTTTTGGACCCAGTCCCGCGCGGAGAGGTGGTCCAGTAGCCGGGTGTCCAGCCCGATGTCTGACTTTGCGATTGGAATGTTGTCGGCCAGCGCCCGACGCAGAGAAAAGAAGACAGGAACATTCGGGCAGCGTTCTCTGACGTTTGGTTGCAGAATGGAAACGATGCACCGATGCAAATCGCCTACGGTCCGCACGTCATAGATCGCTCGTTCATGTTCCCGAAAATCGACGCCGAAGGTTTCCTCGCACACCATAATCAGTTCCGTCATTTCCAGACCCATACGGAGCACCTCCACGTAAGTTTTACGCCGATGGAGTAGTATCACGAATCTGGAAATATTCGTGCAAGTGAATAGCACCGTCCCTCCGCCCGGTAACAGAGTAGAGCTTTGGAAGATCTCCTACTTTGCGCTCTGTACGTTCTCTGTGGTTAAACTTTTCCGATCCCGCAGGGACTGACGCGCCCAAGTGAACTATGTTTTGTAATTTCACGCCAAATTCTCAAGGGGCTGCGCGTCGGGAAGAAAACCAGGAGGGGCGTGGCTGTCCCGTCGCCAGGGAGGTGTTCTTGGCTTGCCAACGCCAACGTGTTCCGCGACGTGCCCCCCGGAAGCGGGCCCCGTGTAGATTTCAGTGAACCTCGCGAACGACGGGACAGCCACGGACGCTATAAGGGTCTTGCTCGTGCGAAATTGCTGTGGACAATCATGGCGTGGTTGGCGGTCGCCATCGCGGGTCCGCGTCAGTCCCTGCGACGCGTTTCTTCACATTTCCAAACCTTGGGCATGGGTATATTGTCGCCGAACAAGTCTTCGGCTTTGGTCGGAATCGAGATGTCACCGGCATAGTAGTACGCGCCGCCCTGAGCCTCAAAATAGCGAAGCTCCAGCTTCAAGTAGTAGATCGCCAGACACATGGCTTGCATAGAGCCTTCACCAAGAGACCTGAATTCCTTCTCCAGGAGTCCCTCAATATGGCAATAACAGCCCCAGGTACCGCCTTCGTTGAGATCGTACGGAGCGCGCAGATATATCCGGATCGGGCGCACATCGCCGTCGGCTGACTTGTAAGCGTGGTGGGCCTCCGCGATGATCTTCTGCATCGCGCGCCCCTCAGCCCACCTGGATCGTCGTGGTGTCGTAGCGATTCCGGAAGGTGATCGTCTTGCCATTGGCGAAGGCGAGGGAGACTGCGGACCCAGGTTCAATGGCGTCGCCATTGCACCCGGTCAGCGATTGCCCCGCGAGGGCGTGCTTTTCACCGAGGTCATTCAAGGGAAAAGCATGGCCATCTTCACCATTGAGCGCAGGGCCGTCTTTGGCGGTGCGCCAGAAGATGATATCGTCGTCGAAGTAGAGCTTGTGCCAGGCGCCATCGACGCAGAGCCATACCACATTGGCCTCGTCGTCCAGTTCGCCCGCGAACCAGGCCTCCTGCGCGATGAGGCGCTCCAGCGTCTTGCCTGCGAAATCGGGCCATGCCCCGTCAACGTACAACTCTGCAGATACCATGGGATGCGCTCTCTAGTCGGTTAAACCGCATAACCCTAGCACACAGGGATAGTGTGGGGCGAATTCGGGACGTAGCTGGCATTGACGTTACGAGACTGAAGAGCCGGTGCCTGGGGCATTCATATGAATCCATTCAGCGGGCGTTCACGGCTTGGAAGCCTGAAAATGCATAAACAGGGGAGCTATTCGCGACGGCTGAAGTTTTGGGTAGCGAGCGATATCCTTGTCACTGGGACAGGGCTCCTGCATTGCTTGAATTTGAAATCCGGATTCCACAAGTAAACTCACCCACTCGCTCATTGTCCGACGGAAGTCGGGCACTTGAAAGAGCGGCAAGTCGCCGCGCACCTCCTCGGTCGCGTCACTGAAGGTCCAGGTCGCGATCTGGCCCGTGCACGGGGCGAAATAGTCACCCAACTGGACGCCCCACGTTTTTCCATACTCGTCGCGGAGGTTTTCGCGGTCGACCGTGTTGAAACAGGGATGGGTGATGGAGAACTGGAGAAAGCCACCGGGCTTCAACACCCGCCACACTTCGACGAGTGCTTCGAGGGTCTCGGGGAATTCCATGAGGGACATGAAGGCCGTGGCGAAGTCAAAGGTCTCATTGGGAAAAGGAAGCTCCACCGCACTGGCTTGGAGGTATCGGATTTCCCTGCGATTCGCCGACTCGTGAATTCGCGCATGATGCAAGAATATCCGGGAATAGTCCAGCGCGGTGACGCGAGCACCGAGGTCCGCTAAGAGCCGCGTATTGTGTCCCTCGCCACAGCCGATGTCCAGTCCATACAGGCCGGAGACTTCGGGCAACAATTCGAGAAAGGCGGGCGTGTTTAATTGGTCGCGAAAGAGGTCATAGCCTGCTCGAGAAAGTTGGGACCACGCCTCGGCGTTGGCGTTCCAGTAGCGTCCGGCTTCGCGGTGATCCATGGTCAGTGATCCCGCTCTTTCCCCGCGTTGCCCACGGTGAATCGGAAGGCATAGAGGCTTGCCTGGTCCATCTCGATTCGCAGCCGCGTGGGCTTTCCCGCCCGCGCGGTCACATCGCCTCCGTCTTTCCACAGCACCAGCGCGTCGATCTGATCCCCGGTAATCGCTTCGCAATCGGCGGGGGTACGCCCCGGTACGGCCTCGTCATTCTCGTCGAGGAGCCCCACACGGAGGTAGCCGCCCTCGCGGACGTGGACGTTCAGCTTCAGCAGGTTGCCCTGAAAGAGCAGGGGAGGCGTGGTGAAGGCGCCGCCGCCCGCTTCCGCCTCAACCGAGACGAAGCCGTCAAGCCGTGTGGTAACGCGGCTCACGACGCGGCTGTTGCCTGGGAGGACGAGGGCCTCCAGCTCGCCCTCTTCATGATTGAGCGGTGAGCCGCCGTAGTATTGATAGAGCGTATCCCCGACGCGCAGTAGCCCCTGGCCCATGTAAAGGGAGCCGCTGTCGAAGCTGCCCTCCGCCCCGAGCGGAATATAGGACTTCGACTGTTCCGGCCAGTTCCAGGTGATGCCATCCCTGCTCGTGGCGATGCGGATGTCGAGGGTCTGGGTTTGGTGATTGAAGAGGCTGGGAAACATGAACCACGCCCGGGCCGCATGCGGATACTTCATGGCCGCAGGATTGTACAAATCACTGTCCGGCGGATCCTGCTCGTTGGTCTCCAGCACAGGCTGGAGCGGCTCAAAGAAAGACAGATCCTTGCTGGTGGAACGGCCCAGGGCACGTCCCCGCCCGCTGACGCGGCCAAAGAGCACGTAAGCCTTGGTCCCTTCGTCCCACACGGCGGAATACTGGCTGTCGCCGAAGATATCGCAAATCGGGTCGGGGTAGCGCGTCCACTGGAACCCATCGGGCGAATACATGCCCGCCACGCGGTAGGGTGGGGTGCCCAGCGCCTCGAAGATACCCTGCGACACCGCCTTGTAGCGCTGTTCTGGCGGTGCGGCGGGGTCCTTGAAGACGTGGCTACCATGGACGCGCGATCGGGCACCCTCGGGGCCGATCTGGCGGAAGAGAATGTTGTTCTTCGTGCTGCCCTGATAATCGAAGAGGTCCAGCGCCGGCTTGTTCCACGTGATCCCGTCGGCGGACTCCGCGTAGCAGAAGGAAGTATCATCCAGATTGGGCCAGCCTTCGATGTCATAGGCCTCGTACCACATGCGATAGCGCGCCTTAGGCTGGTCCGAGGTCGACAGGGTACCACCCCGGTCCTCCATCACGGAGAACCAGTTCAACGTGGCGCTCTCCCACGACCGATCGCGCACCACGTTCTGCTCACCCGTCTTCGTGGCGGGGTTCACCTGGAGCCGAACGCCCGAGGCGCTCTCGAAGAAGAGTGTGTCGATGAAGAGTTGCTTATCGCTACCCACCTCGATGGGCGCCGGGGGCGTGTCCTCGGCGATTGCCGGGAAATACACCAGCCAAGCTACCAGCACGCTGAGCGGGATCACGGTTAATCTTGAGTTCATGCGGACCTCCTTGCCGTGGGAGTATAGCGCCGAGTCGCGCCGGATGCGAACCCATGGAGCGGGGGCTTTCCAG